>CAIYPA010000345.1 GCA_903927965.1 uncultured Bacteroidia bacterium | reverse complement strand
AGGAGCGATCCCGCAAGGGACAATTCGTTTGACCAGCTTGCCGGAACAAATTAAAGTTTTGGATACAAATGGTGCCCCTGCGCTTGTTTCTTTGCTCGAAAACGGGGCAAACACCTTTATGGTGGTGGTCAACAAGGATTATATCAACAGCATCAACCTGACGGTTTTTGGTGACGAAACTGTGAAAAAAGTCCAGAAAGACGGCACAATCGTTCCTTCATCTGCCTACGACAGCTCCCTGGAATTGGACCCTGGCGATGTGGCAATTTATATGTTTCCAGTAAAAAACGGAAATAAATAGAAATATATTGAAATACAAGTCATTATTCCACTTTAGGGGATCAGGGGTGAAAAACAGACGAATTTGAAAGAAATAAATTGAAAGACAAGTCATCTTCCCCTTCAGGGGATCAGGGGTGCGAAATAGGTAATGAATAGAAATACCAATCATCTTCCCCTTTAAGCGGTCAGAGGTGAAGAAAATGGAAAATATTGAAAATTAATTAATTATCATATCATGACTAAAATTTTTAAACATTCAACAGCCTGTCTTATGGTACTCCTCGCATTGGCAGGTATCCATTTTACAGCAACAGCCGGTGGTAACCTGACGGGTTATGTCAATCCTTTTTTAGGGACCGACTATCATGGACATACATTTCCAGGAGCAGCTTTGCCGGGCGGATTGGTTCAACTAAGTCCAGATACAGATGTGAAAGGGTGGGACTGGTGTTCAGGATATCATTACAGCGACAATTCTGTAATGGGTTTCAGTCATTTACACAGGAGTGGTATGGGTGCAGGCGATTGGGGCGATGTCCTGCTTATGCCTACCACCGGGAAATTGAAGGTCGTGCCCGGAACCAAGGATAAACCGGAAGAAGGTTACCGATCAAAATTTTCCCATCAGGAAGAGGTTGCCTCACCGGGGTATTATTCGGTTAAGTTGCAGGATTACAGCATCAAAGCTGAACTGACCGTTTCTGAAAGGGCAGGATTCCACAAATACACGTTCCCAAAATCGGGCGAATCGCATATCCTGATCGACCTGAACCACGGCATCGGTGACGTCTGTACGGACGCTGCTGTTAAGATTTTGAATAACAATGAAATAGAAGGATTCAGGTCTTCAAGGGGATTCGTCAAAAAGCAAAACGTTTATTTTGTGGCCAGATTCAACAAACTATTTGCAGCTTCAGGAACGTGGAACAAAAGTGAAATAAAAGCAGGTTCAAAGGAAGATGCCGGAACTCAGATTGGTGCGTACGTTGATTATACAACTACCGAAAACGAATCCGTCTTGATAAAAGTTGGGATTTCCTACACAAACATCGCCCAGGCCCGCCTGAACCTTGACACCGAAATTCCGGGATGGGATTTTGAAAAAGTCAAAAATGAGGCTTCCGCGAAGTGGAACAAAGCCTTGGAAAAGATCGAAGCAACCATGGATAAAAGCAATGATGAAGCCTATAATAAGGAGCGAATGGCCACTTTTTATTCAGCACTATACCATTCGCTGATATTCCCGGCCACTTTTTGCGATGTTGACGGAAAATACATGGGGCTTGACAATGCCGAACACACTTCAAAAGATTTCACCTATCGCAGCGATTTTTCCCTTTGGGATACTTTCAGGGCCGAGATGCCGTTGCTGACTTTGGTCCATCCGCAAAGGAGCAACGATGTGATCAATACAATGGTCGCCCAATACGAACAGGGTGGTTGGCTGCCGACTCCCCAGCAATTTGGGAACAGCTACACCAACGACATGATCGGTGACCATCCTGTCGTTGTTATCCTCGATGCTTTGCAGAAAGGGATCAAGAATTTTGATGTTGAAAAAGCTTATGCAGGGATAAGGCAAAATGCTCTGCAGTCCCCACCTTCGGACAATCGGTCACGTGGTCGGGTTGGTTTGGAGTTCTACCTGAATTACGGATATGTCCCTTATGACAAGATCAGGGAATCGGTATCCCGCACTTTGGAATATGCTTACAACGACTGGTGTGTAGCCCAGGTCGCCAAAGCACTAAACAAGACTGAAGATTACGAACTTTTTATGCAAAGGGCTGCCAACTACAAAAATATTATTGATGTAAAGACTGGCTTTGCACGTCCAAAAAATAGCGATGGTGAATGGCTCACACCATTTGATCCGCGGTTTATTGGTCAGGGGAAGGACCGCCATTATACAGAGGCCAATGCATGGCAATACACTTGGTTTGTTCCCCACGATGTTCAGGGATTGATCAACATTGAAGGCGGAAGGGAGAAATTTGTGGAAAGGCTTGATTCACTGTTTACAACAAGTTCAGAAATCATCAGCACAGTATCTGATGTGACAGGATTGGTCGGACAATATGCTCATGGGAATGAACCGAGCCACCATACGATTTATCTTTACGATTATGCAGGGGCTCCCTGGAAAACTCAGGATCGTGTCCGCTTTGTGATGAGCACCCTCTACCATTCGGGTCCCGACGGATTGTGTGGAAATGAAGATATGGGACAGATGTCGGCATGGTATGTGCTGAGTGCCATGGGTTTCTATCCGGTTGCCCCGGGCCAGAATGTTTATGCGATTGGGAGCCCTACCTTTAGCAAGGTGACCATCCAACTCGATCAATCGTTTGGAAATGCTGCCAAATTTGAAATCGAGGCGAAGAACAATTCTAAGGAGAACAAATACATTCAGTTTGCAACCTTAAATGGTAAGCCGTTGAAAAATCCATGGTTCGACCATTCAGAAATCAAAAAGGGTGGGAAGCTTGTATTCGTGATGGGGCCGCAACCCAACAAAAGCTGGGGAAGTGATAAGAACAATGCCCCACCTTCGATGACAAAATAGGTTTTTAAATAATTGAAATAGTGCATATTATCAAAATAGGGAATTTTTAAGGCATGAGAGGAATACTGCTGCTGTTTTTGCTTCCAGTTCTGTTTGTGTGTGGTTTACAGGCCCAGGAAAAGCTAATGTCCAAGGAGCCGTTGCCCATTATGGCTTGGTCGGGTATTCCAGCCGGTGAGAATAATATGGATCGGTTCCTGGAGTTGAAAGAGATGGGGATCAATGTCAACCTTTGCAATTATGCGAATGTTGACGAGATGCAAAAAGGACTGAACCTCGCAGAAAAGGCTGGGATCAGGATGGTCACATCTTGTCCGGAATTGAAATCCGATCCGCAGAATACGGTTAAAAAATTCATGCACCACCCGGCATTGGCAGGTTATTTCGTGCGCGATGAGCCTGTCCATAAGGATTTTGCAGATTTGGGGGAATGGGCAAAAAAAATTGCGGCAATCGACAGCTTGCATTTTTGCTTTGTCAACCTGATTTCGAGCATCAACCTGACACAAACGGAAGCCTTGGGGACAAAGTCGTACGCCGATTACGTCAGCACTTTTGCCAAAGAGGTACCATCCAAATTGCTTTCCTTCGATTTTTATCCCATCCTTATTGCCGGTGTTCACGAAAACTGGTATCACGGTCTGGAGGTCTTTTCTGCGGAAGCGCAGAAAGTAAACAAGCCTTTCTGGGCGTTTGCTTTGGCCAGTTCCTACAACGAATTGCACCCCATTCCAACCATCGCAGCACTCCGACTCCAGCAATACAGCAACCTGGCCTATGGTGCACAGGGATTGGAATACTGGTCCTATTGGATGTCGCAAGGGTTGCGCTGTGCCCCGATCGACATGAATGGCAAACGGACAGTGGTTTACGACCGCATTAAGGAGGTAAACAATGAAATCCAGTCGCTAGCAGGAGTTTTTGTCGGATCAAAAGTGGTTTCAGTCCGTCATACCGGTGTGATCATCCCGAAAGGGACCACGCGTTTGACGACATTGCCTTCTGCTATAAAAGTTTTTGAAACTGAAGGTTTGGGTGCTTTAGTATCAATCCTCGAAAATGGGGAAAACACCTTCTTCGTTGTGGTCAACCGTGATTTGAATGAACCGATGACCATTGTCATTTTTGGTGACGATTCCCTAAAACGGGTTTTAAAAGATGGTTCGGTAGTTAATGCAAAAAGGTATGACCCAAAATTGGAAATCGGTCCCGGTGATATTGCCGTTTATAGGTTCCCAACCAAAAAAATGTAGGATTATGAGAAAATTAATCATTTCATCGCTCATCGCCCTTTCATTCATGGGAATCCTTTCGGCCCAGGAAAAATTGAAAACCAAAGGAAATATCCCTGTGATGTCATGGGGTGGTATTTCGGCCACCGAAGTCTCCGTCGAAAGTTACAAAAAGTTGAAAGATGTGGGTGTCAACATCGATATTGCATTCTTTCCTTCCACAGACGCCATAGCTAAAGGATTGGATGCAGCCGGAAAAGCGGGGATCAAACTTATGATTTCATGCCCTGAAATGAAATCAGATCCTGAAAAAGTGGCAAAACAATTCATGAACCATCCTGCCCTTGAAGGTTATTATCTTGGCGATGAACCGGATAAGTCAAAATTCAAGGAATTGGCCGACCTTTCAAAGGCTTTAAAATCAGCAGATAAAAAGCATTATAGTTTTGTAAACCTGTATCCGGACATCAATTCCAACAAAAGTAAATTTGGGACGCCAACCTACAAAGAGTATGTTGACACTTTCGATCAACTGTTTCCGGCCCCGTTTTTATCTTTCGATTTCTACCCTGTCGTTGATGGGGGCGTCCATCCAAGGTGGTATGAAAATATGGAGTTCTTTGCCAATAAATACCAGAAAGATGGTCGGCTTTTCTGGGCGTTCGCACTATCGACTTCCTATCTTGCCTACTCGGGTGATGCTCCCCAGCCATCTTTGAATGATTTCTATCAACTCTATACCAGCTACAAACCTGAAAAAACTTTTGTGCATGATGTCCCGACCCTTGCAGAATTGAGCTTGCAGGTTTATGTCGATCTCGCTTACGGTGCGCAGGGGATCGAATACTGGAGTTTCAGGGGATTTGGTTCCCCACTCGATTCAGAAGGGAAACGCACTGTGGTTTTCGACCGGCTGCAAAAAATCAGCAACGAAATTCAAAATCTGAGTGGCGTCTTTCTGGGTGCCAAAGTGGTTTCAGTGGCACAAACAGGATTGGATATTCCAAACGGGACAAAGCGGCTCACAAAATTGCCTTCAACTATCAATTTACTTGAAACAGTGGGTGAGGGTGCTGTGGTATCGGTACTCGAAAACGGTGAAAATTCCTTCCTTGTGATCGTCAACCGTGATTTTAAAAGGAGCATGAAGCTGATCATCAATACAGATACAACAGTGAAGAAAGTCCTGAAAAATGGCACTTTGATCCCTGCCAGCGAATATGCAAGTTCAACAGAAATCGAACCGGGTGATGTGGCGATTTATATGTATCCGACGGCGAAGGGAAATAAGTAGTAATAAGTTGAAATTCATAGAAACATAGGTCATTCTTCCCCTTCAGGGGATCAGGGGGTAAGAAACGAAATAAATTGAAATGCAAGTCTTGCTTCCCCTTCAGGGGATCAGGGGTGGAAGAAACGAAATAGATTGAAATAAGTTGAAATTCTGTCTTGCTTCCCCTTCAGGGGATCAGGGGTGGAAGGAATGAAACGGATTGAAATAGACAGAAATAATTAATATACAATATCTTAAAAATTAATCTTAAAGTAATGAAAAAGGAACAATTGCAAAAAATACTTGGCGATATCAGTGCAGTGAAAATTGCGGTGGTCGGCGATTTTTGTCTCGACGCTTATTGGTTTATCGATGAAGCGATGAGCGAGATTTCTGTCGAGACCAATCAGGCAACACGTCCAGTCCGGCAGCAACGCTACACTTTGGGAGGTGCAGGAAACGTAACAAGTAATCTGGCTGCGTTGGGTGTTAAGGATATCCGAGCTTTTGGGGTGATCGGTACCGACCCATTTGGTGCTGAAATGGTTAAGGTGATGAAAGCCACAGGTATTGATCCGCGCAACCTGCTCGTTCAGGAAGAGGTCTGGCACACACATACCTATGCCAAACCTTACATCGACGACAGGGAGCTGAACCGTGTTGACTTTGGCAATTACAACCAATTATCGCAGGAAACCGCTGACCGTCTGATCGGCAATCTGATCCAAGAAATTCCAGAGGTTGACATCGTCTTGATCAATCAACAGGTTCCTTCCGGGATCCATATCGAATATTTTAAGAGACGGTTGGTGGAAGTGATCGCACAATTCCCCCAAAAGATGTTTATCGTCGATAGCCGCAACTTCAACGATTATTACACTGGCGCCATCCGCAAAATGAACGATACTGAGGCTGCAAGGTTATGCGGCTTGGATAAAAAACCTGATGAAGTGGTCCTCTATTCCGAAATTGTATCTTCTGCAAACACCCTTTATGAAAGATATGGCAAACCGCTGTTTATCACCCGTGGAAGCAAGGGTTCGTTAACAATTGATGGATCTGGTATTTCCGAAATTCCAGGTTTGATGATCCTTTCAAAGGTCGATACTGTTGGGGCCGGTGACAGTTACCTGGCGGGTGCGGCTTCCACTTTAGCGGCTGGATATGATATGAACATCGCTGCAAAGATTGGGTCGTTTGTAGCAGGTGTGACTGTCCAGAAATTGTTCCAATGTGGCACTGCAACTCCTGAAGAGATTATGGCTATCGGCGTGGAGCCTGATTATATTTTCTCTGCGGAATTGGCAGAAAACCCTAGACATGCCAAATACCTTGAAGGGACAGAGATTGAAATCGTGAACAAATGGGACCATACCCCACAAATCGAACATGCCATATTCGACCACGACGGGACAATCTCCACTTTACGCGAAGGATGGGAATTGATCATGGGACCCATGATGATCAAAGCCATATTGGGTGACCGTTTCCACGATGCGGATGAAGTCCTTTATCAGAAAGTTAAAGAGCGTTGTGATGAATTCATAGATAAAACCACTGGAATTCAGACCCTTGTTCAGATGAAAGGTTTGATCGGACTGGTTCGGGAATTTGGGTGCGTTCCCGAAGACAAAATTTTGGATGAATTCGGTTACAAGAAGATTTACAACGACGAATTGCTGGAGATGGTCAAGGTTCGTGAAGCGAAGTATGCCAATGGGGAACTTGGGCTTGAAGATTTCACCCTGAAAAATGCTGTTCCATTTCTTCAAAAACTTCATGATGCAGGTGTCAAACTTTACCTTGCAAGTGGGACGGATGAAGCGGATGTGAAAAGTGAAGCTCAAGGTTTAGGTTACGACCACCTGTTTGAAGGTCGCATTTATGGTGCAGTTGGGGATATCAACAAGGAAGCCAAGAAAATCGTATTGGACCGCATCCTTGATTCGATCGCGGAAGATGCTTTGGGTAAAGTTGTTACCTTTGGTGATGGCCCTGTCGAGATGCGCGAAACCAACAAACGGGGTGGCATATCAATTGGCGTGGCTAGCAACGAACTCCGGCGGTATGGGCTTAACGAAAGCAAACGCAAGAGGCTGATCAAAGCAGGTGCCGATGTGATTATTCCCGACTTCTCGCAACTTAAGCAATTGTTGAATCTGTTGAATATTAAATAGAAAGATATGCCTTACCCAAAATTTGACAGGGGTCTGTTGGATGTTAAAAAGTTGGCTGACCGTAAAAACAAGGTCTATATCGAAAAGGACAATGTGCCTGTCGATCAGTTGCCTGTGAACCTTTCGGAAGCGGGTGCAAAGCTGATAGCGAAAACGGCTGAGCGGATCTTGCTGGCACATAAGGAGAAACGGTCTGTTATGCTCACTTTTGGTGCCCATACGATCAAGAATGGGATGGCGCCCACCCTGATTGCATTGATGGAGGAGGGTTGGCTCAACCACCTAGCGACCAACGGTGCTGCCATTATACACGATTGGGAATTCGCTTTTCAGGGAAAATCGAGCGAGGATGTGCGCGAGAATGTCGAACATGGTCAGTTTGGGATCTGGGACAAAACTGGTTATTACATCAACCTGGCCATCATTGTAGGTGCTTACGAAAGTTTGGGTTATGGCGAATCGGTGGGAAAGATGATCTCCTGCGAAGGGTTGCAGATCCCATCTATCGATGATTTGCAACAGGAGGCGATCATGATTTTATCGACAAATCCTGATCGTGCCGCTGCGGCCATCGACCTTGCAGGAGTAATTCAAAAGTTTGACCTCCCAACTGGGTTTATGTCCATTCCCCATCCTTTTAAAAAGTATTCTGTCCAGGCACGAGCTTTTGCATTGGGTATTCCTTTTACCGGGCATCCAATGTTTGGCCACGACATCATCTACAACCATCCGATGAACCATGGCGCAGCGATTGGCCGTACTGCGTTGAACGATTTTCTTGCTTTTACGAAAAATGTGAGCAATCTTGAAAACGGGGTCTATATGTCGATCGGATCGGCCGTGATGTCGCCCATGATTTTTGAAAAGGCCCTATCAATGTCGCAAAATATTAAAATTCAGGAAAATAGCCATATCGACAACCATTACATGCTGATTGTCGATCTGGCCAAATCGGATTGGGACTGGCAGATAGATGGGGAACCGCCGATGGACAATCCGGCCTATTATCTGCGGTATTGCAAGACCTTCAACCGTATGGGTGGCGAAATGCATTATCTCACAGCCGATAATAGGGATTTCCTTTTAGCGATCCATCAGAAATTGACGGAGAAGTAAAGTGAATTTTTTTGGAAAAGGATTAAATGTTTTAGATTATCAATTTGCCCGTAGGGCATTCATATCCATAGAAAAGGTAATTTTGAATTGACAGATTGTCCGTTAGGACATTAACAAAAAGTTGATTCCCTACGGGAAATTTGGTCCGAAGGACTTTAATCTGAATAACCTCCAGTGCAACCGGAGGAACATGAAAACGAACAAACAGGAGCCCCAACGCGGGTTCAACATTGTGACAATTCAATAATTTAACTTGCAATATATGAATAAACTTGAAGTTTTAGAATTAAGGAAAGAAGCTGAAAACCATTTGGTTAATGAGTTATTGCCCTTCTGGACATCGCGCATGAAGGACGAGGTAAATGGTGGGTATCTGACCCATTTCGACAAGGATGGGAACGATTCGGGCGAAGATGAAAAATCGTTGATTGCACAGACCCGCTGCCTCTACACGATCTCGTCCGCACATCGTGCCGGTTATGGTGAGGGGACATTCGCCGATCTTGCAAAGCATGGGGCAGATTTTTTGATCAACAAGATGTGGGACAAAGAATTCGGTGGCTTTTATTGGATGATGGACCGCAAAGGCAACGTGAAGATCGACCAGAAGATCATCTATGGTCACAGTTTTGCGATTTATTCGTTAAGCGAATATACCCTCGCAACAGGAGACCCTCGTGGTGTGGAATATGCAGAAAAGGTGTTTGACCTGCTCCAGAAATATTGTGCCGATACCATGTATGGCGGTTATTGGGAGATGTTCCACCGCGATTGGACACTTTGCGGACCCGGAAGTCAGGGGGGAGACCGCAAAACATTGGATGTACACATGCACCTGATGGAAGCTTATACAACGCTTTACGAATGTACCGGAAAGGATGTTCACCGCCGTAAATTGCTCGAAGACATTGATTTGTTGATCAATCGGATCATCCACCCGGTTTACAAAACTGGCATACCCCAATTTTACAAAGACTGGACAGTTGCCCCACAGATCAAATTCGATATCATCTGGGGTTGGGACAGGTTTTCGGAAGAGGGACAGAAAGGCAATGCCACCGACAATACCTGCTATGGCCACAATGCCGAATTTGCACATCTGTTGTTTCATGCGCTGAAAATACTTAAAGTTGATCCTACATCCTATTCTGAATTGTTCAAAATCATTTTTGACCATTGTGTTGATAATGGGATTGACTGGGAGTATGGTGGCGTTTTTGTCGAAGGCCCACATTCGGGTGGCGTCTATGACAAAGAGAAAGAGTTCTGGCAACAAGCTGAAGTGCTGATCGGATTATTGGATGGTGTCCTTATTTTTGGGGATGAGAAATACTGGAAAGCTTACGTGAACGTTCACCGTTTTGTGTTGGACAAGATGGTTAACAAAGGGGTTGGCGAATGGTTTCCGTTGATGTCACGAAAAGGTGAACCGATCTGGACACACATGAGCCATTCGTGGAAGATCAATTACCACACGGTACGCGCCATGGTGCAAAGCATTATCCGATTGGACAAGATCGCCGGTAAACTGAATTAAAACCAACAAAATTACGATGAATTTATATCTAACTTTTCTCGATTGGATCGTGTTGTGCTGTGTTGTAGTAGGCAGCCTCTCTTTTGGTTTGTTTATGGCATATCGTAAGAAGTCAGGGCAGAACAGTTCCAATTTTTTTCTGGGTGGAAGAAAAATGAAATGGCCCATAGTAGGGGCTTCGATGTTCGCGACAAACATTGGTGCGGAGCACCTTGTGGGATTGTCTGGCGACTCCTATCGCTACGGACTTTCAGCAGGGTCGGTTGAACTCACTTGTGCCATTACTTTGGGGTTTGCATGTGCGGTTTTGTACCCTTATTACATTAAGAATAAGATTTTTACGATACCTGAGTTTCTTGAGTTGAGGTACAACCGGCGAGCCAGGACCTTGTTTTCGGGGTTGATGCTTGTCATCAGCGTTATGACAAAGCTAGCTTTCACACTTTTTGCAGGAGCCCTTGTTTTGAACAGCATCCTAGGTTGGAACGTGATGACAACCGTAATTATTGTAGGATTCGCAGTTGCCCTCTTTACAATGTTGGGTGGGTTTACTGCTGTTGCCTATACCGATGTGATTCAGGTAGTTATCATGTTGGGCGGTACTTCGATCATGCTTTTTATCGGCCTCGACAAAGTTGGGGGATGGGATGGTTTGATGACAAAAGTCCCAACGATGATGTCGATTGCGAAACCCTATGACGATCCGGTCTATCCGTTCTGGGGAATATTGGCTACCGCTTTTTATGCAGGTATTTTTTACTGGGGCATCGATCAGGTCAACGTCCAAAGGGGCCTAGCAGCTCAAAATCTTCACCATGCAAGGTGGGGAGCAATGTTTGCGATCCTGCTCAAATTGACCCCTGTCTTTATTTTCGCACTGCCCGGCGTTATCGCCTATGCACTGTTCCCAGGTGAACTTCAGGGCGAAGCCACAAAGCAGACCTTCGTTTTGCTGTTGAACAAACTGCTGCCGACAGGTTTAAGGGGCCTTCTTTTGGCTTCATTGATGGCAGCCCTTGTCTCTTCAACTATTGCTGTTCTTAATTCAGTTTCCACCTTGGTTACCAGGGATTTCCTTCTCGAATTTCGCCCCAATGTGGATGAAAAGAAACAGGTCAGGTTCGGACGATATGTGATCATGGTTGTTGCCTTATTGGGTATGGGAGCTGCATGGTTGGTTTACAAGAATGAGGAGGGGTTGTACAAATATTTGCAGACCATTTCGGCTTACTTGGTTATCCCTGTTTTCCCGGCAATCTTTTTTGGAATCATCAGCAAAAAGGTCACCTTAAGGGGCGCTGCCGCTTCGGTTTTGGTCGGGATCGTTCTCTCTACAATATTTGTGATCGATCAGTTGGTTGGGGCCGATGCCGGAAAACAAATGTTCCCGATGCTGCACCATCCGCTCACCCTTAACTTTGGTTACCGTGGACTTTGGGCCGAGATCTTCATTACAGGAGTATTGTTCGCAGTCTCGGCATTCACCGAAAAGACGGATCCTTTAAAGCTTGAGAAAACAACCATCAACTATTCAAAAGGAATCCCTAAATTTGAAGGGATCACCGACTGGAGGTTGCATTTAACGATACTTTCCGGGATTACGTTGTTCTTGTATATTTGGTTAAGTTGAGAAGGAAATACGGGGAATAAATGGAAATACCTGGGAATAAATTGAAATAAGTTGAAATACTTAGAAATAATAGAAATGTTTAGAAATAGTTTAGAAATAGTTTATTATATAATTATAATTCAAATACATACAATTTTCAATCATATTTTTAAATTAACAAATTCTAATTTTCTTGATCATGAAAAAATTATCAGTTCTGTGTTTTATCTTTTTAATGGCAGGTTTTTCGCTCACGATGGATGCGAAACCAAAGTGGATCTCTTTGTTTAACGGCAAGGACCTAACTGGCTGGTTCGTACGCGGCAAGGCAACCTGGACAGTTCAGGATGGAGTCCTTGTAGGTGAAGGGGGTATGGGCCATATCTATACCAATGCGACCGCTACCGATTTTGAGCTGAAAGGCGATTTCCGCATCTCCTCTGATCCGGGTGCAAAAAGCAATAGTGGTATGTATTTCCGTGCCAATCCTCCTGTTGACAAACCGGACGATTTCCCACGTGGTTATGAAGCCCAGATTTGCAACAATCAGGATGCATACACCGGCTGGTTATGGAAACCGGGTAAAGGAGTAGGAAAAGCGACCGAAAACCTCAGCAAGGACGGCGTATGGTTCAATTACCACATTATGATGGTTGGAACGCATATCCAGTTCTGGATCAACGATAAACTGGTGATGACTTACGACGATACCGAATACAAGGAGGGCCACTTTGCGATCCAAGGCCACAACCCAAAAATGAAAATCGAAGCCAAGAACCTGTATTACAGGCCAATAAAAGCTAAGAAATAGGCATTTTAATTTTTTAATCAAAAAAAGAAGGTCCCTCTTAAAAGGGACTTTCTTTTTTTGATTAGATCTGCGAAAATCAGCGGTAGAAAGCTGTAGTTTTAGTGATAGTCTCACTTCAAGTGAGACTATCACTATTTTCATTTAATCGCTATATAAAAGATAATCAATACGATATAAATTGAGATTCTTTGTAGCTAAGCTGCATAGCAGCGGAATATTTGTAGCGAATTAATCACCTTTCGCAAAAAAGGTGCAGCGCACCGTAATATTGAAACAAAAAATGTCCAACATATTACGGTGCTCCGCACCTTCTGTCTATGTTAACCATTCGTTCTACAAATATTATCGCTGCTCTGCAGCTTTGAATATCTCGCGAATATAGGTCAGTTTAATAAGGTTATTAGTGATAGCCACACTTCGAGTGAGACAATCATCTCTGGAACAATATGTGTTTATATGATTGAATGACAATGTATTATATATGATTTTATTCATGAGGAATATTTACTCCTGGCACTTTCAAAAAGCACCGTTAGGTGCGAAATATTGGTAGAAAACGAATATAATACCATTGAGCGGCGCAATCAGAATGTTCAAAATGAATCAACTGACCGATGCGCCGCAACAAAGAAAATTTCTTATAGATAAAACAGATTAATTTAACTGGTTCAATCATTTTTTGCAAAATGGTATAGCTTATCGCAATACGCAAATCTTTAATGGCCAAAATATTACGGTACTCCGCACCTACTGCCTATTTTAAATTTTAGTTCTACAAATATTATCGCTGCTCTGCAGCTTTGAAAATCAAATGAATGAATTTGAGATTTTTGATCAGTAGTGATAGCCTCACTTCGAGTGAGACTATCACGATCAACATTTTGCCCACAATCAAGGAATTATTTCCAAAAGATTGTAAATTTGTGGAAACAAAAATCAAGATTATGGAAAATCCGCAAATGCCTCCAAATCCACGGTTATGCAGTTTACAATTGGAGCTGCTCAAGGTTTATTCATTTGATCCTTCAGAAAATGAGTTAATTGAAATTAGGAAAATCTTGGCGAAGTTTTTTGCCGAACGATTATCAATGAGGGTGGATAAAGCAGTCGAGATTAAAGGGATAAGCCAACAGGAAATTGACAACTGGTTAATTATTGAGAGCTAATTGATTGTTATTCAGTAATGTAATATCGACTAACCTTATGGAAAAAATATTGGACGCAATTTTAAAAATGGTCCCAATCAATTTGCTTTTGGAATACCTTGGGATAAGCCCGGAGACAAGTGCCAACCTGTCGTTGATCGTTACGGCAGTTCTGATCTTTCTGTTCGGATGGTTGATTAAAAAAATCCAGACAAACTACACCAACTCAAAAGCCGCCAAAGACCTTGCCCCCTATTTCGATGAGCAAAAAGTCATGCAATCGCGTGAATTGTTTATCCCGACCAAGTTCCAGAACCATTCCCCTTCTGCCGAAGAAGAGCCCGGCTTCAGCCATCGATTTGTTGTCAAGGACAAGCTGATTCCTTGGTTTATCAAGACAGGTTTTAATGGAAAAAAAGAAACCGACAAATTTTACCTGATCCTTGCCGATTCAGGGATGGGAAAAACGACCTTTATGATCAACCTCTTTGTGGCTTATAATTCCTTTTCCAATTTTGGCCGAAAATATACAATAAAGCTCTTACCTTTTGGCGACAACCGGATCATTGACCAGCTTAAAGAGATGGCCAAAAATCAGAAGGAAGCAAAAAATACGATCCTTCTCCTCGATGCCTTCGACGAATACAAGGGCTTGCTACCACCGGTAGTGCCTGATGGATTGACAGATGACGAACGTTTCCGCAAATGCCTCGACGA
Organism: uncultured Bacteroidia bacterium; assembly: GCA_903927965.1. GTDB lineage: Bacteria > Bacteroidota > Bacteroidia > Bacteroidales > Prolixibacteraceae > JAAFHB01. The sequence continues at coordinate 19,989 of CAIYPA010000345.1, read as the reverse complement.
AATTGTGGAATTGACCCGCGACTTCAGGGAAGTGGTGATCACAAGCCGCACCCAATATTTCCCAGGACAGGAAAACCAGGCTTACGAACTCAAAGTTCCCCGGTTTGACGACAAAGGTTTCCATACCCTTGCCAAATTGTACCTTTCCCCATTTAGCGACAAGGAGGTAAAACAATATTTGTGCAAGAAATATGGCAGGTTTGCATTCTGGAACAGGAAGAAGAAACATCTGGCCGAAACCATTGTCAAAAGTTCACCAAAACTGATGGTGCGGCCAATGTTGCTGGCTTATATTGACTTATTGGTGGGCAGCAACCAAAAATTCACGACAACCTATTCGATCTACGAAACATTGATCCAGAAATGGATAGAGCGGGAAGCCAACAAACGCAAATACGATACTCCAACTCGCGAAAAATTCAAGAAGGATTTATATGAATTTTCGATGTTCGTTGCCCTAAAGATCTATGGCCAGCACAAGCAAACCGGCAACCTGAGCATCGACAAAGAAACTGCCTCCGACTTGTGCAAATTCAACAATATTGAACTTCAGGATTACGAAATCACGGGCCAATCGCTACTGACACGCGATATCAACCATAACTGGAAGTTCTCCCACAAATCGATCCTCGAATTCTTCCTCGCCAAAAGGTGCATCGAGGATGGAAGATTTGCTCGTAAATTTGAATTTTCAGGTATGGATATGGCGAAGGCTTTCTTTTTGGATGAAGTAATACCTGCGAATTTTAAGTTTATTAAAGGCGGGACTTTCAAATTGGACAATAAATATCCGGTGACAGTCGGCGATTTTTACCTGTCCAAGTATTTAGTAACCCAAACCGATTATGTAAAAACCACAGGTAAAACAAATCCTTCCAATTTTAAAGACAACGATCAAAACCCTGTTGAACAAGTAACGTGGTTTGATGCAATAGTCTATTGTGACCTTCTGAACGTTAAAGCTGGTTTTGCCAAGGTTTACGACAAAGATGGGAACCTGTTGGACATGGACGGCAAAATTACCACCGATATCACAAAGGTTTGGGGTTTCCGTTTGCCAACCGAGGCCGAATGGGAATATGCAGCAGGTGGCGGTTCGGAGAACCGTACAATATTCTCCGGGACCAACAATGAGAACGAGTTGGGCGATTATGCGTGGTACGATAAAAACAGTAAAGAAAAAACCCATCCGGTAGGGCTTAAAAAACCGAACCAGTTGGGGTTATACGACATGAGTGGCAACGTTTGGGAATGGTGCTACGATCGTTACAGTGATTATAGCCAACAACCGCAAATTAATCCTATAGGACCTTCTGATGGCCCTTTACGTGTTTTGCGCGGCGGCTCGTGGCACTTCCGCGCCATCATCAGCCGGGTGGCTATCCGCATCAACAACACGCCCGTCAACTACTGGGACTTCATCGGGTTCCGCTTGTTGTTTGCTCTTGAGTTCACCTCTGGTCCAGGCCAAGGCGGGTAACTCGGAAAAAAATGGCAGTGCGGCGATGGGACGAGCCGCAACGGGCATTTTTTTTCGCAGCCGGATACTACTATTGTGTCCTATGTGTTTTTAAAACTAATGTGCCTATGTGTTTATAAGACTTTAACAAATAGGCACATAGGTAATGTAGAGGACACAAAGGTTTTGCTTTCAGGATTTTAATCCTCATCCTTCCCACTGTATTTCCTTGGATATTTGGCTTTCCCTTTCATTGCATACCAAAGGATCCGGTTGAACGTATCGTCATCGCCCGAATCGATCCCATCAAACTGGGGCTCCATGCTTTTCTTCGCATAATAAAGTTCCTTCCCGTTCAATGCACTCAACTGCGGGTTCATCTCGTTCAATGGGATCTGGCTGGGAAGGGCAACATATGGCTTAAGGTCTAGTTTGCCCGTAAAACAATCGAACATTGGTTTGGCAGTGGCATCCATGATGTTCATCGGAGGGATCCCCAAAATCTGTTCAATTGTCCGCACCATCGATGGCTGATTGTAATTGGTACGGAACACTTGTCCTGTTTTTGAGTAAGGACTGATCACCATACCCACTGTACGATAGGCAGATACATGGTCCCATCCAGCTTGAGAATCATCCTCGGTCACAAAAACAACGGTATTTGCCCAGAACCTGCTCTTCGACAAAGCCTCAATAATCTGTCCCAAAGCCACATCGTTACAGGCCACCATCGCACGGGGAGTTGGCAATCCTGGCCTTGTACCGCCCGTATGGTCGTTTGGCAAAGCCATCACCATGAGTTCCGGGAAATGGTCGCCTTCCATTTTTTCGTAGTCCTGGAGTTCCTTGATAAACGCATCGGCCCTGATCACATCAGCAATCTTGTGTTCGTCATATGACGGATAGGTCTGGCTCAGTATTTTCTCGACCGGTTTGATCGTAGTCGTATTGTGGAAATTGAATTTTTCATGGTTAAGGAAACCATTGTAGATGGTCGTCCAGGTAAAGCTTTTGTCATATACAGGTATTGAAGCCTCACCATAAATCACGGTTTTTTTTCCATGTTTATAAGCGTTATCCCAGATAAAACCTGTTTGGGTATAGACCAAAGCATCTTCCTGCACGTGTGGATAACTGCGGATCCATGCCCGTACATCTTTCTCGATGTAATCGGTAACAATCGAAGCATCAGTCCATTGGTGGCCTTCGGCGGAGCACTTGCCGGACACATAGAAATTGTCCATCAGCAAAAACTGGTCACTGATCTGGTGTGTATTTGGGGTGATCTTGTTCCCAAAAATGGTCAGTGTCGAGTCACCATCCCCTTTTTTCATATCGCCCAAAACCTGGTCGTATGAGCGGTTCTCCTTGATAATGTAAAGCACATGTTTAAAAACGGAGGGTTCTCCAATCCTTTCAGGAACAGGCACCGGCTTCATATTTTTTCGAGGCAACTGGGCCGTCAATGCCAGCCTGAACAGTTGGTTGGAGTTTTCCACCTTTTTGGTATAGGCTTTTAATGTCGTTTCATCTGGCACCGGAATTACCGAAACCGAGGCAGTCTGTTTATGCGAGTTGTAGGATGGTTTTGTCGAACCTTCCTGGATGGATGAGATATGCGCCCCTTCGGCTTCAATATTGGCCACAAACAGCTGGTCTCCTCCTGTAACGGCAATGGCGCCTGGATACGCACCTGTTGGAATGAACCCTGTAACCTGACTTTGCAATTTTTCAGAACGGGTAAATGATTTGTGACCAAGTGAAACAACAGCCATAGCATTGTCCATTCCATTGGCGACATACAAAATCTTATCGTCGTTTGAAATGGCAAGGCCGTTTGGCGAATCTCCCCAATAGTTGTTCTTATTTGGACTTAACCTGACTGAAATCGTTTCGGTCACAGCATCGGTAGCTGTCGAGATTGTGGAAACGGCATCACTGTTTGCATTAGAAACGAACACAAATTTTCCGTCGTGACTGGCAATTATATCATTGGGATGCAACCCCACAACAATTTCTTTTAGCACGGCACCTGTTTTAGGATCGAGTACAGAAACAGAACCTTCGCGTGTGGCACCGTTTTCGGCGTTCACTTTGGCGGCTCCCCATGGAACACCCGCAACATCAGGGTCTTTGGCATCGGGTTGTCCACCTGCCCAATTGGTCACGTACAATTTACCATTTGCAGATGTGATCCCAAAAGGCGCAACACCCACATTGGTTGTCCAGATCACGGCTTTTGTAGTTAGGTCCTTTTTAACAACCGTATTGTTCCCATTTAAGGTAACATACAAAAATTGGTTATCACCTTCTTTAAGAACAAGTACTTCGTTGGGAAGTGCATTCTCAGCCGGTTTGACCGCGGCAAATGAAATGGATCCGACTGGCGTTAATTTTTCATTTTCCCAGTTGGCCTGAAGCACAAAGGATGCACCCTTGCCTGCTACACTTCCCCAGTACAGTTGATATTTGGGGCCTTCCTGAGTCCAGCAAATACCAGAGAAAGTGTTCATATAACTTTGGCCTTTAATGAACTCGTTCATTCCAAGGGTGGCCACAATTTTCTTTGTCGCCTGTGAGATGATCACGACCTCATAACGACCTTCAACGGCGACCCATTTCCCATCGGGTGACAAGGCGACATCAAGAGCATGGTTTTCCTGGGCTGGCTTCCCAAAAAAGATCTGTTCCCCGGCAGGATCGATCCAGCGGTTATATGGCAATAACCCCGGATTGTCGGTCGGCGATATGGTTTTGGTATCGTAACTGCTCAGGTATTTGTCCTGACCTTTGCTTTTTTTCCTGTTTTGGGCATTCCCTGAAATCGAAATTGCGAAAAAGAGGCAAAGGATAACGGTCGAAAATTTCTGTAAATTCATGATTGATAATATTATTTCAGAAAGAAAGAAAATGTTGATTGATGTAAGCTTTTGTACGTTAATATATTAGAAAGAATGGTGTATCCATTGTCCAATTTTGAAAAATACAAAGAATAAATTAATCATCAAATCTAAAACTTGTTGAATATTTCTCGCAAAGCCCGCAGAGTACGCAAAGTATTAAATAGCAAGCCTTTGCGCCCTTGGCGCACTTTGCGAGAGATTTTCCTCTATCCCGTGTGTGCAACCTATATTTTGGTGGATTTTTCTCGTAAAGCCCGCAGAGTACGCAAAGTATTTAATTGCAAGCCTTTGCGATCTTGGCGAACTTTGCGAGAGATTTTGCTGTTTCCTTTGCGTGGAGCCTATATTTTGATGGATTTTTTCTCACAAAGGCCGCAAAGTACGCAAAGTATTTAATCACAGTCCTTTGCGCTATTGGTGAACTATTTGGGAGAATTTTTCAATTCTTCAGTTCACCTCAACAATTCCCTATTATCTGATACAATGATTTTTTTCAGACTATCATTATCAACTGTTAAGAAGTTCCGAAAACTTCTTAATTTCGTAAAAAATAAGGTCATGAGGTGCAAATTCCAATCATCAGGGGCATTATATTCTGACTTAACTGTTTTTATCTCTATTGTACAATCAATCATTGAGTTACGACAAAAAGCACTGCGTCGCAAACTAATTCATGAATTATTATTAGATAAAGATCTGATTTCTATATACATAAATAAGGATTTTGGCACTCAGATATTTAAGCATATTCCAACAAACATACTTGACCACGAATTCGCAACGGCAATTAAATTGACTGAAGTTCAATATGATGTGATATTCGCTCCAAAAGGTATGTTTAAACGGGGACAAAAGCGGTTCGATATTTTTATTATTCATAAGGATGGAATTTTGATAAATGCAGACCTCAAAACTAATTTTGAGCCTTCGAAGAACGCAATCTATAATTTAATAAAATCAGGTGGTAAACAAGCAGACCATATTGTACTTGATATAAGGTCTTCAATTCCGGTCGACGGATTGGTAAGCGGATTAAAGGAAGGATTGAGAGATGAGAAGAGTGTAAAATCTGTTCTGCTTTTTTATAAAAAACATTTTTTCAACCTTGACAGAAATATGATTTTATCAAAGAGAATTTATAAACTTCTTAAATGAAAAAAGGGCTTTCGCCCTTTCTTGCACTACAGGAAGCCTGTAATGCCCAAGGAGTTTCCTCCAGGATAACTGCGTTTAGGTGGTTTCTCAACCAAAACTGCACGCGATGCAAAGATATAACAGAAAAATTCAAATATCAAGTTTTTTTTAATTGCGATTTCTCAAGCTTTTTATGGTGTAGAAATATTTACTTTAAAATAAACGTAATTTGCGTCTAATTCCTTGCTAAACCCATCAAAATATCAGCAATCAATTCACCTAAAATAACTTTCCTTTGTTTACCTCACAATGTTGATTGTTTGGATCGAATTTCGATAACTTGCTGAACGCTTTGAATATGAAGACAATTTCCTTTTTTCTGCTGATTTTCCTTTATATGGGGTCACTCACTTTTGCCCAAAGTCCATCCACGATAGAAGCGAATTTCAAAAATCCACCGGCAGATTGCTGGCCCCATACGCGCTGGTGGTGGCCTGGCAATCCGGTTTCGAAGGAGGAGATTACCCATGAACTGGAGGAGATGCGCAGCCATGGAATCCGTGGAGTGGAGCAGATCTCGATGGAGCCGGTCTATGAAAAAGGGAATATCCCATATTTATCAGATGAGTTCATGGAGATGCTGAAACATACAGTCAAGGAAGCCAAACGGTTGGGGATGGAGGTTTCGCTCAATTTTGGCGGACCGGGTTGGATCATAGGTGGCGAATGGGTAAAGGAGACCGATAAAAGCAAGGATATGGTCCCCACTTTTATCAACTTGTCAGGAAATCAGACCTATAATGGTCCGTTACCCGACGATCTTACAAAAACAAAACGGTCATGGGAACAGTACTCCCCAAAGTTGGACGGAAACGAAACCTTATTGGCTGTGATGGCTGGCAAAATTGAAAAGGATGGCAAAATCGACAAAAACTCGCTCGTTAACCTTACAATGAAGGTTGTTGGAAACAAAATTACCTGGCAAGTCCCGGAAGGGGAGTGGCGGTTAATGGCTTTCTGGCTCAAAAAGAACGGGATCAGCAATGCCGTTGACCATTTCAGCAAAAGTGCGATGGAGGGTTATTGCGATTACCTTGGGAACAAATTTGTTGCGGCTTTTGGCGATGAGTTTGGTAAAACCGTCGAGTCGCTGTTTGCCGACAGTTTTGAACTGGCCAACCTTGCAAGCGGCATCAATTGGTCAATAGGTTTGCTGGAGGCATTTCAGAAAGAGAAAGGTTACAACCTGACACCTTTTCTGCCAGCGATCTGGTGGGAGGTGGGTGATATTTCGCCAAAGATCAGGTATGACGTCAATGAATTTCTGCATACGACCGGGCTCAACGTGTTTTTTAAGACTTTTTTGGGATGGTGCGAGACCCATCATATCAAGGGTCGGATACAGGCTTACGGTTTCAACACCGATATTATCCAGGCATCGGGCATGACCCATATTCCCGAAATGGAAATCACAGCGGGCGAGAAGGATGCAGCCGACTGGTTCGATACTCGGATTGGTCCCAAAAAATATGTGGCTTCCGGAGCACACCTTTATGGCCGTCCTGTTGTGTCTGCCGAGGTTTACACATTTATCCATTGGGAACGTTACCGCGAATCGCTGGAAGAACTCAAGATTGCAAGCGATGGCTATTTACTTTCAGGAGCTACGAAATTCTACAACCACGGTTTTAACTTTTCGCCCGAAAAAAACGTCTCCCCAACAAGGTCGCTCCCTTTTGCGGCTTATATCCAACCTCAAAACGTGTGGTGGAAGTACTACCCAAAGTTGGCAGAATACATCGCACGCAGTTCATACCTTTTACGGCAGGGTGATTTTGCCCCCGACATTGCGCTCTATTCGCCTTTGGCCAATCAATGGGCGATCAATGTGTTGAACCCGCGAAAGTGGACCCGTGAATTTGATTGGGGAGAACTAGGTAATTTGCTAATATCCAATGGATATGATTATGACCTGATCAATGATGACGCCTTGCATAATTTCGCACAGATCGCATCGGGTAGGATCAAAATCAGGAACATGGAATACAAAATCCTGATCCTTCCCAATATGGAGACAATTCCTTTAAGAACCCTTCAGTTTATCGAAAAATATGTGGAGAGTGGGGGAGTGGTGATCGCACTCGAAAGGCTTCCCGAAAAATCGACTGGTTTTTTAAATTACAGTGAATCAGATCAAAAGGTTAAAGAGCTGACAAATAGCCTGTTCAACAAGCCCAAATTCCCCGAAAACCGTACCGATAATCCTTTTGGTTTACAGGAACCCAAACCGACAGAAGGAGTTTTAAGGAACACGTATAGGAAAGGTGTTACCTACCAAATTAAAAATGTGATCGACAGGCAGATCTGGTGGGACAAGAGAAGCAGTGCCCTCGATCCTTTCCTTGAAACGATCAGGCACCACATTGCCCCCGATTTCGGGATCGATTTTGCGTTTGAAGGATTGCGCAAAAACGAGGGACTTACTTTTTTGCACCGCAAATTGGGTGACAAGGAGATCTATTTTGTTTCCAATGTGCAGGACAAGCAAAGTACAATCCCTGTCACCTTCAGGACAAAAAACAAAATCATCCGCAGATGGAACCCGTACAATGGCGAAATCACTTCCGTTTTTCGATTCAGTGAAACCAAAGATGGGATAACTGTCCCAATCAATCTATCACCTTACGAATCAATGTTTTTGGAATTTTCACCGGGGCAACCTGAACTTTATGTCACGAAGACCGATTTTAAAGAGATTGTGTCGGCATCAAAAACTGGAATAAAGGCATTGGTGGATCATAATGGAACTTTTAATACTGTGATTCAGTTGGGAAATGAAGAGAAGACAAGCAGCACCCTTGTTTCCGGGATTCCTGCGTCTTACCTGGTTTCAGGAAACTGGAAAATGACGTTGAGCGGACCTGATTTTCCAGCTTACAACAAAACAACCGGATTGCTGACTTCATGGTCCGACGTTCCAACCATACGAAATTTCAGTGGAACAGGCCGTTATGAAATTGATTTCAACCTTCCGGTGGAATACCTAACCAAAGGAATCAGGTTATTCCTCGATTTGGGAAAGGTCGGGAACATTGCTGATGTCACTTTGAACAATCAGAATGTTGGGATTGCCTGGATGCGTGGCCAGAAACTTGAAGTGACAGGAATGGTAAAACCGGGGAGCAATCACATGGTTATCCTCGTAACCAATACGCTGATCAACCGGATTGCTTCAATGACAGAAGCACCACCCGTCCCCGAAGATTTGGTCCCACGATTTGGAAACGCAAAAGTGACCAAAGATCTGCCCCGTGAATTTGGTTTTAAACCAATCCCCGCATCCGGATTAATTGGACCGGTGGAGATTGTTGCGGTTAAGGAGGTTGAGGTGGGAAAATAAGGGCGGCTGGCGACTTGCGGCTGGGTGTTCATGGTTCCATTATTTTAAGCGGCTGGCAACTGAAAACTCGCGGCTGGCTGTTCGTGGTCCGGGCTTATTTTGGGACAATAAAGAAATTTGAGGATTCATTTTAGATTGATTACGAACAAACAAACTTGAGGAGGCAGTGTCCCTGTGACTATAAAACGCAACAGCAGTCACCCGGACACTATAACAAAGTTCAAGATTTTCCATGTAAGTGAAATAGAGATTAAAGAACAGAAAATAAGGTAAATAAAGTCGGATACTCTGTCCTGCATCAAGCTATTAAGGTGGAGGAAAAAGGAAAATAAGGATTTTTCTTTCCAGGTTTGAACTATCGGGAATTCCCTGTAGTAAGTCAAAAATATAGGAAATAAGGATTAGGACAAACTATAGCTGTTTTTAACCTTATTTTTGCCGAACAAACCTTAGTAATCCTGAAACTTTCCAGACTACAAAAAACCTTATTCCCTTATTTATTTTACTTAAATTTGTCTTTCCATCATAAAGAAAATGAACTGGAAATTGAAGCAAAAACCATTTTAAAACTAAAGATCATGGAGTCAAAAGAAGACAAAGCAATTATAGCTTTCAGATCGGGGGCAAATTGCGCACAGGCGGTATTGTCAGCATATTCGGACGAATTGAGTTTGGATAATAACCTTGCTATGAGCATTTCTTGTGGCTTTGGCGGAGGAATGGGAAGACTTCAGGAAACCTGTGGGGCAGTGACAGGGTCTTTTATGGTCCTTGGCATTTACAATTCCAATAGATTTGCAGATAACAAGGACAAGAAAGAGGAAATCTATTCCATGATTCAAAAATTCAGTAAGAAATTTCAATCCGTCCATGGCTCAATTCATTGTAGCTCCTTGCTATACTGTGATTTAAAAACTAATGAGGGCCAAACCTACATGAAGGAAAACAAACTCTCTGAAACTGTTTGTGAAAAATGCATAGCCACTTCAATTGGAATTTTGGGAGAATTATTGGAAAAGTGAAATAAATTTCAGCCGATTAAGTTTTGAAGACAATTAAATGTCCTTATTTAAAACCCATGATCTCCCCATACTTCTGGACATGCAAAAAAGGGGAGCATTGAATTTGTGGCAGATACTTAAGTCCCCTGTTAGGGGATTTAGGGGTACAATTCGAGAATATTTATTCATAGCCTAAATAGACAATACTATGAAAATCAACATCTTTTTGGTTACTGTCGTTGTGTTCACATTTTGTTCTTGTGGAAAAAAAGAAAATTACACAGTGCTCTCGGGTCGGATACCCGATTCCAGAAACAGCACGTTGAAGCTAATTGCAATCGAGAATTATTTCCCCGGGCTTGAAAGCAAGCCGACCCTTGCGACTGCAGAAACCGATAGTCTCGGGAATTTTCTATTCAGAAGCGACCAGATTAAACCCGGGTTTTATCAGGTCATCAGGAACAACAATTATCATGTACTTAAATATGATATCTATCTGGAGGCAGGGGACTCCATCCATATTCAGCAATCATCGTGGGACGAAAAACCAAAATTATTGATAAGCGGCAGAGGGTCTGATAAGCTTGATTATTTAATGTCTGATTATCAGGTTTTTCCAAATGATAGGGTTTTTGATAAGGTGATCAATAGCAACAGGTTCAAAACCGAGCTTCTGTTCAAACAGTTTATTAACAGCCTTCAATATGCCAGGTTTGCACAATTGTCTTCAAATAATTCAACACCTGAAAATCTAAAAAGCCATTTTAAAAAGGTGATCACTGCTGAAATGGCCTCAATACTACTCCGCCACCTTGAACGGAGAAATTACATCATGTCTGAGAAATTTGATTACTTCTATCCTGATCCGTCTTATTTTTCCTTTATGACCCAATTGAATTTTGATCCTGAGTTTTGCAATAGTACGGCAGCCAGGTTATTCGCCGGGGATTTTCTTACAAAGAAGGCAAGGGCTTCATTTAAAGACAAAAACGACTCTGTATGGTGGAAAGAAAACCTGGCATGGAAACAGAACTTCATCGAACTTCAGGCAAAAAGTCCCTGGACCGACTTTCTGGCGTTGAGCACAATTAAAGATTACTCTTTTGGATTAATGGAAACGACCTTTTTTGACGATCTGAAAACCTTCAATGAAAAGATGAAAACCTTGTTTTTCATTGAAAATGACCGCTTGCTTTTTGAAAATAACGTTGCAGATTATTTTGCTTTGGCACCAGGAATGGTTGCTCCAAATATTGAATTGCCGGATTCCACAGGGAAGATCATTCGCTTAAGTGATTTTAAAGGCAAAGTCGTTTACATCGATTTCTGGGGAACATGGTGTTCTCCTTGCATTGAGGAGATCCCCGATGCGCTGGAACTTCAGAAGAAATATAATGATCAACCGGTTGTATTTCTTTATGTTGCGCTTGAATACAATGACAAGAACATTGACGACTGGAAAACATTCATTGCAGGTAAAAATATGCAATTCGCCAAATTTCTTAACAAACCATTTCCGGGAATCCATGTTGTTGCTGAAAAACAATTCCTGAACGAAAATATTAGGCCGTATAAAATAAACTTTGCCCCAACACATGTCCTGGTTGACCAAAATGGGAAACTGGTCAATGCACGGGCCGGACGTTCAAAAGATATCATGGCACAGATCGATCAACTCCTCGGAAAAGTGACAATCAAACAGCCAGGCAATTGATGGGTCAGGTTAGAATTTTGGGTTGGTTTTGATGTATGATAAACAGAATAGATTTTATCAGTTAGCTAATGAAAACAGCTTCTTTCTTTGAAAAATGGTTTACTTTGGCCAAAATTTTAATTAATGAAGAAGCTGCTACGATTGTCCATCCTCATATTTTTAACAACGGTTGCCGTTCATTCAAGTAATGCACTGAATATCAGAGCAGATAGCCTCCAAAATCTATTAAATGCCCATCTCGTGGAAGACACGGTCAGGGTAAATTTACTCAACAAGAACGCGGCTATTTATGTTGATGATGCAAATAAAAGGCGGGAATATGCCACTCAGGCAGGTGAATTGGCCGACAAACTAAAATTCCCGAAAGGAAAGGCTGAAAGTCTGTGGATAATTGGATTATCTTATGCTAAGTCTGACAAGCCTATGGCAATTGATTACTTCCAGAAAGCAGTGAAAACTGCCAAGGAAATCAATTATAAAACAGGAATTGTAAAATATCTGACCAGTCTTGGGAACAATTACAAAGCGCAGAATCGGGATTCACTGGCCATTGCAAGTTTTAAGGAAGCTGTTAAAATCTCTGAAGAACAAAACGACCAGATAGAGATGGCAAAGTCGCTGATCAACCTGGCCATTGCTTATCGGAAGATCGACAACTATGAGGCATCCATAGTTGAGTATCAGAAAGCACTAAAAATAGCTGAAGAACATACAGACGAGGTTATGGAAGGCACTTGCTTAAATGGTTTGGGGATCATTTTTGCCTATCGTGGAAATTATCCCCAGGCTCTTGAATATTTTCAGAAGAACCTAAAAATCAAAGAGAAGCTCAATGATCCAATTACAACGTTTACCGGTGTAAACAATATTGGGAACATTTATATGTTGTTGTCCGATTATCCAAAGGCATTTGATTATTACGGAAGGGCGATGAAAATTGCCGAAGAATTAAAAGATCAGCGAAAGATATCATCAGGATATGCAAATATCGGTTCTGTTTACAAGAAAATGAACGACATGAAATGCCTGGAGTATTTTCGAAAAGCTCTGGAAATTAGCGAAAAAATTAATGATGAGGAGATTACCTTAACCGTTCTGATTTATTTGGGTGACGTCTATATTAAGCAAAATGATTTTGAAAGGGCATTGGAAAGTTACCAAAAGGCTTTAAAATTATCAGAAGCAACCGGAGGAAAACGCCCGGCTAGTGAAATAGCCTATAAAATCGGCACAATCTATATGAAACAAAAAAAATACGGATTCGCACTGGCAAGCACTTTAAAAGGCCTAGCCCTCGCCGACGAGTTGAAATTAATGGATTCCCAAAACGATATCCACAAACAGCTTTCTGAAATATATGCAGCAATTTATGATTACGAGAATGCCTACATCCACCACAAACTTTATACCGAGATCAATGACAGCGTTCACAATCAAAAGAATGTCAAGAAAATAGCAGAACTGGAATTTACCTATGAATTAGAAAAAGAGAAGCAGAGCATGACCCTTGAGCAGCAGAAGAAGGATGCCTTACAGGCAGCAGAAAAAAAGCAACAACGGATTATCATTTTTTCTTTGATCATTGGTTTTATACTGATGTCATTGCTAGCTATCTTCTTGATTCGGTCGTACTGGTTTAAGCACAAAACCAATCTGTTGCTTACCAAACAGAAACGTGAAATTGAAGATTTAAACGAAGAATACCATACGATCAATGAAGAGTTGACAGTCTCCAACGAACAGCTCGTCATTACAAAGGAGTTGGTCGAAGAGCGGGAAAATTTGCTGATACAGATCACAGACAATGTTCCGGTATTTATCTCCTTGATCAACAACGATCTGGAATACAAGTTCGCAAATAACGGATATGCCCGCATTTTTAACCGACAAAAAACTGAGATACAAGGGAGAAATGTAAAGGAAATCCTAAGTTGTGACAGTTATGAGAGGGCACTTCCCAATATTGTCAGGACTTTGGAGGGGAATACCGTTGTTTATGAGAATTCCTTGGTTCGGGAAGATGGCGAACAGCGGATCTTGCAAACCACCTATATTCCTTATCTTCAACATCATGATATAAAAGGTTTGATTGTTTGCAGTGACGACATTACCGAACGCAAAAAAGCAGAACAGGCACTTCGGGAGATTGAAGCCGAGAAAGCGCAACTGCAGGCAATGGAAATCGAAAGGATAAACAGCGAACTCGATTCCAATCAAAAATCGGTGACTGCCGCAACCTTGAAATTATTGCAAAACTCAGAGCGCGATGCCCAAACCATTGAACGGTTGACCGGGATCGAAGAGAACACGAACCCTGCTGGCAAGCAAATGATCAGTTCGTTGATTTCCGATTACAAGCGGATTTCCTACAACTCGAACTGGGACGAGTTTGAGATCTTGTTTGAAAAGGTGCACAAATCGTTTTACGAAAAGCTGAATATCCAATTTCCGACCCTTACGGCGAACGACCGCAAGATCTGTGCTTTCTTAAAATTGAACATGAGCAACAAAGATATCGCCCAAATTACGTTCCAATCTGACGAAGCGCTCAAGAAAGCCCGTTTGCGGCTGCGGCAAAAATTCGACCTCAGCCGGGAAATCAATCTGGTGGCATTTTTACAGAATATTTAATTTGGCGGTTGGCAACTGGCTTCTTGCAATTCGGGGTTCAAATCTGTTTTGGAAATCCAAATGAGCTTTTCGTATTATCAATAGCTCAATAGGAGTGGACTGATTATAGAACAATAGATTAACCCTGATAACGGTAGCGAAATCAGTAAGTCATTCATAGAGTGAATTTTCCATACTCCGCAAAGCAACGGCAGAAGGATCGTCAAACTTGAGGATTGCGCCACAAGGTTTTAAGAGTTGTTTTATGACCCAATCAAACTTAAAGCCCTTTCCCATTCAGGATCTGTCATTGCGCGGAGTGCCGCACCCAACTAAATTTGATAGATAATCATCTGCACTCCAATGCAATCCCAAACAATGGAGCAGGGTGCCAAAAACAATGTTTTGAAGGTTCTTCAAATATAGGATTGCTTCATCAAACATTATTATTCTGCTAACCATTTAATAAACAAATGTTTGATTCGCATTGACAATTCCAAAAGGAAGATCATCATCATAAAGTTTGTGCCAACCATTTTGTTTTGCAAAATCTCTGTTCTGGCAGCAGTGCCAATAGGCACGTCCCATATTGTAACAACGGAATTCATTCCGTTGCCAGTTGGACCACAGTCTTTTAAGAGAGTAGTCCGCCCCGTCCGAAGAAAGATTTGCCCTTTCCCGGACCTACGATCGCGGACGGCTTTTGTTGCTGCCGTTTTTACCCCGGGTGGCACGGTCCAGAAAACCTTTGCTCATTGACAGGATTTTGATTCGAGACCGTTTACCCTGGGTTATTCATCCCGCACATGCGGGATTCCCTTTCAGGGAATTGACCGTGGAAGTATTTTGGAACGGTTCCGCGATTTTGATGTGAAAGGGTTGGACCGAACTGTTATTTTGGCTAAGTGAACTACAATCTTGATAATCGGCTTTGTATCTTATTGATAGTCTATGTTCAGAACGCACCCCTTCAGGGGCTGGGGGTAAGGACAAAATGGAACAACAAACAAAATCACGTCCAGAATACCGATTTCCTATAGGGAATTAATAAAATTGTTGTTAATATCCTAACGGACAATTTGTTGAATTAGATTTGTCTTCTATGGATATTGATGCCCTACGGGCAAAAGACCAATCACATCAATTTCAAGCCTAATCCAAAGTTTAAATGGAGAATGTTGTGACACAAGTAGGTTCTGCTCATAGCTCGGAACCACGGAAGTGGTTCACTCTGAATAACCCCCGGTGGAGTGGTAACGGAACCTGGGGTAAAAAAGGTAGAGTAACAACAACCCCGTAGGTGGTTGAACAATGATTTCTGTAATGGTATTTAACCTTTTCCGGGCAATTGGTTGATGTGGATCTGATAAATTATCTGCACAACCCATCATAAAATAAATATAAATACTTATATTTGCATACAATATGATGGGTTAAGCACATGGCAAAAAACACGATGGGGAACAGGCTTCCCCGAAAATTGGAGCAAAAAATGCAGTTGGTTGGCGAGCAGATCAAGTTGGCCCGTCTGAGGCGCAATCTTAGCATGGCCCAGATTGCTGAACGGGCCATGGTTTCTGAGTTGACCATTTCACGTGTGGAAAAAGGGAACCCAACGGTTTCTATTGGCATCTATCTGCGTATATTGTATGCATTGCAATTGGATGACGACATTATTTGTTTGGCCAAAGACGATACAATGGGAAAAGCTTTGCAGGATTTGGGATTGTTAACAAGAAAAAGGGCAACAAAAAAGGAATAGTCTATGAAAAAATTGTGGGTCTATTCAGATTTCGACTGGTTAAAAGAGGTGGAGTTAATTGGCGAATTGAGCTTCGAAAATCTTCGTGGCTCCGAAACTTATGGCTTTCAATACAACAAGGAATGGCTGAAAAAGCACAGCGACATCTTGTTGGGCGATGATATCAACAATTATCCCGGCATGCAATATACCAAACCGGGGAAAGACATTTTCGGATGTTTCTCGGATGCCCTTCCCGACCGTTGGGGACGTATGTTGCTCAATAGAAGGGAGCAAATCCTGGCCAATGAAGAAAATCGACCCATCAGAAAGCTCTCTTCCTTCGACCATCTGATGGGAATTGACGACTTTTCAAGAATGGGAGGATTCCGTTTCAAAACCAGCCCCAGCGGAGATTACATCAATCAACATGCGTCGCTACAAATTCCACCATTGACAAGTTTGCGTACTTTGATGCAAGCCTGCTCAGAAATTGAGCAAAGTGAGGAAAGAAACGAGTTGCCGGAGAGGAAATGGATTGATCAATTGATCCAACCTGGGTCCTCATTGGGGGGTGCCCGCCCTAAGGCCAGTATCATCGACGAAAACAAGAAGCTCTATATAGCAAAATTCCCATCCCGCAATGACGATTGCGATGTTGGTCTTTGGGAGCACTTCTCACATCTTTTGGCTCAGGATGCAGGTATCAATGTGGCTATTACACGATGGATACCCAGTGGGGATAAATACCACACCTTTCTTTCTGAACGCTTTGACCGAACAAAAGATAGCAGGCGGATTCATTTTGCATCGGCCATGACCCTGCTTGGCCGCTCTGATGGGGACAATTATGCGAATGGATATGGTTATCTGGATATTGTGGACTTTATCCTGAAAGCTTGCACCTCCGTAGAAGACAATCTAAAGGAACTTTACCGTCGGGTTGCATTCAATATTTGCATCGGCAATACAGATGATCACTTCAGAAATCATGGTTTTCTGCTTTTACCAAAAGGTTGGACCCTTTCGCCCGCTTATGATATGAATCCTTCGTTAAAAGATTATCAAAGTCTTCTAATCTCCTCATCCTCGAATGAATCAAACTTAAAATTATTGCTGGAATCGTGCGAAGAATATATGCTCGACAGGAAACAATGTTCAGAAATTATTCAGGAGGTGGTAAACGCAATTAGTAGTTGGAGGACTATGGCTCTTAGACTGCAAATCCCAAAATTGGAAATAGATAGGTTCGCTCCGAGAATTGATAAACATCTGATTTAATGGGATATGAAAAGATTGGGGAAAGAGCTGTCATACCAATACTGCCATTCTCAGTAAACAAACCCCATGCCCAATTCACGTATTGTTTTGACCGCGGAAATTCATAAGATTTGGCTGCCCCGTCCGAAGGAAGATTTGCCTTTCCCGGACCTTTGATCGCGGACGGCTTTTGTTGATGCCGTTTTACCCCGGTTGGCGCGGTCCAGAAGGCCTTTGCTAATTGACACGGCTTTGTTTCGGGACCGCTTACCCGGGGTTATAGCTATCCCCCTCGTTTGCAACGAGGGGATAGTGGTTTGTCGTTTGCAACGATTTGATTATTAAAGCATCTTAATAAGTGCCACCCAAACAGGTATTTATCCATGAGTTACAAACTCAAAACCATCAACCCCTTCCCGAGAATCGGGACAAGCTGTTACAAACGAGGGGGATAGGGGAATATTGAAACTGTTCCGAGATTTTGATGTGAAAGGGTTGGACCGAACTGTAATTTTGGCTAAGTGAACTACAATCTTGAATATTGGCTTTGTATCTTATTGATAGTCTAGGTTCAGAACGCACCCCTTCAGGGGCTGGGGGTGAGAACAAAATGGATCAACAAACAAAATCATAGACAGCACTACAGAATTTTAGGAGTGTTGCTATTACCGTCTGAAGAAAGATTTGCCCCTTTTCGGATCCTTGATCGCGGACGGTTTTCGTGTTGCCATTCTCCGTAGGAGATAAATATCCATAGAAAAATCACGTCCAGAATACAGATTTCCAGGAGGGAATTAATAGGATTGTTATTAATGTCCTAACGGACAATTGGTTGTACTGGATTATTTTTCTATGGATATTGATGCCCTACGGGCAAAATTCCGATTCAAAATCGATATCCCCCTCGTTTGTAACGAGGGGATAGTGGTTTTTCGTTTGCAACGAGTTGACTATTAGTGTTTTTCAATAAGTGCCATCAAAAATACGTATTCATCCATAAGTTACAAACTCAAAACCATCAACCCCTCTCCGAAAAATTGGAGCAGGCAGTTACAAACGAGGGGGATCGGATTGTTGGAAGATCACAAACAAAATAAAAAGCACTTTCTCACTCAGGATCTGTCATTGCGCGGAGTGCGGTACTAGACAAAATTTGAAAGATAATTATCTGCATTCCAAAGCAATCCCAAAACTGAGAAGCAAAGTCAAAAAACATGTTCAGGATTACGTCACAGAATTTTAATAGAGTTGTTCTGCCCGTCCGAAAGAAGATTTGCCTTTCCCGGACCTTTGATCGCGGACGGCTTTTGTTGATGCCGTTTTACCCCGGGTGGCGCGGTCCAGAAGGTATTTGTTCATTGACAGGCTTTTGATTCGGGATCGCTTACCCGAGGTTATTCACGGGTTTTCCCTTTCAGGGAATTGACCGTGGAAGGATATTGAATGGATTTCAAAAATTTGGACTAATTTGACTTATTGTGTTGATTATTTGATTTATACGGGAGCCACGAAGTGGATCAATCTGAATAACCCCCGGTGTAGTTTACGAAACCGGGGGTAAATGGATAAAGTCATAAGCCAGCCCCAAAGTGGGTTGAACTTTTTTAAGCCTGAAAACAATGCATCTTTTTCTCCATCCTTTTATCGGCATTTCCTCCCCGTCCGAAGGACGATTTGCCCTTTTCTGGTATAATCATCTTTAAAGCCTGACTTTTTATTTCGAGACCATTGGACAAAAAAAGTGTTTTATTTAGAAGCGAAATTTAGGACTGGAATTCAAAACGGTAAAATCATTTGGTGTAATGATAATCAAATGCAACGTTACCGACAATATAATAAAGAAAAACCTGTTTTCTTAATTCTTGGCTTGGGTGAGGACCCAACATATCCAGAATTTTTAGCACTAATTCCCTTAATTCACGCAAAATATACTGGACTTTTTCCCAACTATGCAGAACAATTTGAGATTAAAGTTGATAAACCTGTTTCATCGAAAATACTGTGGGACAGATAAAAAAATTACGGTTGCTGACACCATGCAAAAACTAATTGGGCGGTCGGTAGCAATTTGTCAATGATAACAAATAACAAACATAATAGCGATTTGACAAGGCAGTGCAAGGAAATCGCCCAATATAATTCTGCATTGAACCGTTGCATCAACCTGGAGTAAACTCTTTCCTGGAAAGTATTGGATTTAAAAACAAAATTGTAGCTTTGTAAAAAAACGACGATATGGAGCTAATTCAATTATATTCAAAACTAAATTATTTACCAACTGATTTAAAATCAGAAGTAAATGACTTTATAGATTTTCTGTTAAGTAAAAGGAAAAAGGAGATTAAGAAAAAGACACCAAAATTTGGATGCGCAAAAGGACAGATTTATATTTCTCCTGATTTTGATGAGCCATTAGATGACTTTAAAGAATATATGTAATGGACTTGTTGCTTGATACACATTCATTGATATGGTTTTTGAATGGAGACGAAAAGTTATCTATTAGGGCAAAATCTGCGATTGAAGACCCTAAGAATTCAAAAATTGTCAGTATCGCATCGATTTGGGAGATTGCAATTAAAATAAGTCTTGGAAAATTCAAATTTTCAAAGGGATTTAAGCATTTCCTTGATATGGTCGAGGATAACGGTTTTGAAATACTGCCAATAACATTTGAACATGCTATTGAATTATCGACTTTAGAATTTATACATAGAGATCCATTTGATCGACTTTTGATTTCTCAAAGTATAGCTGATAAGTTATT
>CAIYPA010000344.1 GCA_903927965.1 uncultured Bacteroidia bacterium | reverse complement strand
GGCTAAGAAAAGCTGCAAGATCGCGTGCAACACCAATATGCGATGCGCTGTCAATGCGGTTGGGGGTAAGATCGACTTCAAGCACAAAATCACTTTGTATGTTGAAATAATCACTTGCAGGTGTTCCGGTTTTTGCCTCCGAATTTAAAACCATGATTCCGTTGTGGTCATCCCCAATGCCGATTTCATCCTCCGCACAGATCATACCCATCGAGACTTCGCCTCTTATTTTAGACTTCTGAATGGTAAACTGCTCGTCTCCCTTGTATAATATAGTTCCAACAGTGGCTACAATAACCTTCTGGCCAGCCTCAACATTGGGTGCACCACAAACTATCGGAAGGTTTTCATCACTACCAATGTTGACAGTGGTCACGCTTAAATGATCGGAATTGGGATGCCTGAGACAAGTAATGACTTCACCAACATATAGCCCTTTTAAACCCCCTTTAATTGTTTCAACCTCTTCGACACTTCCGGTTTCAAGACCCAGTTGAGTGAGGGCGGCCGCAACTTCGGAAGGGGAGAGTTTGTGATCAAGATAATCTTTCAGCCAGCTGTATGAAATATTCATTGTCGTTCTTCTGCTTGATATTATAGAAGTGCAAATATAGGCAATCCGGCATCAATGCCCAAATTTCATAGTCCCTGAGGGTGATTATATACAAATTATTTGGTTTGACCCGATGAAATAGCTATGGTAGTAAAATCACAAACCGAAGAAAAATCTGCCAGCTGGCGGATGGCTGTTAGCTTCGCTGATCTTCGAATCCAATTGGCCGCTAAATAACTTAAGTTTCGCATAAACGCTAAGCCGCATTTAATGCGGCGTTCATTTTGATGATTTTTGTAATTGACTGATTATCATCTGCAATTTTATCCAATATTTGTTCCATATCTATATCGAAAATATCGGCAATTAATTTTAGAAGTTCTAAAAGGTAGCCCCATATTTTCTCTACGATAGTTAATTCCAATGTCTCAACCCCTGCTTGTTTAAACAACTCACCCAAACTTTGATAATCTAACAACCTCTTGGCAAGCGACAGGATGTTGTACTGGATCATACTGATCGTTGTGTCCGCTATCTGGGCGTCAAAATCCAGTGATTGGCTCTTGCCAAGTCTCAAATAATTTTTGGCCTCCTTGAAGAAAACTTCGACGCTCCAGCGGATACTGTAAATCCGGTAAGCTTCTTCAAATTCCAGGTCGTTGTTTGTTGTCAGTAAAACGTTCCAATTACCCCGATGAGTTGTCTTGCAAAAGAACAATCGTATCTGATTTCCTTTATAGTTTACATCTGCAAAAGTGTACCAAACATTAAGTTTTCTGGATCGTTTGGTCTTCTTATTCCGTTTCTGTCTTTCTACAAGCTCCTTTGCAGTATAAGATTGCCCCTTAAAATCATATTTGGCCTTTCCCATTTTAGCCATGCCTAACAAATGACATTTAATTTTACGTTTTATAATGAATGAAATCAATTCATCGCTTACAAACCAACTGTCAACCAGCAAATAATTAAAACGGATACCTCTTGAAATTGCATTGCGGATCATCATTAGTAAATTGTCGGTTTTCTTCTCAAAGTACTCAGCTTTACGTATGCTTCCGGCTTCACGAGCGCTTCTTTTCTTTGAGAATCTGTCTTTTAACTGTTTTGTGGTTAATCCATAAGGTTTCCTTTCATTTTTCCCCCTTTCTCCATGCAAAGAGAAATCAATCCCGAAAAAACTCTTACCATCATGGTATCCAAGAAACAATCCTTTAAACCCAAGTTTACTACTGTTGGTAACATGAGACCAGATCCTCCCGATTAGTTCAATGCTCCAGCCAGTCTTCGGTAAGTCGGTATCATCGGCAATCAGACATTTATATCCGGTCGATTCCTCAGCCACTGTAGCAATTCCTATCAATTGTAAGGTTACCTGGTAGTGCAACGCCCTCCAGTTGATCATTCCATTGTTTTTAAAACGGTAAAAGACATCTTTACCCCCTTTGAATAGTTTGGACAGGGTACTTTGGCTGTAGGCCCTTACATTGGAAAGTTTGAATAAAGGGAAAAGCAAAAGTAGTGTCAATATATTGCCGGAGGAATACGTTGACCGATCACCTTCAGATGATTTTAATTGTTTGCTGTCAAGATTCAAAGAACGAATAATCCATAGAACTGTCCGGCATACTTTTTCGCTTGAAGTGAAAAAGCCAGTAATTTCAGAAATGTTTGTTGTATCTTTACGTCGTAGCATGGTTATATTGTTTTTGTTTGACGACATAATATTACTGATTTTCAGTAATATAAACAAATTTCCATGCTACTTTTTTATCCTAAAACCTAACTTTTTTATAGCCTAATTTCTAATGCGAAACTTTAGTCATTTATTCTCCATTCACGCCGACCTAAACTTATTAGACGTGAAGTTTATCAAATTGTTACACTAAATCGTCGATTTTTCAAAAGATTTAACCCCTAATATTTTATTTCCAGACAAG
>CAIYPA010000343.1 GCA_903927965.1 uncultured Bacteroidia bacterium | reverse complement strand
TCACATGAAACGAGCCATAAGAGCAAATCACACACAGAAGCATGATTATCTCATGGCGAGTTCCATATGGCCAATAAAAAACAAATTATAATCATATGAAAGAGATAATCGCATCCGAATTTGAAAGCGAAGTTTTAAAAAGTGGCAAAGTAGTCCTTGATTTTTACTCATCTGAATGTCCTCCCTGCGAGGCATTGGCACCCAAATTTGAATCATTGGCCGGGTTATATGGCAATGATATAAAGTTTGTAAAGATTTTCAGGCAGAAGAACAAAGAACTTGCCGACAAATTGGAAGTAAGGTCCTCACCCACCCTGCTGTTTTTTGAAAATGGGAAAGAGGTCGGGGAGCGTTTATCAGGCGGGATCAAGAGAAGCGACATCATCACCAATCTGAACACTTTGCTTTCTGCAGATCAGATTTCTGTGATCAACAACAAAATTACCCCAACGGTAACCGAATATGACGTAATGATCCTGGGTGCCGGTCCGGGCGGGTTGACGGCAGGCCTCTATCTTTGTCAGGCAAAGATAAATACCGTATTGATCGACATCGCCTTACCAGGTGGGAACGTAGCCACGACCCATGAAGTCTCCAACTATCCGGGGTTTATCGAACCACAGAAAGGTTATATGCTTTCGCACAACATGTCGGAGCAGACCAAACTTTGCGGCACTGCCTACAAAGTGGCTGTTGACGTCTCGATGGTTGACCTTTTTAAGAAAGAGGTAATCCTCGATGAATATGAAACCATCAAGGCAAAAAAGATCATTATCGCTACAGGAACGTCACCCAACCTTATTGGAGTTCCCGGAGAAAAAGAGTTGAAAGGAAAAGGGATATCCTATTGTGCGACGTGCGATGCAAAATACTATGGTGATAAAGAGGTAGTTGTGATCGGTGGAGGCAATTCCGCTGTCGAGGAAGCCGATTTTATCGCAAAGTTTGCCAGCAAAATAACCATGGTCCATCAGTTTGATACGTTTACTTCCAACAAAACCGCACAGGAAAAGATATTTTCCAATCCAAAAATCAGCACATTGTTTGAGCATGAGCCACGCTCTTTCAAACGTGTTGGCGACAAGATGGTCACTGAGGTTGAAGACCTCAAAACCAAAGAGATCAAGACATTGGAGAGTGACGGTGTATTTATCTTTATCGGCATGAAGCCCAATATCCAGTTGTTTAAAGACAAGCTCACACTTGACCAATGGGGCTATATCAAAACCGATGAAGACATGCGGACAAGCCTTCCCGATGTTTTTGCAGTCGGCGACGTGATCAGTAAAAAGTACCGCCAGATTACCACCGCTGTTGCTGATGGGACCATTGCGGCCATTGCGATTGCGAAAGAGATGAACTGAACTGTTTGGGATGAAATTAATAATTAACAATATTATTCAGTTCTATTACCAGGGTTTTAGAAACATGACCATAGGTAAAAGACTCTGGACAATCATTATCATAAAACTGGTCCTTCTGTTTTTGGTACTGAAGGTTTTTTTCTTCCCCAATTTTTTGAAGACTCATTTCAAGACGGATGCTGAACGCAGCAATTATGTTATAGAACAATTAACTAAATAAGTAGGAATGGAACACATTGATTTTTCGCTTGTCGATTGGTCCCGGGCTCAATTTGCACTCACCGCATTGTACCATTGGTTGTTTGTGCCATTGACGCTGGGACTTTCATTTATTATTGCTTTTATGGAAACGCTCTATTACCGGACGGGAAATCCTGAATGGAAGCGTATTACCAAATTCTGGATGACCCTTTTTGGCGTCAATTTCGCCATTGGGGTAGCCACGGGAATTATCCTCGAATTTGAATTTGGCACAAACTGGTCGAATTATTCGTGGTTTGTAGGTGACATTTTTGGGGCACCGCTGGCCATTGAAGGGATAATGGCCTTCTTTATGGAAAGTACGTTCATCGCAGTCATGTTCTTTGGATGGAACAAAGTGAGCAAGAAATTTCACCTTGCCTCTACCTGGCTGGTTGCGATTGGATCGAACCTTTCAGCATTGTGGATCCTGGTGGCAAATGCCTGGATGCAGTATCCGGCTGGAATGCGGTTTAATCCCGATACGGCAAGAAACGAAATGGTCAATTTCTGGGAAGTGTTGTTTTCACCTGTGGCGATCAATAAATTTTCACATACAGTTTTGTCGGCTTATATTCTTGCATCCATTTTTGTGATTGGTGTGAGTGCATGGTTTATCCTGAAAAACAGAGAGTTACCATTTGCAAAAAAGAGCATTAAAATTGCCGCCATATTTGGTATTGTCGCTTCATTTTTGACCATGGTTACCGGTGATGGTTCCGCCCGAAATATGGCCAAGTACCAGCCTATGAAATTTGCGGCAATGGAAAATTTATACGATGGACAGAAGAACGCCCCCCTTGTTGCAATTGGAATACTTAAAGAAGATAAACAGGAAGCC
>CAIYPA010000342.1 GCA_903927965.1 uncultured Bacteroidia bacterium | reverse complement strand
GCAGTTGCCGCAGCTCATCCAGGTTGGGTAAAGACTGACTTAGGCACTGATGCCGCCCCTATGGAAGTTGAGGAAGGAGCAAGTACAGTAGTTAGTCTTGTGACAATTGTAAGGGACCAGTTTCCCCATGGTCTGTTAGTACACAAAGGTGAGAGAATACCCTGGTAATGCTAATTTTAATTGAAAAGACATGCTGCTAACATCGCATATTGCGGTCAGTCAGGGCATTATAAGCAAGATGCTTTTTTGCGTTTAGAACAAACATTTGTTTTTCAAACGAGCTGTATCCCTTGCCCTGCCCGCCGCATATGCGTTTTCGTTATGCAGCATAATACAAAGACGCATATTCCCGAATTTGAAGCAAAAAGCATAAGATATGAAAAAGAAAATAATTTGGTTCTTAAGCAGTTTTATTTTGCTAATATTCTCATCATTTCATTTCTATGAAGGCAATTATATGATAACTGCAACAATGAGCAGGATTGGGGTAAATGCTGGGATGAAAATTCTAGACGAAGGTGGAACGGCCGTTGATGCTGCCTTATCTGTTGCATTGTCAGAAATTGCCGAAACGGATGGAAAGTTTATTTGTTATGCCGGCATTATGGATTTGGTGTATTACGAGAGTAAGACGGGCAAAATATACAATATGAATGCTTCTTATAATACTATTCAGAATGAAATTAACCCATTGACTATTCCGGCTGTAACCTACAATATGGTTGATACTTTACAAAATATTGTTGATGGGCGTACGATATTGGTACCTGGTTTCATGAAAGGATTGGAGGAAGCCCACAAAAAATTTGGCAAAGTCCCCCTCAGTAATCTTTTTGAAAATGCTATAGAAATTGCTGAAAAAGGAACAAAATGGGATCATGACGATAATTCAAATTTTTTGAGATGGAAAAATATACTTACCAAATACCCTGCAACCAAGAGCATATTTACCAAACCAGACGGAAGTTTCTATCAACTTGGGGACACCTTTAAACAACCTGAACTTGCCAGGACCCTTCGGAAAATAAGTGAAGAAGGTGCAGATTACATGTACAAAGGAGAATGGGCTAAAAAATTTGTGACTGTGGCCAGGAATGCAGGAAGTAAAATTACTTTAAAAGATTTACAGGATTATGAAGTAATATGGACAAATCCGATGCATGGAACCTACAAGGGCTACGATTTGTATATAAACGGTGAACCTGACCTTGGAGGCCCAAGACTCATAGAAGCTCTGAACATAGCCGAAGAAATAAAGTTATCAGAAATGGGGCATTATTCGAAATCACCATTAGCCCTGTCCACGATTTATCAGATATTGGCTTCCACTTTGTATTCTTCAAATCTGCCGGCCTATTATGGCGATAGTATTGATTTAACGGCTAATTCCAGAACCAAAAAAGAAACATCAAAGCAAGTCTGGGAAATATGGAAAGCTGAAAACAACTTAAATGTTGTTCCTGTTAAGAAAGAAAAAAACGAACATACAGCCGCAATAGTAGTAGTTGATAAATTCGGAAATGTTGCTGCACTTATTCATTCTATTGCCACTCCTAACTGGGGTTCAACGGGGTTATTTGTTGATGGGATTTCAATACCGGATGCTGCTTGTTCAAGACAGACCTTAATCGATAAAGTAGGCCCAGGCAAAAAAGTACCTACCGAAACAGTGCCTGGCCTTATATTAAAAGACGGCAAACCAGTGCTGGGCTTTGCATGTATCAGTGGCGGTGCAGTAGAACAGACATTTATTTCGTTGCTAAATGTACTTGATTTCAATATGACTCCCCAGGAATCTGTTGAGAAACCAGGAATTGGAGATTTTATTTTTGATAAGGACAAGCTTTGTTTAACACTGGAACCAAAGAGATTTTCTGAAAGCCTTGTTTCGGAAGCAGAAAAATATAATGCTAATTTTTATGAAACAGGCTCAGTTATGAGTGCTTTTTGGACTGGTTTATATATTGATAACAATACCGGAAAACTAAATGCAACATCAATTTGGCTTAAAAAGGATTGACTTTATTATGACACAAAAGATTACGCTGCATAATTAATAGGACTTCATGTGGTCTGCAAGACCCAGCATAAAGTCCCGGTTGCACTACATCCATTGCACTGCCGCCATTTCTCTCTGTACTTATCAAGGGTTTTAATGTTTTTAAGATGGCCTGGTTCGCGGTTTTGAATCTGGTTTAAGTTGGTCTATTTGGTGGCTTTGGAGTTTTCCTACTGAAAAATTACCCCTACTTATTTTGATTTATCTTGATTATTAGCTATTTTACAAGAGTTTGGGCAATGCATTTCCCTTCCTGTATTTACACAGGTCATTGAGGAGTGAACGATCAAAATATTAATTGATAAGTATATTTGTTCAGAAAAGCTATCCGCCCTTTGGCGGATTTAATGCCAAAGCAGCTACTTGCAAGTGGGGATTTGCGCTCGCAGGACTGGGAAAAATTATAAGATATTGATAATTAAGTAGTTTGGTATAATTATACTTGTCTACCTTAAGTTGAAGCCGTTACCGGTCATTGCAAAAACCAAAAAACCTCATTTATTGCATCAATTAAAAAATGAATTTGAATGATTGAAACAAATAATGGGCAGTCCACGTATATTGAAAAATTAAAAATTAAAAAATTAAAAATAGAAATACGGCAAATAACATTGTTAAACTGCACCGGGTTTTTGCAGCCCCGGTTGAAAAAGTCTTTAAAGCATTCACAGATGCCGATGCAATGGCTTCATGGTTGCCACCTTATGGATTTGTATGTAAAGTTCATTATATGGACCTAAAAATTGGTGGGAAATATAAAATGTCGTTTATTAATTTTACCACAGGGAATGGACATTCGTTTGGTGGCGAATATTTAGAAATTATCCCAAATGAGCGATTAAAATATACTGACCAATTTGAAGATCCTAATTTGCCAGGTCAAATGATCACAACAATTGAACTAAAAAGTGTTATATGTGGTACAGAACTATTCGCAACACAAGAAGGAATTCCTGATGCAATACCTACTGAAATGTGTTATTTAGGTTGGCAAGAAAGTCTGGACAAACTGAAACGATTAGTAGAACCAAATATCCCGGACGCTTAAAAATAAATAAATAATTTCTTAAAAATAAATAGTACTAAATGGCACAAATAAATCCTTACATCCATTTTAACGGAAAAGCAGAAGAAGCATTTACGTTTTACAAATCTGTTTTTGGCGGAGAATTCGCGATGATAGTCCGTTTTAAAAATATGGAATTGGCAGAGCAACCAATCTCTGAAAACGAAGCAGAAAAAATTATGCACATTGCTTTACCAATAGGAAAGAGCAGTATATTAATGGGAAGTGACACACCTGAATTTATGGGCACACATAACGAGAATGAAAACAGAAGCAAAATTTCAATAAGCTCAGAAACCAAGGAGGAAGCAGACCAATTATTTAACGGACTTTCAGCAGGTGGACAAGTAGAAATGCCTATTGCTGATAGTCCGTGGGGTTCATATTTTGGCATGTTTAGAGACAAATTTGGCATCGAATGGATGGTCGATTTTGACCCAAAATATAACAAACAACTTTAACAGAATAAAAACAGATATAGAAAATGAAGAAAGAAAAAATAATATTTTGGACAGCGACAACAATCATCTTTTTATTTGAAGGAGTAATGCCCGCATTGACTTCACAAACAGAATTAGCAAAGGAAGGAATTAGACATTTGGGTTATCCTGAATATTTTGGAAATGCGTTAGTTGTTTTTAAAGTTTTAGGAGTATTGGCATTAATTATTCCACAAGTTCCTAAACGAGTAAAGGAATGGGCTTATGCTGGTTTTGCGTTTGACTTTATTTTTGCGACAATCAGTCACGGCGCAGTTGACGGAATAAATGGACAAACATTTTTTCCATTGGTTGTGTTCGGTATTTTAGCAGTTTCATACATTTACTATCACAAATTAAATTCTATCACAAATTAAATATTATATTGTTTCAAGCATACATTGACAATATCAAAGCCAAGGCAGGAAAGATACCTGCTGATTTAAATAATTGGCGGAAAAGAAGGGATCTATCATTGACGATAAACTAAATCCAAAAATAAAGGCAACTGAAATAACTATTTGGCTCAAAGAAGAATTTAAATTAGGACACGGACACACAATGGCTATTTATGCAACATTCAAAGGGAAAACCGAATGACAAATAAACAACGAACCACCAAAAAGGGTTTTGCGTCATTGTAAAAACGACACCTGACGAACCGAAAGAATTGAGCGAAATTTTGAATGACTTTATAAATGAAACAAATTGACAACTGACAAGATACTTAATATAAAAACAAGAGCTGAATGGAGAAATTGGCTTCTAAAGAATTTCAACATTGAGAAGGAAGTTTGGCTTGTTTATGCTAAAAAGTCAACTGGCGAACAGCGCATTCAATACAATGATGCAGTTGAAGAAGCCCTATGTTTCGATTGGATAGACAGTACGAATAAAACCCTTGACAAAGACCACACAATTCAACGATTTACTCCCAGACAAACCAAGAGCAGTTATTCGCAACCCAATAAAGAACGACTGATTTGGTTAGCTGAAAACAATCTAATTCGAGGCTCACGGCTTTCAGGCGCTGGATGACCGCCGTCTGTTTATTCCTATGAAGGACCTGCTGGAATGGAAGGCCCGAGGATGGACCGCTTAATCCAAATCACTCTTCACGGTCGCTTTGTAAGCGCGCATCGCCGCGAGCATTGCCGGGAACTTCTCCAGTCCGTTGAATCCGAGATTAAACG
>CAIYPA010000341.1 GCA_903927965.1 uncultured Bacteroidia bacterium | reverse complement strand
TTCTCAGATTATTCTAATAATCAATCAGTTCCGTATTCCTAAAGCTATGACGGCAATTTTGGCTGGTTCGGCATTATCAGTAGCCGGGTTACAAATGCAAACAGTTTTCAGAAATCCACTTGCAGGACCTTACATTTTGGGTGTCAGTTCAGGTGCGAGTCT
Organism: uncultured Bacteroidia bacterium; assembly: GCA_903927965.1. Lineage (GTDB taxonomy): Bacteria > Bacteroidota > Bacteroidia > Bacteroidales > Prolixibacteraceae > JAAFHB01. The sequence continues at coordinate 1,911 of CAIYPA010000341.1, read as the reverse complement.
TGGGGTGGCCATTTTGGTATTGGGTACAGGCGGTTTATTGGGTGGGAATATCGGTTCAGCCATTGGATCGTGGGGAATAGTGGCAGCAGCGTGGCTCGGTTCAGGTCTTATTCTTTTACTTATTGCATTGATATCCAACAGGATTAAAGATATAATGACAATCCTGATCCTTGGCATACTCGTTTCTAGTGCCATTTCTGCGGTTGTCAATATACTTCAGTATTTTAGTAACGAATCGATGTTAAAATCGTTTGTTGTTTGGACGATGGGAAGTTTGGGAAGTGTTACAAACACACAATTGTCTGTGTTGTTTCCTTCTGTCCTGATTGGAATAGCCCTGGCTTTTTTCTCATCAAAATTTCTGGACGCCTTTTTACTGGGTGAGAATTATGCCAGGAGTATGGGAATGAACATCCGATTTGCCAGAAAAATGGTTTTTCTTTCCACATGCATCCTTGCAGGTAGTATTACTGCTTTCTGTGGACCGATCGGTTTTATCGGAATAGCAGTGCCTCATATCGCCAGGATGGTTCTCCAAACTGCCCGGCATCTATTGCTGGTTCCCGGTACGATTTTAATCGGGGCATTGATGATGCTCGTCAGCGACATGATTTCACAGCTTCCAGGCGCTGAACATACGCTTCCCGTCAATTCAGTAACAGCACTGATGGGCATCCCAATTGTTATCTGGATCATTGTCAGGAACCAAAAAATGGGACAACTATGAGCCAACTGGAAGAAATGATAATTGAATTAACCAATGTATCAATTGGTTACAAAGTAAAATCTGGTTCGCACAAAGTTGTGAAGCAAGATATTTCTGTCTTTGCCTTGAAAGGTGAATTGGTCGCCCTGATTGGTGGTAACGGGGTTGGCAAAAGCACACTGTTGCGTACCATAGCTGGTTTTCAGCTTCCTCTTTCGGGTGATGCCCGAATAAAAGGAAGGAATGTGAATGCCTATCGTGAAAACGAGCTCGCTTTGACTATGAGTTTTGTCTCTACCGAAATTATCCGTGTACCTAACCTTACAGTTTTTGATTTGGTTTCGCTGGGTCGTTACCCATATACCAATTGGTTTGGCAAGTTAATGGACGAAGATCGCCAAATTGTTGATGAGGCAATTCGTGCTGTAGGATTACAGGGTTACGAAAATCGCGCAGTAAATTACATTTCCGATGGTGAACGCCAAAAAGCGATGATTGCCAGAACTTTGGCTCAGGATACCGATGTAATCGTCCTCGATGAACCAACTGCTTTTCTTGACCTTTCCAACAAATACGAGATAGTCCATATTTTACATCAGTTGGCTCGTGAGAAAGAGAAAACTGTATTGTTTTCTACACATGACCTCACGACCGCAATCGCCGAGTCTGATCGGATCTGGTTAATGCAGGATCATTCTGTTGAACAGGGGGCCCCGGAAGACCTTATATTGAATGGCAGTTTTTCTTCATTGTTTAAAAATGATCAGCTTTATTTCGACCCCGAAAAAGGGGACTTCCGCATCCGAAAACATGTGACCCGCAAGGCAACTGTTACAGGAAATGGAATTGCTCTTGAATGGACAATAAAAGCTGTTGAGCGGAATGGTTATGAAGTTATTGATAATCAAATAGATAATAATTCCACGAATTCTATGTTAATTCATGTCAATTATCCAAAATGGGAAGTCATCGATAACGGAAATCAAGTCAAATTTGACTCCTTGCTCACACTTTGCAGATATATGAACAGGCTATTTTAGATAAATGAATTGTTCCCTATTCCGACAATTACCAGGAATGGAGATCTGTAACGGGTTTTTCCATAAAATTTTGTTTTTGTTTGAATATTTGTTGTTAATTTGGCACTGCAAAAACTAAGACAAACTATTATATCCAAAGGTTATGATTAATCGATTTTTACGGGT
>CAIYPA010000340.1 GCA_903927965.1 uncultured Bacteroidia bacterium | reverse complement strand
TCTTTGGTAACAGGGTTTTATGGCTAACTCCTTTTAAAACCTTATTACCTTATTTTCAGTTATTTAATTTCGCCAAAAATAAAACGTTGTTATAGTGTCCGGGTGACTGGATCGGGCAATTTTTGCTTGGGCAGTTGCTCAAAGTCACCGGGACACTGCATCCTAAAGTTTGTTTATCAGGAACCAAAATTTATAAATTGTTTCTATCTTTACATTAACAACTTAATACAACTAAGATGGATTTACAGACCCGTAAAATAACATTTGTACAGGAATTTCTTAAAATTCAAAGTGAGGAGGTCATTCTTCGATTGGAGAAATTATTGGAAAAGGAAAAAGGGAAAATGACCGTTGGTGAATTCACTCCAATGACCATTGATGAGCTCAATAAAAGGATTGATGAATCTTTGAATGATTCACGTTATGGTAGGTTGACTGAAAACAATGATCTAATAACTGAAATCAAGGAATGGCGTTAAAAAGAAGATTTTTTTTCTAAATTTGTTTGAAATTATTATTTTATGAATGCACAAGCAGTGAAGGCCGATATTATTCAGTGGATTACAGGATTAGATGATCAATCCATTTTATTGGAATTAAAAAGAATAAAGGAACAATCTACAAAAAAAATAGATTGGTGGGATACTATTTCAATAGAAGAACGTCAATCAATTGAAAGAGGATTAGAAGATTCAAAAAATGGGAGGACTGTACCACATTCAGAGGTAAGAAAAAAATATGAAAAATGGCTATAGAATTGACTGGGCGGAGGAGGCCATCAATAATTTAGATTCAATAATTTATTATCTATCAAGTAAGTGGACAATTAGAGAGATAAGGAATTTTTACAAGGTACTTGATAAAAAATTGGCTTTGATATCAAAAAATCCTGACCTATTTTCAAATAGCGAATTGAAATTAAACGTCAAAAGGTGTGTACTTTCAAAACAAACAACAATTTACTTTGAAATAAAAGATGATAATATTGTAATACTAACGTTGTTTGACAATCGAAAAAATCCAAAGTCCATAAAAATATAACCTGCTTCGCCAGTTTATCAATCTGAAAAGTTCGTACCTTGTTAAAGTGTCCGGGTGACTGGATAGGCCAATCCTTGTGTGGGCAGTTGCGCAAAGTCACCGGGACACTCGTCTTTAAGTTTGTATTTCCTTAAATATCTATAAACCAAGCAATTCTTCTTCCGGAGTTTTGCCTTCAAACAACAACTTTGTGGGGTTTTCGATCAGTTCCTTCACTTTAACAAGGAAACCGACCGAATCTTTCCCATCAATGATCCTATGGTCATAAGAGAGGGCCACATACATCATAGGGCGTATTTCGACTTTGCCATTTACTGCGATTGGACGGTCTTTGATGGAGTGCATCCCCAATATCGCGCTTTGCGGTGGGTTGATGATCGGCGTTGACATCAATGAACCAAATACCCCACCGTTTGTAATGGTGAAAGTACCACCCGTCATTTCCTGGATGGTCAGTTTCTTGTCCCTTGCTTTTTCGGCGAGTTCTTTGATTTCGCGTTCAATGGCCTCGATACTTTTTGTCTCTGCATTCCGGACAACCGGAACCATCAAACCTTTGGGTGTCTGAACAGCAATACCTATGTCGTGATATCGTGGGGTTATGATATCGTCACCATCGATCATCGAATTGATGGAAGGGTGTTTGGAAAGGGCGATGCTTGCCGCTTTGGTGAAAAACGACATAAACCCAACTTTCAAACCATACTTATCGACAAACTGTTTCTGGTAATTGTTGCGCAACTCCATCAACTGGCTCAGGTCAATCTCGTTAAACGTCGTGAGCATTGCAGTTTCATTCTTGACAGCTACCAACCGCTGGCTCAATTTGCGCCTCAAAGGTGTCATCGCCACACGGTCTTCTTCCCTTGATTTTTCGATAACAACATCTTTTTTAGCTGGTTGGATATTCCGCAAAGCAATTACCGATTCAACATCCTTACGGGAAATCCGCCTAAGCCCATTTAGCAACTCGTCAATCGACAATCCTTCTTCATCCATCACCGCTTTTGCGGCTGGGGTCAATTTGATTTGTTGATCTGCTTCAACCGATGGGGCAGGAATATTTTCTATAACTTTAGAAACCTGACTCACAGGTTGAATTGGTATTTCAACTTCAACTGAGGGTTTTGTGATTTCGGATTGAACCTGTTTTTGCTCCTCCACAACAATGTTATCGTCAGTATCGAGTGTACAGGCAACCGATCCAACAGCAACACGTTCACCTTCTTTGGCTAAGATTGTCAATTTACCGGAAGCTGGTGCTGTAACAGATAAAGTTGCCTTATCAGATTCAATTTCAGCGATTTCCTGACCATTGGTAACGATTGCGCCATTCTCGACCAACCATTTCCCCACTTCTACTTCGGTAATCGATTCACCGGGTGAAGGTATTTTGATTTCAATAATCATAGCGAATAATTTAATTGCCTAAAGTTAGTTAAAAACAACATTCAGGATCCGTTCCAAACTTCTTTTGTGTTTTTCGAGCAAACCCGTTGCTGGTGTGGCACTTTCAACCCTGCTTACAAGTTCCAATTGAAGTTCAGGGAATTTCCTGCAAATAAACGGCCATGCACCCATGTTTGCAGGTTCGTCCTGTACCCACATCACACGCGTTGCATTTGGATTGTCGTGTTTAATCTGGCGGATTGTTTCGGATGGGAATGGGAAAAGTTGTTCAACCCTGATAATGGCACAGTTGGCACGGCCCAATTTTTCACGACGTTCAAGCAATTCATAATAAATTTTGCCAGATGTGAATATTAAAGTTTCTGCTTTTCCAGCTGGCACTTTATCATCTGTGATCACATCCAAAAATTCGTGAGAGGTGAGGTGTTCAATCGGAGAGATCACCAACGGATGCCTTAAAAGACTTTTTGGTGTGAAAACGACTGTTGGTATCCTGATTGCACCCAACACTTGCCTGCGCAAAAGGTGAAACATATTTGCAGGCGTTGTTGGTACCATCACCTGGATATTGTAGTTGGCACAAAGCGACAAAACACGTTCGATCCGTCCACTCGAATGTTCGGAACCCTGCCCTTCATAACCATGAGGGAGAAAGAGAACCAAACCATTCATCAAGCCCCATTTCTCACCTGCAGCTGTAATATATTGATCAATAATTACTTGTGCTACATTGCTGAAATCCCCGAACTGTGCTTCCCAAATGGTCAACCCTTTCGGATAAGCGAGCGAATAGCCATATTCAAAGCCCATCACACCGTATTCGTTAAGTGGTGAGTTATAGACAGTAAACGGAGCCTGATCATCGGAGATGTTTTGGAGCGGAAAATATTTCTCATTGCTCTCTTCCATCACAATGGCCGCATGACGGTGCGAAAATGTCCCACGTTGTGAATCCTGTCCGCTTAACCGTACAGGGATATTTTCGGAAAGGAGTGTGGCAAATGCAAGTTGTTCGGCCAGAGCCCAATCCACTTTGTTATCGGCCAGCAATTGCCTACGGTCATCAAGCAATTTGACGATTTTGCCAAAAAATTTCTTGTCAGAGGGGAGCGTATTGATCTTGTTCGCGATTTCCAGTAACTTAACCTCAGAAAAAGTTGTCGGGGTCAGGTTTTCTTCTGTTGGCTCAGGGAAACGGTACGATTTGTACTCATCGACCAAAAAGCATTTGATCTTCACTTTTTCGATGCCCTTGCTGATCTCGTATTTTTCTTCCAAATGTTGGTCAAAAGCTGAAATTTCTGCCTGAACTTCCTGGGAAGTTATGACACCCGAATCAATCAATTTCTTTGCATAGATGTCCCTTGGATTGGGATGTTGTGCAATGGCCTTATAAAGAGTGGGTTGCGTAAAGCGCGGCTCATCGCCTTCGTTGTGGCCATACTTCCTGTACGACAAAATATCGATGAAAATATCGGCATGGAAATATTGCCTGTATTCGAGAGCAAGTTTAACGGTATAAATAATCGCTTCGGCATCGTCGCCATTGACATGGAAAACAGGGGAGCGGGTGATCTTGGCGACATCGGTACAATAAGTACTTGAACGGGCATCAAGGTAATCGGTGGTAAAACCGATCTGGTTGTTTACAACGATATGGATCGTGCCACCTGTTTTGTATCCCGGAAGTTGCGACATCTGAACGACTTCATAAACAACCCCCTGACCTGCAATCGCTGCATCACCATGGATGACGATTGGAGCTATCTTCTTAAAATCCCCATGATGGGTATGGTCGATCTTTGCCCTGACCATCCCTTCAACGAGGGGTGCGACTGTTTCAAGGTGGGAAGGGTTCGGCAAAAGGCTCAATTTAACTTTTGATCCGTTTTTGGTCAACACTTCCTGGTCGTATCCCAAATGGTATTTTACATCACCTAAAACAATACCTTCCTCATATTCAGTTGCATAGAATTCTTTAAAAATATTTTCGTAGGGTTTTTTTAAAATATTGGCAAGAACATTCAACCGGCCACGGTGTGAAATTCCGATCACATACTCTTCAAGTCCAATTGTAGATCCATATTCGATAATCGCATTCAAAGCAGGAATAAGCCCTTCTGTTCCTTCAAGAGAAAACCTTTTTGCCCCTACAAATTTCTTATGGATAAAACTTTCAAAACCAGCTGCCACTTTAAGATGGTTGAAAATCTCTTTCTGATTATCAGGCGAAAGGACCTCCGTATTTTTGGATTTTTCCATCCTGACTTTTAACCAGTCGATCAGTTCTGGTTGTCGCATGTAAAGGAATTCAACGCCAACTGATTCACAATAAGTCTCTTCGAGATGGGAAATAATCGCTTTTAACGAAGCCGGGCCAATCCCGATTTCTTTTCCTGCTTCAAAAACGACGTTCAGGTCACCCTCTTCAAGTCCGAAGTTGCGATAATCGAGGGTGGGAGTGTATTGCCTGCGCCTTCTAACCGGATTTGTCCGGGTAAAAAGATGCCCGCGTTGACGGTAGCCGGTAATCAATTCAAGAATACGGAATTCCTTTTCGATGTGGCTTTTGTTGACCAAATCCATCGCATTTGCACCATAAGTCGTTCGTGCCAATTCGAACCCTTCAAAAAAATTACGCCAACTTTCATCAACAGACTGATTATCTTGAAGATATGCTTTGTATAAATCTTCAATTGCTCCTATTTCATGATTTCCAACCAATGAGAACCTGTCCATGTTTAATATTTAGTTACGCAAATATTACAAATATCGACAAAATAAGTTTAATAAAACTGTCACTGGTTTGACTTTAAGGGTTAATTATAATAATTAAATATAACTTGGACACAATTCAGAATTTTGTATTTTAACGGTCTGAGTTTTATCTTAAATATGTTCCGGATAATCACCATCATCTATTTGTTGACCCTCCCGATTTTGGGTTTTGCCCAAACGGATATGGTTTTTTGGTTTGCTGCACCTGAAGTATCGGCACATACCAATAATTATGACCGACCGATCTATTTGAGGATCTCCACATACGATAAACCATCAACTATAACCATCACACAACCAGCAAATTCCAATTTTCTGCCCATAAACTTGAACATTGGAATGAACAGCTTTGTCTCTGTCGATTTGTCCCAATTTATTGAAACCATTGAATCGAAACCTGCAAACATGGTACTAAATTATGGGCTAAAGATTACATCAACAAACAATGTGACTGTTTATTATGAGGTGGCGAGTACTTATTGCAATTGCAACCCCGAAATATACACTTTGAAAGGAAAAAATGCTCTGGGGACCGCTTTCTACATCCCTGCCCAGAACGAGTTTGACAACAAATCAACTTACAATCCTTTGGCCTACAATACTTTTAATATAGTTGCTTGTCAGGCCAATACAAAAATAACAATTGTTCCATCAAATAATATTGTGGGTCATGCGGCAGGGATCCCTTTTCAGGTCACTTTAAATGAAGGCGAATGTTATTCTGCGCAGGCCACATCACAAATCGGGGCCAATCATTTGTCGGGCTCAAAAGTCACTTCCGATAAACCTGTTGCAATCACAATATCCGATGATCTGGTGACCCCATCCTGGGGCAGCTGTGCCGATTTGATGGGTGACCAAATTGTTCCTGTGAATGTGATTGGAACTGATTATATTGGCGTCAAAGGCTTTCTAACGAATAACAATGATCGGCTTTATATTCTTGCTACACAGGACAATACCCATGTTTTCATCAATGGAAGTTCAACCCCAATAGCAACCATAAACGAAAGTCAGACATTTTCTTATACATTTGGTGTGAATAATTCAATTTATGTCCATTCCGACAAACCTGTTTATGTATTGCACCTTACCGGAAATGGTTGTGAATTGAGCCATTCCCTTTTACCATCGATTGTATGTACAGGTTCACAGCAAGTTACTTTTACGAGGACTTCTTCGCAGGAATGTTACCTGATGTTGATTACGAAGAATGGAAATCAATCGGGATTTCAAATCAACGGAAATTCTTCATTGATCAATGGCACATCCTTTGGGGTTGTTCCGGGAACAAATAATGAATGGGTAGCTGCACGGTTGCCTTTCGATCTGACCCAAATCCCAATTGGTTCACCGACCATGGTTACCAATTCAAAAGGTGTTTTTCACCTTGGCTTTATGAATGGAAACCAAACTGGAGGATGCCGGTATGGCTATTTTTCGTCATACAATACATACCTGCCAAAGATTGAACCAACAAATCTGTGCATAGGGGATTCCACCCGATTTCAATTGTCAGATCCAAGCATACTTACAAGTGTATTCTGGAACTTTGGAGACCCTGAAAGCCTGCGGAATACCTCTGTACTGATCAGTCCAAAACACCTGTATCGCAAAATTGGCATCTATCAGGTTAGTGCAATCTATACCTATGAATGTGGCTCGGATACGGTTATTCAAAATGTTACAATCAATGAACTACCAGTACCGACAATAAAAGGCCCATCAGAGGTTTACCTTGGCAATACGGGGACAAGTTATTCGACTGAATCAGATATGAAAGACTATTTTTGGACAGTTTCAGCGGGTGGTACGATCACGGGAGGTGCAGGAACCAATTCCATTTCTGTAATCTGGAACAGTGAAGGAAGCCAGCAGGTTTCGGTACGTTATATTCAGACGAATGGTTGTTCTGCCCAAATCTCAGCCTCCAAAGAGGTAAATGTTCTGCCTATAAAATTGAAAATTGCAGAAGGATTTTCTCCAAATGGGGATGGAGTGAACGACCTGTTGATTTTCTCAGGTCTTGAATATTACCCAAATTCTCATTTAACTATTTACAATAGAAGTGGATACATTGTATTTGATAATAACGATTATCAAAACAATTGGGATGGGAAGAATAGTATACAGGGTTCCGGGAATATCACCGAGGTATTAAGTGGAACTTACTATTATATTCTTAAGTTAGGCGGAACAAATCAAACTGTAAAAGGGTTTATCCTAATTGCTTATTAAAAAATATAACTATTTCATAATCAGTCAGAATGAATGGATTTCTAAAACAGGTGGCAACACATTTGTACGAAAGATACAACGAAGACATCGGTACTCTAACGCTGGTTTTCCCAAACAGAAGGGGAGGGGTATTTTTTACAAATTATCTGAACAGCCTGGTCTACAAACCCTTGATTTCGCCCGAAATCATGACGATCAATGAACTTTTCTCAAGCCTTTCGCCTTTGCATGTTCCCGACCGTTTGAGCCTGATCTTCCGGTTGTACAAGGTTTACAGGGAGTTGACAAAAACCACAGAGCTTTTTGACGATTTCTATTTTTGGGGCGAGATGCTTGTCCATGATTTCGACCAGGTTGACAAGTATCTGGTCAATTCACGCGATCTTTTTACGAATGTCACTGAACTCAAGGAGATTAACGACCGGTTTAGTTCATTGCACGATGAGGAGCGCGAACGGTTGGGTGATTTCTGGAAAACACTGGCAAATCAGGACAAGACGCCAAATCAGCAGGAATTCATCAGACTTTGGGAAGACCTTCACGGAGTTTATTCGAAATTTAAAGAATCCCTTTTAACTGAGGGTCTTGCCTATGAAGGGATGTTGTACAGGGAAGTGGTCAATCAAAATTTAAAAAACGACCCATCGTTATTTGCCAGAAAACACTTTGCCTTTGTTGGATTTAACGCTCTGAACCGGTGTGAAGAGGAGCTTTTCGATTTTCTCCAGGATACTGGGAAGGCTAATTTTTATTGGGATTATGACAATTATTACCTCGAAGATCTTACCCAGGAAGCTGGATATTTCCTGCGCAAAAATATCCAAAGATATCCACATACTGGATATATTCCTGAATGTGATGCACTTAGATTAGTTCCTAAAACGATGAAGATCGTAAATATTGCCTCTCAGGTTGGGCAGGCCCAGGTCGCTGCTGGAGAACTGATCCGGAAAGTTTCGGGAGAACTGAATTTTGATGAAACAGCCATTGTACTTTGTGATGAGGAGCTACTTTTGCCTGTCATTAACGCCTTACCAGGAAATATTGAAAAGGTGAATGTGACAATGGGGTTTCCATTGAAAATGACCCCTGTTTTCAGCTTGATTTCACAATTAGCTGATTTACAAAAGAATGTTCGTGTTTCGCCGGATGGTATTTCATTTTATAATAAAGATGTGATACGGGTTTTAAGCCATCAGTTGGTCGTGGATTTTGAACCTGAAGCATGTAAAAAATTGATTGACACTATTTTGGAAAATAATATGATCTATTTGTCCGACAAGGAATTAAGAAGAAGTGATTTTCTTGACCAAGTTTTTGCAGCCCCGCAAAATATAATTGGGCTTTCTGATTATTTCCTTGAAATTCTCAAAGTCATCTTTCTGTACTGGCAAAAAAAGAGCGGGGAACAGGAGGAGGACGATTTGAAAAATGAGGCCAATGATGAAAATGGAGCCATTTACCGGGAATACCTTTATCAGTCGTATCTTGCTGTCAATAAGCTCAAAGATGTTCTGGTCAACGATGGGGTCAAGGTTTTTGAATCGGATAATTTTGTTTCCCGAGATGCATTTTTCCGTTTCCTGATGCAATACCTGAGTGGGATTTCAATTCCCTTTGAAGGTGAACCGCTTGAGGGATTGCAGATTATGGGAATCCTCGAAACACGCACCCTCGATTTCAAGAATTTGATCCTCCTTTCGATGAACGATGGGATCATGCCAAAAATATCCTCAAACGGTTCGTTCATCCCTTACAACCTAAGGCGCGTATTCGGTTTGCCAACTATCGAGGAGCAAAATGCAATGTATGCCTATTACTTTTATAGGCTCCTGCAGCGTGCCGAAGATGTCACGTTTGTCTATGATTCTGGTGCAGGTGGGATGAATACAGGAGAAAAAAGCAGGTATTTGTACCAACTACTATTGGAATCGCCTTTTCAGATTTCGGAAACCAATATCGTTTTTGGGGTTGAAAATATTGCTGTTAAACCAATCAGCATCATTAAGGATGAACGTGTGATGGCACCTTTAAATGGTTATTTGAATGGGGAGAAGCCTCTTTCGCCAAGTGCAATCGACAAATACCTCAATTGTCCGTTGCAGTTTTATTTCAGGTATTCGGCCCGGCTGAACGAACCCGAAGAGATATCGGAAGAGGTCGATCCGATTATTTTTGGGCTGCTTTTTCACGATGTGATGGAGAAGTTGTATCAACCTTTTTTAGGAAGAAATGTTGAAGCTATTGATATTAAGGCAATTATAGGAAATCAGGGATTTGTTGAAGAAACGATCCTCAATTCGTTCAGGAAAGTTTATTTTAAAGGGATCAAACCGGAGGATGAAGTGAAACTTGCTGGACGGAACTGGCTGATTTATGAAGTGGTCAAAAAATATGTCATGCAGGTACTTGAGGTTGACCTTGTCCGTTGCCCGTTTGAAATCGTAGGACTTGAAGAGAAGGTGAAAACAACTTTCCCAATCAACGATTCGGGGAAAAATGTTTTGATTGGCGGTACAATCGATAGGATCGATCGTATAAATGGAGCATTGCATATTCTTGATTACAAGACTGGAAGCGTAAAATTGAGTTACAATTTGCTGAGTTCGTTGTTTGACAAGGAGGATAAAATGCGCAACAAGGCCGCATTTCAGACCTTGGTTTATTCCTATATCTTGTACCGTAACCAAAGCAGTTTACCAGCTATTTATCCTGGAATTTATGCCTTAAGGAGTATTTTTGAAGAGGATTTTGATGCCTCGATCAGATCGAAAGAGATTGGCAATCAACCGGTAGAGTTTTTGGCCGTTTCCTCCTTGTTTGAATCACTTTTCCGTGAATTGATGGAGGAAATATTTGATGTGGAGGTTCCATTTACACAGACAACCATTGAGCAGCATTGCGATTATTGTGCCTACCGGCAGATTTGCAGGAAATAGGAAAAGCCGAGTTCAAACAAAGTAACAGCACCATTTTTCTCAGGATGAAGTGACCCGTTTGTAACAACGGAATTCATTCCGTTGAAAAAGAACAACAAATAAAAGATGAGTGCCGTTGGCCCGGACCATATTTTCGTATTAAACTGTTATTGCATTATTATTTAGGATTTGCCTTCCGGCGCATTGAGGTTTGATTTTTTTTGTGCTTTTCTGATTGCGCCTCCTATGTAGGTGTCATTTCTATTTCTACCAATATTTCGCTCCTACGGTTCTTTTTTACCATGCAAAAAAGATTATTCCTTCTCCGTAACAGGATGGTTTTGGGAATAAAAGTGACTGAAATCTATTTAATTACCAAAATTCAAGCTTTTAAACGATCCTCATTCATCGCTATTTTCAAATCTTCAAATTGCCGAATTTTCAAATTTTCCCGTTTCCTGTCTCATTTCTCCATATACTTTGCGAAGACCAATCAAGCACCAGCACGAGCAAGCCAGTCGCCAGTTGCCAGCCGCCAGACACCATTATTTAGATCAGAACTAAATATTATCCCTGCCTTGCAGGTTCAGTGGAATGGTTCTATTTTTATCCGGAAAATTAACTTTTTATTATATGATGAGGAACGCTTTTTCTTTACTGATCGCTGGATTACTGACAATTTCATCTTCCATGGCACAGGAACCTACAACCTGGCGTGGACCAGGCTCTTCCGGCAATTATCCCGATACAGGTTTATTGAAAATATGGCCTGCAAGTGGCCCTGAGATTCTCTGGCATTGCGATGAACTAGGCGATGGCTATTCCTCACCGGTTTTTGCGAACGGCAAAATTTACCTTTCGGGCGCCATTGACAATGTTGGCTATATTTATACTCTTTCCAATGACGGTAAACTTTTATGGAAAGCTTCCTATGGTGAAGAATGGGTTGAAAACTATCCCGGAACACGTGCGACACCCACAGTTGCAGGAGATCTGCTCTATATCTATACAGGAACCGGAATCATAACCTGCATGAGTTCAGCCGATGGGAAAGTAGTTTGGAAAAAGAATGTAATGAAAGACCTTGATGGTCAGAATATTACTTGGGGAGTCACCGAAACCTTGGTTATCGATGGCAACAAACTTTTTGTAACCCCGGGTGGTACAACAAACAATGTGGTTGCCTTAAACCGGATGAACGGACAATTGATCTGGAGCAGCAAAGGTGTCGGCGATAAATCGGCCTATTGCACCCCATTGATCGTAAGATTGCCTGCCCGTAAATTGTTGGTAACCATGATGGAAAAACACATCGTAGGCCTTGATGCAGAAACTGGGGCACTGCTCTGGTCGTATGAGCATACCAACGAATGGGCCGTCCATCCAAATACGCCGCTCTTTTTTAACAACAGTCTGTTTTGTTTTAGTGGTTATGGCCAGGGTGGCGTTAAACTCGATTTAAAAGCCGATGGCAGCCAGATAACAAAAGGTTGGTTCTCCAAAAAACTTGACAGCCGGATTGGCGGTGCTGTTTTAATTGATGGATATATCTATGAATCAGGCGATAATACAAGAGATTGGCAATGCAACGATTGGAATTCGGGCGAACAGAAATATGCATCCCAGGCGATAGGCAAAGGAAATATAATTTCTGCCGATGGCCTTTTGTTCCTTTACAGCGAAAAAGGCGAGCTCGCACTTGTTCCTGCAACGCCCAAAGAATTTAAAATTGCAGGCCAGACAAAAGTTGCCTTGGGTAATGGTCAGCATTGGGCCCACCTTGTCATTAACAAGGACAGGTTGATTGTCAGGCATGGAAAAGTATTGATTGCTTATAAAATAAAATAAATTGGGAAGTCGGCAGTACTGAGTGATTTTCCGGAACGGGAGAAATGGGTCCAAATCCATTTTCTCTCGTTTTTAAATGTAAATAATACAGTTGTTGATATGAAGAAGGTTCTTTTGTTGTCAATGGTTTTGCTTTTTGCTGTCGCATCGTTTGGTCAGGTTACCCAGTGGAGAGGGGAGAAACGCGACGGAAATTTTAAAGAATCGGGATTGTTGAAGTCGTGGCCGGAAAATGGTCCGGAAATGATTTTGAAAGTCGAAAAACTGGGAAAAGGTTATTCCTCGCCTGTAGTGGTTAACCAGACAATTTATGTGACAGGAATGATCGATACACTTGATTATCTGTCGGCTATCGATTTTAAAGGCAATATTAAATGGCAGGTTCCTTATGGCCGTTCCTGGTCAAAATCGTTTCCTGAAACACGATCGACCCCAACCATCGAAGGCGACCGTATTTATGTCGTTGGTGGTGTTGGCCGTTTGGTCTGTATCGATGCCAATACCGGAAAAGAGCGCTGGGCTGTAGATGTTGACAAGGAATACAAAGCCGAATGGCACAACTGGGGCGTTTCGGAATCCCCATTGATTGTTGATGATAAGGTGATTTGTTCTCCTGGCGGAAAAGAAACCAGTATCGTTGCGTTCGACAAAATGACCGGAAAACTGGTTTGGAAAAGTGCAAGTGTTGGCGGACTAAGGGTTTATGTCTCCCCGACAATCTATGAATACAAGAATTTCAGGTTTATCCTTGCCGCTACTTCAACCGACTTGATTGCGTTGAAACCTGCCACTGGCGAGGTGGCGTGGAGCTACAAATACTACAAAAAAGACAAATGGGACGACGCGATCGGCCTGATCTGGACAAATACCCCCTTGTTCAAAAACGATGAGATCTTTTTATCGATGGGTTACGATTATGCCTGTGTGATGTTGAAAATGGATGCTACAGGAACTTCTGTATCCGAGAAATGGACTGGAAATGTCCTCGACAACCACCATGGCGGTGTTGTACAGAATGGTGATTACATTTACGGCTCAAACTGGATCAGTAATGGAAAAGGAAAATGGGTTTGCCTGAAATGGGACACCGGTGAAGTCCGCTACGAAACCGACTGGAATAACAAAGGTTCGATTGTATGTGCCGATGGGCTTTTCTATGTTTATGAAGAGAAAGGTGGAAATGTAGGATTGGTGAATCCAAATCCTGAAAAATGGGACGTGATCAGCAGTTTTAAAGTCACCAACGGAACCGGTCCCCATTGGGCACACCCGTTTATTAAAGATGGGAAGATGTACCTTCGTCATGGGGATGTTTTGATGGTTTATAATATTAAGTCATAACTTATTGTAGATGAGAATAATACTAGGTTTTATATTGCTGCTCCTTGTTTTTCCTTCTTTTGGTCAGGTGACTGCCCAATGGCGGGGCCCCAACCGCAACGGAATTTATCCCGACAAAGGACTGTTAAAAAAATGGCCTGAAGGTGGTCCCCAACTTTTGCTCGAAATCAAGGGATTTGGAAAGGGCTATTCACAACCTGTTGTTTATAAGGATGTCATATATATTACTGGTATTAAGCACGATACATTGGACGTGATTTCTGCATTCGATTTAAAAGGCATTTTACTTTGGGAAAAAGCCTATTCAGGTGCATGGATAAAATCCTATTCGAGTACCCGTTGTACGCCAACCATCCAAAATGACCGGATTTATCTTGTCGGTGGTTTGGGCACAATTTGTTGCCTTGATGCGAAGGATGGAAAAGAAATATGGTCGCAGGATCCGCAAACTGAATTCAGTGGCGAATATCACATGTGGGGAATTGCTGAGTCGGTTTTGTTGACTGAAAATGCAGCCCTTTATGTTACAGGTGGCTCCAAAGCTTCGGTTGTTGCCTATGACAAAATTACCGGAAAGTTGCTTTGGAGCGCCAAAAGCCTTGGGGGACAAAGGGCTTACGCTTCCCCAATGTTGATTGAGCGTAACAATTTGAAGATCGTATTGGCCCAGACCTGCAACGACCTGATTGGGATAAATGCCACAAACGGTGAGGTTCTGTGGAATTTCAATGTTGAACCCTACCATACCTTCTCAAATGGGAAAGGGGTCAATACAAACGATCCAATCTATGCAAACGGCGAAATTTTCATTACTAGTGGTTACAAACATCCGGCATTGATGTTTTCACTTGCCGAAGACGGAAGATCCATAAAGCTCAAATGGCAGAACGATTCAATGAACGTACACCATGGAGGGGCAATCCTATTGAACGGAAATATTTACGGTTCCAACTGGCTGACCAATACCAAAGGACATTGGGTCTCCGTCAATTGGGAAACAGGCAAGACCAACTGGGTGAAAGATTGGTTCAACAAAGGATCGATTGCGAGTGCCGAAGGGTTGCTCTATTATTACGATGATAAGAATGGGAATGTTGCCCTTGTTCAACCCGATCAAAATGATTTAAAAATTATAAGTACTTTTAAGGTTGACAAAGGAGATGGCCCTTATTGGGCACATCCGGCAATTTACAATGGATTGTTGTACATTCGCCATGGTGATATCTTGCTGATATACAATATTAAAGCATAAAATGGTTTCAAAGAAAGCTCAAAATAATTTGTTTTATCTGGTTCCGATAATTGCATTTCTGGCAATTGTCTGGTGGTTGATGAAAGATCCAACGTCAAAATTCTCTGAAAGCCTTCCCGGATTGGATAAACGCGGGGCAGCTGATTCTGTGCTGGAAGTGGTGGACATTGGAAAATTATTCGAGACTTCATCAACAACTTTTACTGAGATGAGCGAATCATGGACCCGGTTCAGGGGAGCCGATTACGACAACATCTCCAAATCGCCGGTAAAATTAAAAGATAAATTCGGTGCAGCAGGACCACAGGTCAAGTGGTCGCTCCAACTCGGCGAAGGACATTCAGGTGCAGCAATCTATAAAGGACTGGTTTATCTGCTTGATTACAATGAGAAAGAAAAAGCCGATTTTTTACGGTGTATCTCTTTAGCCGATGGAAAAGAACTTTGGCGAAGGGGTTACCATGTGAGCATCAAACGAAACCATGGGATGTCGCGCACGATTCCGGCAATCACCGACAAATACATCCTTTCCATGGGTCCCCGCTGCCATGTGATGTGCCTCGACCGTGCAACGGGTAATTTTCGATGGGGCATAGACGTGGCCCGCGAATACATGACAGAGATACCCTTCTGGTACACAGGACAATGCCCGATGATCGACAATGATGTGGCGGTAATTGCTACTGGTGGCAAAGCCTTGATGATTGGTGTAAGTTGCGAAACCGGGAAGAAATTGTGGGAGACCCCGAATCCGGAAGGTTGGAAAATGTCGCACTCCTCGATCATGCCGTTTACTTTTGGTGGACGTAAAATGTACGTTTACAGTGCGATTGGCGGATTGGTCGGGGTGGCTGCTGATGGCGCAGAAGTCGGAAAAGTGCTTTGGAAAGCACCGGCGTGGAACCATTCCGTGATCGCACCTTCGCCCGTCTGTATGCCCGATGGCAAGATCTTTATGACCGCAGGTTACGGTGCAGGAGGAATGATGCTGCAGTTAAAGGCTAATGGTGGCAATTTTACAATTGATGTTTTACAGGAATACCTTCCCCGTTTTGGCCTGGCCTGCGAACAGCAGACCCCGGTTTTCTGGCAAGGACATCTTTTCGGCGTATTGCCCAAAGATGCTGGTTCGTTGCGTAACCAGTTTGTTTGTGTCGATCCTTCCGATGTTAAAAAAATGGTCTGGTCGAGCGGGCCAACTGCAAGGTTCGGATTGGGTCCCTTTTTTATTGCCGACAACAAATTCTTTATCCTCGATGATGAAGGGACGTTGACGATCATCAAGCCCAGCATTTCAAAATACATCCAGCTCGACCAGGTCAAAGTGATCCAGGATGGAGCAGATGCCTGGGCGCCGCTTGCTATTGCAAATGGATATTTATTGCTCAGGGATTCAAAAACCATGGTTTGCATCAACATGAACCTTTAATTTCCAAAATATGAAGAACAAAGGTATCGTCATCTTTCTCATCGTTCTGGCAGTTGTGATCGTTGGGGTTATTGCCATCGATTTCAATTCGACCAAACCAGATCAGCAACCTGCCAATCCATATGAATACAATATTGATTCGTTTACACGTGTAGATACTGCCCTGATCAAGTATAGGGAAAGCCGTAACCTTAAAATCAATTTGGAAGAACCAGTGGGAATTGCGCTTCATGAGAATCGTCTATTTGTCGTCGGCGATCAAAAACTTCAAATTATCGAACCCACAGGAAGGTTGGTGCAAGAGGTCAACCTGGACCAGAAGCCAACTTGCGTTTATGTGTCTGACAAAAATATTTTTATAGGATACAGAAAGTCACTTTTGCTGTTAAACCGGGAAGGTGTGAAAATTGCCGATTGGAATTCGTTTGCCGACAGTACGGTCATTACTTCCATTGCTGAACAATCGGGTATCGTGTTTGTGGCTGATGCCGGGAAGCGGATCGTGAGGAAATTTAACATCGAAGGTAACCCGATGGGGGAGATCGAGGGAAAATCGGGGAATGACCAGATTCATGGGTTTATTATCCCAAGTCCCTATTTCGCTTTGGCATTTAATCCTTCAGGGGAACTTTGGGTCGTTAATCCGGGGAAACATACTTTGGAAAATTATACTGTCGATGGAAAGCTTCGTACATGGTGGGAGGCGACCTCGATTAAAATCGAAGGTTTTAGCGGATGTTGCAATCCTGCCCATTTTGCCTTTTTGCCCGATGGAAGTTTCGTCACAAGCGAAAAAGGGGTGGTCAGGATTAAGACCTATAAACCTTCCGGTGAATTTGCAAACGTGGTGGCAACACCCTCTAAATTTAAAGTGGAGGGACACGCACCCGATTTGGCTGTTGACGATCAGGGTACTATTTATGCCCTCGATCTGGATAAAAAGATGATCAGGTTATTTGTAAAAAAATAAGAAATGAACAGAAATGACTTCTTCAGAAAGAGCGGACGATTGACAATTCTCACTGGAATTGGATTGTTGAGTGCTTTTCTGGCTTATGACCAGAAGATTGAAACACCTGAAAATTGTACTTTGGCACCTCAATGCAAAGGTTGCGGTAAACTATCGCAATGCACACTTCCACAAGCAGATAAGGTAAGAAGAAATGGAAAATAAACCAAAGAACAGCAGGAGGGATTTCATCAGGAGTGGCACCCGTATTTCCATGTTGGTTACACTTGGCGCAGTAGGTGCCTTTGCTGCCAAAAATCTTACGGCCGAGAAATATGTCTGGCAAATCGACCCTTTCAAATGTACCCAATGCGGTCGGTGCGCGACATCCTGTGTGATGACCCCCTCGGCGGTAAAGTGTGTCCATGCCTATAATCTTTGTGGATATTGCGATTTGTGCGGTGGTTATCTGAAACCTGATGCCAACAAACGGTCAACAGCTGCCGAAAACCAGCTTTGCCCGACAGCCGCAATTCAACGCCGGTTTATCGAAGAACCTTATTTTGAATATGTTATCAACGAAGATCTTTGCATCGGCTGTGCCAAATGTGTCAAAGGTTGCACCTCTTTTGGAAACGGGTCGTTGCATATACAGATCATCCAGAACAGGTGCTTAAACTGCAACGAGTGCTCCATTGCCCGTTTGTGCCCGTCACAGGCCATTGCTCGCCAGAAAGCAAGCAAACCATACAATGTTAAGGGGAGTTTTACGAAGAGTACATAAATTGAAAACTTGGCAATTTGAAGATTTGTTAATTTGAAAATTTGAAAATTCGTTCTTTGCATTTTTTACTGGTGGAGTTATCTAGGACAGAATGTTCAATTATCTTGGTAACTCATTGTAAATTAAGGATTTGTCTTTGCGAGTGAGCGATTGTGGACCCAGTATATTTCTCAAATTAATACCGAAACGAAGCAATCCCAAATTAAGGGGTAGAGTTCTAACAAATTCTATGATTGTATTTCAAATGTGGGATTGCCACACTCGCACTTAGATTTTGCAAACCATTGAATTTCTGTTTGCTCGTTCGCAATGACAGGTTCTGGATGGGGATTGTTGTTAGAAAAGGTTCAAATTCCTTCCAAGATCAATACCCTGTAAGGGCTAACTGTAAATAACCCTGGGTAAGCAGTCCCGAACAATGGCTCATTCAATAATCAAAACTTTCTGGACTGCGCCACCCAGGGAAGAGCTGCAAGGTGAAAGACGTCCGCGCTCAAAAGTTCGTAATTGTGCAAATGTTCATTCGGACGGTGATGAACGCATCGGAGTAATAAAAAAAATTAGTGACAAAAGTAATTCGCTATAATAGTTTGATATACTATTAAATAGAAATATTTAATTACAAATGTAAACTTTGCTTTCCTATGTTCTGATCATCTTTTAGGATGTTGGGAAACCAAAAACAAGATTTTTTCACATGAAAAACTGGCTTAAAATATCGCTCCTTCTCTCTTTTCTGATTTTCAGCATAGCGGGAATGGCACAGAAACAAAGGTTCCCAAAACCGGAATTCGGGAACGGTTATACCCAACCGAGTCCAATCACCCCCGAGCCGCGGATCCTTGCATTGGAGTATTTCGATGTGGTTATTCTCCTGGTTGTAATCTCCCTGGCTAGTTGGCTCGCCATCAGGAAACGGTCGCGCAAATATTTGCTCTGGTTGTCGATGTTCACGTTGCTCTATTTCGGATTTTACCGCGATGGTTGCATTTGTGCCATCGGATCGATACAGAACGTTGCACTGACAATTTTTGATCCGGGGTATGCAATATCCATCTCCACGTTGCTTTTTTTCCTGATCCCGCTGGTTTTTACCTTGTATTTTGGGAGGACTTTCTGTGCTGCAGCCTGTCCATTGGGGGCAGTTCAGGATTTGCTGATCGTCAAACCCATATCGCTTCCCGAATGGCTCCGTAAAACCCTGGGACTCCTTCCTTACCTCTACCTGACATTGGCCATCTTGTTTGCGGCTACAGGTACCGATTTTATCATCTGCCGCTACGACCCGTTTGTCGGGATCTTCAGGATGGATGCTGAATTTCATATGGTTGTGCTTGGTGCAGCATTTCTGTTAATGGGAATGTTTGTTGCACGTCCTTACTGCCGGTTTTTATGTCCATATGGGGTTTTATTGAATTGGATGTCAAGGTTTTCCAAATATCACCTGGCCATAACCCCGGCAGCTTGTATCCAATGTAAATTGTGCAGCGATTCCTGTCCATTTGACGCCATCAACTTTCCGACCGACGAGAAACAAGCCAAGAAGACCACCTGGGGTGTCAACCGGTTTCTGATCTATGCAATCCTGATCCCGGTTTGGATCCTGATTGGTGGATTTGCCGGATCAATGTCGCACACATGGCTTTCAAAAGCCAATCCGACGGTTTATCTTGCAGAGTTGCTGATCACCCATCCAGAAGTGAATAATGACCAGAAAAACCTCGATGTGCAGGCTTTCCTGGGATCGGGAAAATCGATGGAAATGCTTGTGAAAGAGGCGACAGTGATCCGTGAGAAGTTTCACACCGGTGGTTGGATTGCCGGTGGGTTTATGGGACTAATGATTGGACTTACGTTGCTTGGTCAGGTCGTCTATCGCAAAAATGCAGATTATCAACCTTTTAAGGGAGATTGTTTTAGTTGTGGACGATGTATTCCTTATTGTCCGGTGAAAAGTGAAATATTGGGAAATACAGGGAAATAGATTGAAATTAGAAATAGATTGAAATTGGAAATTAGAAATTCAAATATTGGAATGGAACCAGAAAATAAACTGAAATTCTCGTTAAACGTTGCTGTTATTTCCGGGATCTTCTGTGTCACGGTAGCTTTGCTGTTGCTGTTGAATTTTATACAGATGGCAAAGAACAAGCCTCTGGAAAGCAAAGCATTGGTATCGCTTGTCCAAAGACTAGCCAAGGAACCGAACAGCGACGAATTGAAACAGGAGATCCGCAATTTCGACCTGCTTGCCCGCAAAGCGTACTTTAACAGTCAATGGCAGGTCAAAACCGGAGGATACCTGTTGTTGTTTGGAGCAATACTGTTTGCCGTTTCGTTGCGCTATTTTTTAGGGTTAAAATCGAAAATAGAAGAACCCAATATCAAGGAAGCCGATGATCTGGCAAGCCGTATGATGACGCAACGGTGGGTCATGATTACGGGATCGGTGCTGATCGTTCTTGGTCTCGGATCTTCAGTTGCAGCAGTGGATCATCTAAAGAAATATTCTGTTGATGAATCGGTTGCAGAAGCTGCACCTGCCGATAACCAGGAAAAAATTGAGGTGATTAATGTAGGCGCACAACCTCAGGTTCAGGCTGCCCTACAAGGCAAGGCAGATTCAGTTATGGCAAAGGTTAAAACAGTCGCCAAAACGAAACCTGACAGTTCAGGTGCTGCTCCGGCTACGGTTGCACCTGCCGCAGTGGCAAAAGCCGGTTTTCCAACTTCCAATTCGATCAAAGCAAACGCACCCTCGTTTCGCGGACCTTTCGGAAATGGCGTCTATTTCCAGAAAAACACCCCTGTTGAGTGGGATGCGATCTCAGGAAAGAACGTGATTTGGAAAACGGCTGTCCCGAAAAAGGGTTTCAACTCCCCCGTGATCTGGGGAAACAAGCTTTTTCTCTCGGGTGCCGATCCGCAATCGAAAGAAGTTTATTGTTTCGATGTCAAAACCGGGAAAAGCATTTGGAAACAAGTAGTTGACCAGATTCCAGGCAGTCCTGCCACATCGCCGAAGGTCACAGAAGATACCGGATTGGCTGCCCCTTCGCTCACAACGGATGGAAACAAGGTCTATGCAATGTTCCCAAATGGGGACATCATCTGCTTCGACATGGATGGTAAACGGATTTGGGCGCGTAACCTTGGCGTTCCTGATAACCATTACGGCCATGCTTCATCGCTGATTATCCTGAAAGATAAGGTCTATATCCAATACGATACAAACAAGAGCCGTAAACTGATTGCAATCAATGCTGGCACCGGCGAAACTGTCTGGGAAACTGCAAGAAAGGGCAAGATTTCATGGGCCAGCCCTATGTTGGCGGAAATCAGCGGAAAATTTCAGGTCGTGCTCTCGAATGAGCCTTTGGTTGCGGGTTATGATGCCGAATCGGGAAAGGAACTCTGGGCTGTCGAATGTATGATGGGTGAAGTAGGTCCTTCCCCGGCTTATGGCAGCGGATTGGTCTTCGCAGCCAACGAATATGCCAAATTGGTTGCAATCGATCCAATAAAAGGTACAAAGGTCTGGGAAGCTGACGAATACCTGCCGGAAGTTGCAAGTCCGGTAACCGCAAATGGGTTGTTGTTTGTTGCAACAAGTTATGGTGTTCTTGCTTGTTATGATGCAAAAACAGGACAGAAATACTGGTTCAAGGAAGATGGCCCTGGTTTTTACTCCTCGCCTATCATTTGCGACAATAAACTTTATATTTTCGACACTGCCGGAAAGATGAGGGTCTTTGAAGTTGGGAAAGCTGAAAAAATACTTGGCGAAGGCAATGCAGGCGAAAAAATGACTACGACGCCCGCCTTTGCGGACGGAAAGATGTTCGTTCGCACACCAAATTTCATTTATTGTGTTGGAAAAAAATAAGGTATAGTATTGGTTTCCAAAATATTGATAAGTGCTTAAAATATGACTTTTTTAGGTCTCGCAAAGATCGCAAGGTTCCGCAAAGTTTTCTTTATTAATCCTTTGCGTTCATAGTGAGCTTTGCGTGAAACAATGGGGTTTTGATCGAAACAAAAACAAATTGGTCTCGCAAAGACCGCAAGGTTACGCAGAGTTTTGTTTCTTAACCCTTTGCGTTCATAGCGTCCTTTGCGCGGAAAAAAAGTCTTGATTGAAGATAGAACAATATGTCTCGCAGAGATCGCAAAGTCACGCAGAGTTTTGTTTATTAACCCTTTGCGATCTTAGCGTCCTTTGCGCGAAAAAAAAGTCTTGATTGAAGATAGAACAATATGTCTCGCAGAGATCGCAAAGTCACGCAGAGTTTTGTTTATTAACCCTTTGCGTTCATAGCGAGCTTTGCGCGAAAAAAAAGTCTTGATTGAAGATAGAAAAATATGTCT
>CAIYPA010000339.1 GCA_903927965.1 uncultured Bacteroidia bacterium | reverse complement strand
CTTCTTCCAGGATTTCAATTTAAAATTGCAGTTTGCATACGAATCATCAACATGGATATAAGTCTTTGCCTGTTGCTTGGCAATCCATTTCCGATAGGTCTCCTCCTTTTTCTTTGCGAGGAATAAGTCGCTAAGGTGCTGATAATCTTCCTGTAAATTAGCCTGATGTGCTTTGGATTTACTATTCAGCTTTATGATCTTGTAAACCTCCCGTTGTTTGTCATCAAGGGTCAAAAAAGGATGTGAAATCTCGCCAATGTTCATGGTAGTGATAACCTTGCTCACATCGGGGTCAAGTTCGCTCACTTCAAATTTTGAGGAACCATTCTTTTGGGATGTTACCAAACCTCCATTATTACGGCTACTCTTATCCGATGAATAGAGATAGGCAGCCTGGTCCCATGTGACTTTATTCGTGCGCACAAAATCAGCAAGACTGTCTATCCGGTTTTTTGCAGTCAGAAGTTCTTTTGGATCAACCTTTGCCCTTAACAAGATATGACGGCATTTGATTTTTTCACCTTTACGATCGATCAACTGGATGATATGGTAACCGAATTCGCTTTTGACAACTTTTGAAATTTGATTCGGTTTGAGGTTAAAAGCTTCCGTGGCAAATGCAGGATCCAACATTCCCCTACCAACATAATCCATCTCGCCACCATTCCGTGCAGAACCCGGATCCTCAGAATACAAGATCGCAAGTGTCGCGAAGTTGTCGCCGTTTTCGACCCGTTTTTTGAAATCGCGCAATTTTGCCTTTACTTCAAGGTCTTCCTTTTCAGTGATTGCAGGTAGAACTGTGATTTGGGCATATTCCAATTGTGAACCGATTTCCGGGATCTCCTTCTGCGGCAACTGACGGAAGAATTGTCTTACTTCCGAAGGGGTAGCCGTTATTTTCTGAATGATTTTTGCCTGCATCTGCTCAGTCTTCAACTGTTCTTTGATGGTCTCGCTCATTTCAGCTTTCAACTGGACAATTGGCTTGTTGAAATATTTCTCTACCTCTTTTTCCGAACCAATGTTTTCGATGAAATAGCTCATACGACGGTCCATCTGCTGATTGATCTGATTGTCGGTCACAATAATCGTGGTGTCAAGCTCCGCTTCTGCAAGAAGCAATTTTTGCTCAAGCAGCCGCTCAAGGATCTCGCATTTTTGGTCACCCTGCGAAGTCACTCCCTGTGCCTGCATCTGAATGGCCTCGGTTTCAATATCCGATTTGAGGATAGGATTACTTCCTACAACTGCAACAATCTGGTCGATCACTTTATCCTGGGCACCGGCTATCTGTTGTCCGGAAATAATGGCCCCAAGTAGAAGGGCACTTTTTAATAGGCTTTTGAACATGTCTTTGAGCTTATCTGTCTTTAATTTTAAATAGATTCTCATCCGTACCTTTTTTATAGATATTTTTTTCGAGTTCATCAATGAACTCCATTTTACGCGTATTCAGGATCAAATTGGCGATCCTTGTATTCACAAACTCGAAGGGTGCCTTGTCACCGATCAGCTTGTATTCTTTAATTGCAACAAGGTAATATTTGTTATCGTCGTAAGCTTCAATGAAACTGTTGCGCTTTAAAGTCGCATCAGGACTGGTAAAACTGGGTGGCATCATGGAGCGGATGTGACTGAAATCAACCCATTGTCCGTTGAATTCTTCAAACCTTGTCGCATACTGAAAACTAAACTTCGCAAGTTCCTGGTTCGATTTATCATCGGTTGCGACCATCAACCGCTTCAACAGGTCCGGTTTAGCAAGATTCTTAGGAACTTCGATATAATCGGCTTTAACAATGTTCATATCCAGCAGGAACTGATCTAGATGTTTGTCGTAAAACTGCCTGATATCTGTCTCGGTAATCACCGTATCCAATTTCTGGCTGATCAATTGTTGCTGATATCGATGGATAATGAGGGAAGACCTGTATTCGTCCAATTCGCGTTGTACGTCTTTTTGGTCATCCGATAGGTTTTCTTCTGCCATTGTGAGCATCAACTCATGCCTTACCCAACGTTGTTCGTAGGATTTTGCCTGATTCAGGCTATCTGTTTTGGTAATGCCTTTCTGAATTATATTCGCAAGCTCCCTGCGCAGCAATATCTTTTCACCTACACTGGCAACTACATCGTCTCCAGGAGCCAGGTGATTGAAAAACCTGCATCCAGATAAAATGCTTAATATCAATACGATAAAAAATAACCCTCTTCTCATTTATAAATTAATCTTTTACCAGGCCCACCAAAAATAAGCAACATTTAAATGTCAGATGCTATTCGGTTACTTACGGTTGCCAAAGGTGCCAAATTTACCTTAAATTCCTGAGAAAAAGATAAGGCAGAAGCAAAATCACAAATTCTCTTCATGTTTCCAATCTTAACCAATTGAAACTACAATCCAAAGGTTGTAGATTACCAAATAATCTCCTCAACCAACTAAACAATTTTCTTTCATTTCGTGAAATGTTGATACCGATAATGGTAATGGGGTTGCCATCGTTGAGGTAGCGTATGGCATAACCTTTTTCTTTTATCTGGCCAATGGCAACTTAGACAGATTGGTCCATTTTGAATTCAAAAATAAGGATAGGATTCCGGTTCACAATAACCATGCCGATGCAATCATTGTTCAGGTGGACTTCATTGTAGCGGTATCGTTGACAAGCAGCAATAAACAAAGAAGAGGCCATCCGATGGGGTGGCCTCTTTCTATTTAATCTGATAATGAATTAATTCCAGTTATTTTTAACCTGGGCATTCAAAGTTGGATTTGCGTCCCTTTCTGATTGAGGGATTGGCAATAGAACATGGTAATCTTTAACGGGTTGAATTCCAAGAGCCGCTTGCTTTTCAGCATTGATTGTGGCAACAAGGGTTCCCCATCGAACAAGATCGAAGAACCTTGTCTGTTCGCCTGCGAGTTCGATCTGGCGCTCCCTTTTCAGAATAGTCATCGCTTTGGTTTGATCACCTAGTGTTGTGTAAAGGAAAGCACCTGAACGGGCCCTAACCTGATTGATCAAAGGGAGTGCTGCTGTAATCTGGTTGGTTTGGATCAAAGCCTCTGCCCTCATCAAGAGAACGTCTGCATACCGTATGACCTGGCCGTTGATGGGGCTTTCAGGTTCACCATAGCTCTTGACGTTTTCGTAATATTCGTATTTGCGCCATGCTTTCTGTCCCTCTTTCTGCACACTGCCATAATCAATTACCCCACCAGGACAATGGTCACAGAAAGTTGCATCACCACCTTTGACACCCAAAGCTGAATAGAAAGTTTTTGCCGCACGTGGGTCGGTATAACTTACGTTGCTTTCGTTCGGATAGGTGAATGCATCGACCAATGCATTGGATACAAGCACATTGTACCAGTCATTAAAACCATATTCCTGTGCACGGTCCGATACTGTACATTTTCCGCCCCATGTTTCCTGACCACCAAACATATAATATGCGTTTCCTACGCCCCATCCTTCCCAAGGGCCATTCATAACAGCAAAAACCGTTTCTTTAGTTTTCAGGTCATTGACGAACATATCATCAAGATCAGCGGTCAAAGCATAATCATACGGGGCAGCACTCAACAAGGCAAATTGCGCTGCAGCTTCTGCATACTTCTTTTGGAAAAGAAAGACCTTTCCAAGAAGGGCAACGGCAGCACCCTTAGTTACCCGGCCATAATCGGCATCAGCATAAGTCAATGGTAAATTTGTAATTGCAGAGGCCAAGGTGGTTTCGAGTGATGTCCAAATCTGGGCAGCAGGAGTCCTGGAAGATTCGATAATGTAATGGTCAGACAATTTTTCCTTCAAAGGAACATCCCC
Organism: uncultured Bacteroidia bacterium; assembly: GCA_903927965.1. GTDB lineage: Bacteria > Bacteroidota > Bacteroidia > Bacteroidales > Prolixibacteraceae > JAAFHB01. Next base: position 4,693 of record CAIYPA010000339.1, on the reverse strand, counting down.
ATAACAGGTTACGAGCCAGAAATAGGCAAGCGAACGGAGGAACTGGGCCTCACCTGAAATTCTCTTTTGCAAATCAAGATCGGCTTGTGCCGTAGGTTTCCAACTTTTGAGCTGTTCGATGACAAAATTGGTCCTGAAGACCATTTTAAAACAGGAATTGAACAGGTAATTTAATTCACCACTATTCGAATTGTGCGTGTAAATCGGAAATTGGAGCAAGCTACCCTGTAACGGGAAATTCTTCTCCGCTTCATTTCCCAAAAGGTCAAAAATAAAATAGAACTCACGTGAGTACATTCCCTGATACAATAATGGGGTGTACATGGCCGTTGATGCTTCAGTAAATGAGGTGGCAGAGGTAAAGAATGTTGAACCGTCGTACCTGTTCTCGTTTTTTACGTCCAACACTTTTTCGCTACACGCTACAAACAGCAGCGATAGCAGGATCGAATATATTATAGTCCTTTTCATGTTTATCATTTATTAAAAGTTCAATTGTAAACCCAACCTGTAAGTACTTGGATTAGGACGCTGGGTCTGGTCTATCCCACGTGAAAAAATGAAGTTGTTATTATCATTTGGCGAACTTGAAGAAATCTCAGGGTCATATCCTGTATATTTGGTCAAAGTAAAAGCGTTCTGGATGGCCACATAAACTCTTAATTTTGTAAATGTGCTGTTCAGGAAGCTCTTTGGAAGGGTGTATCCCAGGGTAATGTTTTTCATCCTGAAGTACGCCCCATTTTCAACATACCATGACGAGAATGCCATATTGGTACCCGAATTCTGGGCAGCAGCGGGCATATCGGTTACATCGCCATCTTTTTTCCATCTCCTTAAAACATCGGTTGTGGCATTGAATGGTTTGGTCATCCCTTCAAACCAATATTTATTTCCATTAACTGCGTTCACACCAGCAATACCCTGGAATTGCAACTGAAGATCGAAGTTCTTGTATGTTGCATTGAAAACGCCACCATACTGCCACTTCGGTGAAGGATTGCCAATATAGGTACGGTCCTTGTCGTCTATATAACCATCACCATTGATGTCGGAAAAGATGAAATCCCCAGGTTTTAAACCTGTAATATATTCTGTTTTTGATCCACTGGTTTTTGTTTTTGTCAGTGCATTCAAAGCTGCGACCTCGGCAGCTGTAGATGCAACATGATCAACTTTATACCCAAAAAAGGATGCAAGCGGATGGCCAATGTCTGTTCGGGTTGAATTACCTGTGCTGTTGTAATCGCCCGAAGAGATTGGAATATTGCCCAGTGTTCCCAATGCTGTTACTTCGTTGGTGCTATAGGTTGCATTCAAAGATATATCCCATTTAATTGCCTTTGAATCATCACCATACGTAACAGTCGATTCAAAACCTGAATTTTTCATACTTGCGGCGTTCACCCAATATGTTCCACTCTGGCCAGGATTTCCGAGTCCAGTAGTAAGTGGTATCTGTGTCTGGATCAACAAGTCTTTATTGTCCCTGCGGTAATAGTCAAACGTGAAATTAAGCCTGTTCTTCATTAAACCGAGGTCGATGCCAAGATCATACTGTGCAGTCTCTTCCCATTTCAAATTTGGGTTAGCCATTGAATTGACCGTTGATCCGATCGAATAGGCCGTACCATCGCCAAATGAATAAACGATGTTGTTGGAACTCCCTTTCCAAATGTCCTGGGAAGTCAGGAATGGCGAAATGTTGTCGTTACCTGTCTTACCATAGCTACCTCGTAGTTTAAGGTTTGAGATGGCTGTAATTGGTTTCATGAATTCCTCCTGTGAAAGGCTCCATGCAAAGCCGGCACCATAGAAAGTACCCCAACGATTGTTTGCGCCAAAAACACTGGATGCATCACGGCGGGCACTTAAATTAAGAACATAACGGTCTTTGTAAGTATAGCCGATACGACTAAAATAGGACAACCTTGATTTACCACTGTTTACATTGGCTCCGGTTACAGAACTTGAATTGGCAAGGGCCACGTTTTTAATTTCTGTACTCGTATAATTCGAACCACCAACCGCGATTGAACGGTACATATTTGATGGGCTGTAAGCGTTCCCTAGTGTTGCACTGATCGTATGGTCACCAAACTTTTTATTATAGTTGAAGAAGTTTTCCAGGATCATACTATAATAATAGTTGAAATTTTCAGACATATCAGCAGATGTTTTCGTGAAATTTCCACCATTTGAGGGATAATTCCATGTATAGTCGTGATAATTACCTGATGATAAACGCATTTGAGATTTAAAGGTCAATCCTGAAATGATATCGGCTTCCGCAGTAATTTCGAGGTCAGCGTTAAGCCCCCTGGACTGGTAATCGGAATTGTGCACCGCATTCAAAGGGTTGTTGGCATCCTGAAGGTCTGTGACTTTGTCTGCACGGGCATATCCCCCAAGATTGGTTGGGTCATAAACCGGAAGGTAAGGAGGCATCCTGATGGCATCGTTAAAATTGGCAAGGACACCTTTGTTCACATCGTTTTTCACACGGAGGCTTTCCGTCAGTCGAAGACGTTTGTTAAATACCGTTTGGCCCATATTGAAACCAATCGTGGCACGTTGGAAATTCCGGTCGATCACGGTTGACTCGTGGTTCTGATATCCTGCTGAAAAAGAATAGGTTGAATTTTCCCCACCTCCAAAAATACGGACATTGTGTTCGTTTACCATCGCATTTCTGAAAACCTCAGATTGCCAATCGGTACGTGTAATCCTGACATCGGATGTTTTAAGCTTGTCTGACAATTGCAAACTCCCTGCTTTCTGGATATCTGCCACCAAATCAACATAATCGGAAGCATTGAGCAGATCGTAACGTTTGCTAACGGAAGCAATTCCAACAGAACCATCATATTGAACCTGAACTTTTCCCTTGATCCCTTTTTTGGTTGTAATCAGCACAACACCATTTGCAGCTGCTGTACCATAAATAGCTGTCGAAGAAGCATCCTTCAATACTGTAATACTTTCGACATCCTGGGAAGGAATTGAATTGATGTCGCCACCCTGGATCCCATCGACAACATACAATGGGTCTGGGTTTGTAAATGAACCCATACCACGGATGATCACCCTTGCGCCGGAACCAGGATCACCACCATTGCTGGTTACCTGAACACCGGCCATCTTGCCCTGAAGGGTCTGACGGGCATCAGTAACTGAAAGGCCTACAATATCTTTATCTGAAATTTTGGCAATTGAACTGGCGACATTTTTACGCGAAGCCGAAGAATAACCGATTGCGATAACCTCCTCCAATCCAACGGTCTCTTCTGCAAGGACAACATTGTATTCTGAATTATTGCCTATGGCGACTTCCTGTGATTTCATCCCAACAAACGAAAATACCAATGTCTTTGCATCGGCTGGAATTAATAGTGTGAAAGTCCCATTTACATCGGTAGTAACGCCATTAGTAGTCCCTTTTGCAATAACTGATGCACCGGGCAACGAAGCCCCGGATGAATCTGCTACTTTGCCACTTACTTTTCTTTGAGCCGACTGAGGGATTGGCATATCAGACGGAGAGATTACAATTTGCCGGTCGTAAACAGCATAATTCGCCCCCTGATTTGCAAACAACTGGTCAAGTATTGTATTGATCTGTTTATTTTCAGCGTTGATATCCACTTTACGCTCAACATCGATCAGGTCGTTATTGTATAAAAAGTAAAATTCACTCGACCGTTCAATTTCTTTAAGTACTTGTTTAACTGATACCTGATTCATACTTAACGAAACCTTGGTGGTCTGGGAATAGGTCCCTGTAGCCAAAAGGTTAAATGTAGGGATCAGGATCATTAATAGTGAAATTCTCATAACCAATAGTCCTTTCTTTAATACGGCATATCTATAGCCGTCCGGAGAGTATAATCCGAATTTTTTCATATTTTTGCTTTGTTAAATGTTTGTTTTTAAAAATTTGTGATAATGAAGACATTTAATCCAAACGGGGAGGTGCGACAACACTTTCCCGTTTTTCATTTCATAAGTTATTATACCATAGGCAATTTATTTTAAAATTATACAATCGTTAATTAATAATAATCTCACGCTTTAAATACGAACTATCTGAAAGTTTTTTCGCTTTCTTTATTGTGTATTTCATTGGAGATGACTTACTTAACAAATCAAGTACCTGCTCGATCGGTTCATCCGAAAAAGTAGCCGTAAAATGGTAACCTTTCAGGTTGTTGTTATTGATTTTAACGTTTACATTGTACCAGATCCCCAGTTTTTGGGCCACATCTTCGATAGGGTCATTAAAAAACACGAGTTTGCCATCCTTCCAGGCAATGAATTTGTCAAGGTCCTCTTCAGAAGAAATAGCAACAGAATTGGTACTAAGTTTGTATATTGCATGATCTGAGGGCTTTAATTCTGCAATCTGTTTAAGCGTACCGCCAGATTCATTTTCCAGTATCACTTTACCATGAACAAGTGTTGTATTGATCTCCCCAGATTGTGGATATGCCTGAAGGTCAAAAGCTGTTCCCAGAACTTTCACATGGATAGCTCCTGTTTTTACAATAAACGGCTTAGTTGGGTCGGTGGTCACTTCAAAAAAGGCTTCTCCACTCAATTCCACATTGCGGCAATTACTATTGAACTCATTTGCAAACAACAATTTACTTCCCGAATTCAGGACCACTTTTGTTCCGTCTGACAATTGAAATTT
>CAIYPA010000338.1 GCA_903927965.1 uncultured Bacteroidia bacterium | reverse complement strand
TAAATGGGCTTCTTAGGTCATGGGCTATGATCGAAAAGAGCTTGTCGTTGTTTGCATTGAGCTTGCGGAGAACAGCATCGCTTTCGGTCAGTTCCTGTTTGACCCGGTTTAAGTCCTCGAACATCCTGGCCAGCTTTATGTTGCTGAAACTCAGTTTTGAAATCAAGGTAGCAAGTTTTGAATAAAAAGTCATTGCGTGATCCACCATTTTCTTACTCCATCTTGGAACCCGATCCAGAGCTTTTAAATACTCATCATGGTCAAAACCGTACAATATTGCCTGTTTTTTAAAAAGGGCATAATCTGGTATTTCACCCTCAAACAAGAATTGACCAAAAAAAACATTCCCCAAATGTTTTTTCCCAACGACAATCGGGGTCGAAATATCCCACATATTGTTTTTGCATTTATACAATTTATATTGCCCTTGCCCTATGCCAGATGAAAGGAAAGAATCGCTTTCAAGACAATTCCTGCACGAAACGGGATTCACCCGGTGGAATTTTTTGCAGATATCCTGCCAGCCGGTACTAACCAGAACCTTTGCATTTAGATCAACAATCGCAAAGCCCATTTTTGTCAGGGAATAAAAATCATCCATTAAAGCTTGTATTGCTCCAACATCGATAATATCGGCGAGTTCAAGATGCCCAATATCGCCATCCGGCAATAAAAGTGCATCCAACTTTGCCTTGACCCTATGTTCACTTACTCTTAATGACTCTTCAGCATGTTTGCGGTCAGAAATATCTGTAGCCGTCAAAAGGCAGGTATTCCCTTTTTCGGTGGCGATTCCTGTAAGATAAACATAAACCGGTTCCTTGTCCCTAATTGTGAGCACAACCTCACAAGTTTCCTTTTTGCCACTTTTGAAAATTTCTTCGATAAAAAGGTTAAAAACAGATCTTGTACCGTGAGAAACAAAAAAACCGAATTTGCTGCCCTTCAAATGGGAACGCTCTTTACCAAGCAATTGGGAGCCAATATAGTTCATCTCAATAATATCAGACTGTGCTGAAAGGGTAAAATGACCTGTTGGTGAAAAGTCGTACAGATCCTGATATTTTTCGGCAAGCCCTTTTGTTTCCGAAATTGCAGATGCGAGTTCCTCGTTTTGAAGTTCAAGCTCAACATGATGGACATCAAGCTCATAGATAAGGCCCAAAATCTCGCCTTCCGAAAGTAGGGAATCTGTTTCTTTTGATTTTTTGCCAAGCAATTCTTCTGCCCTTTCCCGGAGCATATCAAACTTTCGATTGATTTCAGATGCGTTCATATGTAATTATATATATCAATATATATATCAATACAATTTTAAAAAATTATATTTTGGATTGTCCTTTTTGCCCTTCATTTGTTGTGTTAATTACAGCCCTCAGTTCTGCTTCCATCTTTTTTAAATCGGTGATATCGTTAAATGTCATCACCAAACCGTCTATCCGGTCATCAGCTGTGCGATAAGGGATTATTCGGATATTGAACCACCGGTTGTCGTTGGTGGTAATGGCCGTTTCGACCGTGATCAGCGATTTCAAAACCTGGTGCGCATTGAGATCGATATCAGGGTAATTCAAATTACTGACCAGGTCTGTAAAAGGACGCCCAATATCGCTGAGGCGCAATTTGAAAATATTGGTTACAGGATCGGTAAACCTACGGATATTCAATTCTTTATCGAGGAACAGGGTTGCCACTTCGGTGCTGTTGAGCAAATTTTTCATATCATCGTTGGCCTTGATAAAATCGCTGACCTTACTTTGCAACTCAATATTGACTGTTTGAAGTTCTTCATTCAGGCTTTGCATCTCTTCCTTTGAAGTTGTAAGTTCCTCATTTGTAGATTGCAACTCTTCATTGGTCGATTGCAACTCCTCATTTGTAGATTTCAACTCTTCCTGCGAAGTTTGCATCTCTTCCCTTATACTTTGGATCTCTTCGTTGCTTTTTTGCAAGGCGATCTCCATCTCTTTTTGGCGTGCATTTGAAGGCAGTCTGCCAGATTTGGTTTTAATAGGTTCAGAAACCTGATTTGTTGCCACATCCAGAAAAACGATCATGATCATCCCCCTTACCGATTCAGGGTTTTCGATCCGTTGTATGGTAACATCGACCAATTGTGTACCACCGTTCGTGCCAATTTTAATATTGCGCAAAACAACAGGATCGTAATTTTGAATTGCTTTGCGGAATGCACCCGGCAATTCCGATCTCAATCCTTCACGGGCCATTGCGTAGATGTTCCAGTTTGCCTTGCCAGCTACTGGTTCAAGGTATTTGCCTGTACGTCCGGTAATATAAAGGATATCCCCTTTGCTGTTCACAAGCACACTTGCAGGGGCAAAACGTTGAAGCAAGATTTGGTCGGCAATGGTTTGGATATTTTCAACAGGTTTAATGGTTTCCATTTTTTCGGGTAAAATAGATTTGTTGTGTCGGAATGAACTGGGAAAATCGATGATATCAGAGGGTGAATGCAATAATGACCGTTTGTAGATTTTCAGTTTGGAATCAAGATCACTAAACCCATCGTTTTGGATACCAGCTGTTTCAGCTGTTCCAAGGATCATAATACCACCCGGATTGAGGCTGTAATGGAACAAGGTCATCAGCTTTTTCTGAAGTTCAGGTTCCATGTAAATCAACATATTCCGGCAGAGGATCAGATCAAGCTTCGTAAATGGGGGATCTTTGATCACATTCTGGGGCGCAAAAACAATCAATTCCCTGATGGAACTGTTGATATGATAACCTTCGCCTTCGATCGTAAAAAAACGGTTGATGCGTTCCGGTGATACGTCGGCCAAAATATTTTTGGTAAAATATCCTTTCCGCGCTTTCTCAATGGCATCATTGTCAAGATCGGTCGCAAAAATCTGAATCGAAATATTCTTGTGTTTGTTTATTTTTTCAGTGGCCTCACGGTAAACCATTGCCAATGAATAGGCCTCTTCTCCTGTCGAGCAACCTGTTACCCATGCACGGACAACATAACCTTCGGGCAACTGGTCCAACAATGACGGCAGGATTTCATCTCCGAGCATCTCCCAAACAGCCACGTCGCGAAAAAAACTTGTTACCCCAATCAAAAGCTCCTTGAAAAGGATCTCCACCTCCTGAGGATTTTCCTGCAAAAATCTCACATAATAAGGAATCTTATCAATTTCATGGACCCCTTTCCGCCTTTCGATCCTGCGAAATAAAGTGGTTTTCTTGTACATCGAGAAATCGTGGCCAGTCTGTTCCCGGATGAGGATGATAATTTTATCGATGTTGCTTTTGATCTTACCTTCCATTTCCGGCTTATTTCTGGCATCCGGATTGATTTTGAGGAGAGCAATCAATTTACCGGGCAATTCTGTGGCAGGAGCTACGAAATCAGGAATTACTGCATCGATCGCGTTACGGGGCATGGCATCAAATTTGGCCGTTTCGGGACTTTGGATCATTACCAGACCATTTTTTTCTTTAATTGCCTTTAAACCAAGGGTTCCATCCGATCCCATACCGGATAAAATAATTCCAACGCTCCTCTCCTGACAATCATCGGCAAGCGATCGGAAAAAGTAATCAATAGGTAAACGGAGGCCACGCGTTTCGACAGGATCAAACAGGTGGAGCGAACCGTTGAACAAAGACAAGCTCTTATTTGGAGGTATCACATACACAAAATTAGGTTTGACCTTTAGACGGTCGGTGGCCTGTAAAACCTTCATTTTGGTGATTCTCTGCAACAACTCCGGCATGATACCGGCATGATTGGGGTCGAGGTGCTGGATAACTACAAATGCCAGACCTGAGCCTTCAGGTACGTTTTGAAAGAATTGTTCAAGTGCCTCCAGGCCACCGGCAGAAGCGCCTATGCCAACAATTGGAAACGGCATTGGCGCTGATCCGGAAGGTAAAGATTTATTTTCATTTTCCAACAAAACCGGGGTTTTCGACTTCATTATAAAATTATTAATTCCCACAAATCTAATCAAAATAGATATTTTAAATGGTATTAAAATCCTATTTTTGATTTTTAACTTAACGATCTGTTTTTTGAAAAGATTATTTGATAAATAACCCTATTTTTACAACTGAAATATTTGAGTTATGCCCGAAAAAATTAACCTTACAGGACGTTGGCGTTTTAAGGAAGATTTCGGATTTGGGAAAGACAGCGGTTATGCTGAACTTCTTCAGATCGGGAACCATCTCAAAGGGGTATTGCGTTTCTCGGAACAAATAGACGGTGAAGAGACTTTTATCGTCAAACAGGAGGTTTCCGGGAAAATAACTGGGAAGAAAATCAGGTTAAAATCCCATTCCTGCGAGATTTTGTTCAGCGACGAGGATATAATCTATGAACTTGACACCTGGCATGGGGAAGTTCAACCAGATGGGAAAATTGCTGGCGTCAGCAGCGATGCAGAAGGCACAGGAGGCCTGTTTTCGATGGAGCGCGAAAACTTACAAACATCTGACTTAAAAGATGATCATTATTTTGGATTTAATTAAAATCGCCAAAATTATCTTTAAACGAATTCCCATTTGAAAAAAGGGGAAATCCATCAAAGTTTGTTTATCAATACTAAAATTGATGAACTCCAATAAATTGTTTCGTGCCTATATTATTTCATATCTCAATTATTTCCTATTTCCATTGATCTCTTTTATTTCTTATCTTAGTACAAAAATTCAAATTATGCAAACAATTGACCAATACATCGAAACACATCAGGACCGGTTTTTGGACGAACTTTTCGGATTGATCCGGATACCTTCAATCAGCTCCATGCCGGAACACCGTCCCGATATTGACAAAGCATCTGCATATTGGGTAAAAATACTTATAGAAGCAGGTGCTGACAATGCCGGAATTTTCGAAACTTCAGGCAATCCGGTCGTTTTCGCAGAAAAGACCATCGACCCGGCACTTCCTACGGTACTCGTTTATGCCCATATGGACGTAATGCCTATCGATCCTCTGGACCAGTGGAAAACCGATCCTTTTGATCCGGTTGTCAGTGAAGGGAGGATATGGGCGCGGGGCGCGAATGACGATAAAGGCCAATCCTTTATGCATGCAAAGGCCTTTGAGTACCTGGTAAGGACCAATACCCTGAATTGCAATGTGAAATTCATCATCGAGGCGGAAGAGGAAGTTGGTTCGCCAAATCTTGCTGCATTTTGTTTGGGACACAAAGAGTTGCTAAAAGCAGATATCATATTGGTCTCGGATACAGGGATGATTGCCCGCAACATTCCATCAATTACAGTTGGCCTTCGCGGTCTTGCCTATTGGCAGATCGAAGTGACGGGACCAAACCGGGACCTCCATTCCGGGATTTTTGGGGGTGCCGTTGCCAACCCTATCAACGAACTGTGTAAAATGATCGCTGGGGTTACAGATCAGGACAATAGGATAACGGTCCCAGGTTTTTACGATGATGTTGCGGATGTTTCTGGTCATGAACGTGAAAAACTCGCCATCGCTCCCTTTAATGAGGAAGCCTATCGTTCATCCTTGGCCATTGGGGCCGTTCAGGGTGAAACGGGATTTTCGACCATGGAACGCACAGGTATCAGGCCCACGTTTGATGTTTGCGGAATCTGGGGTGGATATTCGGGACAAGGTGCAAAAACAGTCCTCCCATCAAAAGCTTATGCAAAAATCAGTTCCAGACTTGTACCAAAT
>CAIYPA010000337.1 GCA_903927965.1 uncultured Bacteroidia bacterium | reverse complement strand
CTGGCAAGTGAGGGCGTCCGTTTTACAAATGGGTATGCCACCTGTCCGGTAAGCTCCCCATCACGCTCTTCGATCATGACCGGCAAATATCCTGTTCGGACAGGGGTTACCGATTGGATACCGGGACGGCAGGCAGAGTCGGGTGGACTTCCACAGGATAAATGGTTGGCAGAACCTTTTCAAACTCACATGGCTCTTGAGGAAACGACCATCGCTGAGGCACTTCATGCAAATGGCTATGCGACAATGATTTCAGGGAAATGGCATTTAGGCGAAACCGAACAATTCTGGCCAGAAGCACAGGGATTTGATGTGAACAAAGGGGGTTACAATGCAGGTTCACCCAACAAAGGCAAAAACAGCAATGGCTATTTTTCCCCATATGGGAATCCCAGGCTCGAAGATGGGCCAGTAGGTGAATACCTTACAGACAGGCAAACCGATGAGGCACTTAAATTTATCGGTTCACATCAGGCCAATCCATTTTATGTTTATCTCTCCTACTACGCCGTTCACAATCCCATGCAGGGAAAGGAAGCATTGATTGAAAAGTTTAAGCAGAAAGCCATTTCAATGGGAATAGCTGACAAAGAGCGTTTTACAAAAGACAAGGATTGGATCAAACAGGCTCCAAAAGGTGATTTCAAAGAAAGGCTGATCCAAAATGACCCTGTTTATGCGGCAATGATTTATAGTGTGGACGAAAATATTGGCAGGTTACTGGCCTTTTTAAAAGAAAAGAAACTGTACGATAATACGATTATCGTCTTTACTTCCGACAATGGTGGACTTTCCACCGCTGAAGGTTCACCCACAACAAACGCACCCTTGAGGGCAGGTAAAGGTTGGTTGTATGAAGGTGGGATTCGTGTGCCATTGATCATCAGGATACCTGATAGCAAAGTTAAAAACGTTGAAAACAATACGCCTGTTTGTGGTATTGATTTTTATCCCACCTTACTTGATTGTGCCGGTATCAGTTCTGATCAAATGCAAGTTGACGGAATAAGCCTGCTTCCATTGTTGAAAAATGGGAAGTTGTCCGAAAGGCCATTATTTTGGCATTATCCGCACTATTCCAATCAGGGAGGCGATCCGGGCAGTGCTGTACGCCTTGGAAAATACAAGCTGATCGATAATTTCGAAACCGGAAAGCAGGAACTTTATGACCTTGAAAAAGATATTTCCGAAACCACCGATTTGGCCGAATCCAACCCCCAAAAAGTTAAGGAATTCTATAAAATACTGAATGATTGGAGACTAAGAAACCATGCAAAGATGATGACACCCAATCCGAATTTTAAAAATGAATAATCCGAAATGACAATAAAAATCCGCTTAGTTGTTTTAGTCCTGATTGGCTGGAGTTTTCTGGCACAATCTCAAACGACTAATTCATTGGACTTTACCAAGCTCATTCCCGAAAAACCCGAAAAGCACCTGTTTTCGATGGAGGGTTACAATGTGTGGTGCAATGGCGTGGTGAAAGGTGATGAAGGGAAATACCACATGTATTTTTCAAGGTGGCCAAAATCGAGGGGACATGAAGCGTGGGCGACCCACTCCGAAATTGCCCATGCTGTTTCAGATAACCTGTTCGGGCCTTATCGTTTCTCCGATGTTTGTTTGCCAGCACGTGGCAATCAATTCTGGGACGGGGAGATGACCCATAATCCACATGTAATCAGGTACAATGGGAAATACTATTTGTATTATACTGCCAACAAGGGAAGTGGTTATTGGAAAAACACTGCCGATACGGTAAAACCCAAAATGACCCATCCCGAGTGGTGGGTCAACCGGAATTTCCAACGGATTGGGGTAGCGGTTGCAGATAATCCTTACGGTCCATGGAAGCGGTTCGACAAACCATTGATCGACATTTCTCCCGGACGGCGCACGACCGGCGTTCCAACGGTTTTCCAACGTCCCGACGGGAAATTCTCATTGGCTTACAAATCGGTGATGGAAAAAGAGGGATACAAAGGTGGTGCCGTGAAACATTACATCTCACTTTCCGATTCACCACTCGGACCGTTCAAAGATTACGATAAGCCGTTTATCACCTCCCCAAAATCCGATTTTCCCATTGACGATCATGTCGAGTGGTTTCAGGATGGAAAGTATTACTGTATAGCCAAAGATCATGGCGATATGATTACCGAACACGGCATTGCCCTTTTGCTGTTCGAGTCTGCCAATGGATTGGACTGGACATTGTCGCGCAACTCCCTGGTTCACAAGTTCAGCATCACCTTCAAGG
>CAIYPA010000336.1 GCA_903927965.1 uncultured Bacteroidia bacterium | reverse complement strand
GAACAAACCAATCCAATACGATCATTTGCAGCAGTTTGTGGAATTATCTGCAAATCGTGGGTTATCTTCCAATTCGTGGATTGTAAAAATTGCCGACATTGTTGACACAGACCTCTCTGCCAAAAACCCCAATACGAACAACGACATCGACCATTTGCCGCCCCTCGAAATCATGGCACATATCAAGAAGAACGATGTCGTGATCGCTCAGTTGATGGAAGAGGTGGAACAAATTTTGGAGGAGGGGTACAATGGATAAGCAAGAACAAAATAAGACAGTTACGGAATCAGGTTCAATTCCGCAGACAGTGTCTGCGAAATTGGGGTCGTTCGAAATGACCCTACCGGTTGACAACAATCAGATTTTTGCCGCAAAATACCAAACGGTGTTGCCCAATAAAGAGCAACTCAAACAAATTCTGGAGGAGGTATATAATGGATAATTTGCCAAAGGGGTGGAAAAATGTTGAATGGAATGATGTGCTGATAATCAAGAATGGGAAAAATCAAAGAAATGTCATTGATAAAAATGGAATTTATCCGATCTATGGAAGTGGTGGAATAATGGGTTACGCAAATGATTTCATTTGTAATGAGGATACTACAATTATTGGAAGAAAAGGATCGATAAATAATCCAATATTTGTCAAATCTAAATTTTGGAATGTTGATACTGCTTTTGGGGTTTGCGCAGGTAAAGATCTGGATAATAAGTTTCTACATTATTTTTGTTTAAGCTATGATTTTTCGAAGCATAATAAATCAACAACGTTGCCAAGTTTGACAAAAACAGATTTATTGAAGATCCCAATCCCTCTTCCCACTCTTTCCGAGCAAACCCGAATTGTTGCGAAGCTGGATGCTCTTTTTGCCCGCATCGACAAAAGCATTGCCCTGCTCGAAGAGAATATCAAACATACCAAGGCGTTGATGGCGAGTGTGCTGGAAGAGGTGTTTCATTCATCAACGAAACAAATAGCTGTTTCAGAAATTGTTGTTAAAACCGTCAATATTAACCCCTTGGTTGAACCTGATACTCAATTTACTTATATTGATATTACTTCAGTAAATAATCGACTTCATCAAATTGAAGATCCAAAAATTATTTTGGGTAAAAATGCCCCAAGCAGGGCTAAAAAATTAGTCGTTTCTGGTGATATTGTGTTTGCAACCACGCGACCAAATCTGAAAAATATAGCGATTGTCAATAAAAACTACTCTAATCCGGTAGCATCAACAGGCTTTTGTGTACTCAGGACAAAGAAGAAAATTAGTAATGAGTTTCTATTTTTATGCCTTTTATCAAATAATGTTCAGGAGCAAATAAAACCCTTTATCCGGGGTGCTCAATATCCAGCTATTTCAGACTCAGACTTGCTTAAATGTAAAATCCCCGACTTGTCTTATGCACAGCAAATTGAGTTTGCAAATAAAATCATGAACTTAAGAAACAAGCTTTCAAAAGTAAATTCAGTACAGCAATCCAAACTCGTTTATTTTAAAGCATTGAAATCGAGTTTATTGGATAGGGCGTTTAAGGGGGAGTTGTAAAATGATACAAAAAGGATTTATTATTGGAATTGAGGCAATTATAGTGGAATTTTGCAATGAAAAATATATCTTTGCTTATTATTCATTTATTTGGTGAAAAGCATAAAAACCCTTGTAAATGAATCTGTTTAGTTTGAATTTCAAGTTCGGTTGAAAATATGAAGGGCATAAATCTTACATTGCAAAATTAACAACGAACATATGAATATTGAAAAATTTCGAAGTGCAGATAAAAATGAACTTCTCAAACGATGGATTGCAATAATTGATCCTGCAACAGACCCACAAACAAAAGGTAAGGAATTTGAATATCTTATTTGTAGAGCTTTTGAATTAGAAGGAGCAAAAGTTGAGTATCCGTTTACTGTAAAAGTCCATGATAAAATATCAGAACAACTTGACGGTTTAATTTCTGTTGATGGAATCCATTGCTTAATAGAATGTAAGAATCAACAAGAAAATGTCGATTTTGAACCATTTTCAAAGTTGCGATCACGTTTACAAAGAAGACCTTCGTCTGCAATTGGTGCCATTTTCACTACTGCATCATTCACATCGCCTGCACTTATCCTCAATCAGTTCCTTCACCCACAAACAATTTTAATGTGGGAAAAGGAAGAAATTGCACAATGTTTAGACAAAAATTTCTTCGTTGAAGGATTAAAGATAAAATATGAGCATTGTATTAAAAATGGTCTTACTAATTATAACTTACTTGCAGAATTATTAATACGATAAACCAATGAAAAACTATATAATCACAGAGGGGCAATTCGATTTAAAATTATTAAGTCAAATAATCCCAAACCAATTCATTATTAATACAAAGTTTTTTAGTGCAGGCGGTTATTCTTCTGCATTGTCACTAGCAAAATCACTTCTTGAAAAATCTGAAACCAAGAAAGCCAAGATTTTCCTGATCCTTGACGCTGATACTATTGATGAAATAAAATATAAAGAGAAAACAAATTTTATCAATCAATATATTGGTTCTGCTAGTAATTTTAAACTTATACTTTTTAAACCTGAAATAGAAACCGTGTTATTCGAATCTAAAAACCTTATTTCCAGGGTGGCTAAACGAGAAATATCGGATTTGGAGCTAGACTTTGGTAAATCTAATCCACGGGATGTTTTGAGATTGATTGGAATAAAAGATAAAGATTTACTCCTGCAGGATTTAACCCCAGTTGATATTGATTTGATATTGAAGCATTTGTGTTTTGTTGAGCTTATTAATGAACTAAGTAAAAGCATGGCACACAATATGGTATAGTTTTAAATGGGGGCATAAGCACGTTCCAAAAAGGTATAAAAGTCCGGTGATCTGCCGGTCTTTTTTTTCCCTTTCAATCGAAACAACCTGAATAGTTTTGATGAATTTTCATCACCTTGTCTGTAATATATTTTTTTCTTCGACGCTTGACTTACAAAACTCTAACGTTTCGCCAGGTTTGAATAAAAGAAAAAACGAGATCAGGTTCAGCCATTTTCGTATTTTTGCCGAATGTATTACAGACGCAAGATCGTATTGGCTCTTTTGGAGATTTTTGATAACAAGTTGAAAAAATCAGCTTGCAAAAGTTATTGATGCTTGTAACTGAACAACAACAAAAACCTGATTACCATTTTGTTCCTTACAAGTTTGGGTGTTTTTCGTTCCAGGCAAATGCAGACCTTTTTACAATGACCAAATACAATCAGGTTAAAGAAGAGGGCAATCATTGGATTAAAATTGATCCTGAAAAATATCTGTTAAGCCTCAGGGAAAGAGACCGGCAAGCCATCCGATATGTAAAACTACAGCATGGTACTAAAAATATCGATGAGTTGATAAAACACACTTATATCCAATTTCCCTATTATGCCGTAAATAGTACGATTGCCCGGGAGCGGTTAAGTCGTGAAGAATACCAAAAGGTATTGGAAGCAAAGCCAAAATCTGATACAACTACATTATATACAATTGGTTATGAAGGTATCAGTCTTGAGGAGTACTTAAATAAGCTGATTTTGAACGATATCAAAGTTCTTTGCGATGTACGAAAAAACTCAATAAGCATGAAATATGGCTTTAGTAAATCACAGTTGGAAAAGTCATGTGAGGGTGTTGGTATTCAATATGTTCATATTCCTGAGTTGGGGATCGACTCCGACAAACGGCAAGAATTGAATTCCCAAGCCGACTACGATAAGTTGTTTGCTGCCTATCGTTCTGATATTTTGACCAAAACAATAGAATTTCAGGAAACGATTTTGCGTTTATTGAAAGAAAAGAAACGAATTGCATTAACTTGTTTTGAAGCGGACATTTGTCAGTGCCACAGAAAGCATTTGGCTGATGCCATTGTCAAACTTCCCGGTTTCAATTATCAACTGAAACATATATCTCAGCTAAGTTTATTCTAAAACAAAGGAGATTGGCTTTTAAATATTATAACCCAGCAGGTAATTGAGGATGATGTCCAAAAAAGCTGAAAAATATACCGCAAGGTTCGCAAAGGTAAAATCGCAAGGATCGCAAAGAATTAAAATACTAATAGTTAACTTTGCGAGCTTTGCGAAACCTTTGAGAACTTTGCGTTAAAATGAACTCTTTTGGGCAGCTTCATCTTTATCTGTACAAAAAATACCTTTTCGCCCTCTCCCTGAACGACACAATATCCTTGTTCCAAATTGGCAGAATGGAAGCCACCTGAAAAGTCCGGGTGAACTCCAATCTCACCTTGTCGGTACCGCACACCTTGTCGAACATGTTCAGCCTCGATTTTTCGCACAATTCATAAATATTCTAGCCAGCCAGGCCAAAGTTTTTGGCAGCCAAAATATGTTATTAATATTTTCTGATTTGTAATAAATGTAATAACTTTGTAGTCACATATCAAAGATTTATTATGGAAATTTCAATTGTGCAAATAGGCAACTCTAAAGGGATTAGGCTAAGCAAAACCCTTATTGAAAAATATAACATCAAGGATACTGTTGAATTAACTCTTGAAAAAGGATACATTATTCTTAAACCGAAAGCAACTCCCAGAAAGGGTTGGGAAAAATCTTTTATGAAAATGCATGAGAACCAGGATGATAAGCCGTTAATGACAGACATTTTTGAAGACGAAAACTTTGAGGAATGGAGTTAAATCAATATAGCATTGTGCTGGTCAATCTTGATCCCACAATAGGCAGTGAAATTAAGAAAACGAGACCATGTGTGATCATTTCACCCGATGAGATGAATAAGCATTTACAAACGCTTATTATTGCTCCAATGACGAGTCAATCGAAAAATTATCCGACAAGAATTAAAGTAAAACACGATCAGAAAAATGGTTGGATAGTTTTAGACCAAATCAGAACGATTGACAGGCAAAGAGTTTTAAAATTGCTTGATAAACTTACAGAAAGTGAGATTACAAAGGTTAAGTCAATTATTAAAGAAACCTTTGTAGATTAGATAACAAACTATGGATTATCGTGTTAAGCGAAATTGCCTAAAAGCCAATCGGATTACTTGTACAAAAAATACCTTTTAGCTTTCTCCCTGAACGACACAATATCTTTGTTCCAAATTGGCAGGATGGAAGCCACCTGAAAAGTCTGGGTAAACTCTAATCTCACCTTGTCGGTACCGCACACCTTGTCGAACATGTTCAGCCTCGATTTTTCGCACATTTCGAAGACATTCTTGTTGGGCCAAAGCTTGTGGCACTCCTGCAGCACCCAAAATTGCACGAGCGACAGTTCAGCCCTTTTGTAATCTGTGATATGAACCTGCACCCCATGCACCACCTTATCTTTCGACACGCTGTAATAAGGTGTGAAATGGATTGGTCTGAAAATCAATCCCGGCAGTTTAAGGTTGTTCATGTTTTGTGCCAGGGAGTCGGCGTTGATCCATTCGGCAGCAAAAAGCTCAAAAGGCAAAGTATAGCCAACACCAATGCTGAAAACATAAAGCTCGCCCAAAATTCCCGAGATCGGATAGAAAACCGGCGAATCGCTGTGCGGGATATGTGGTGAGGAAAGGACCCATGGAAGACCTGTTTCATCGAAGGTCATCTTCCGTTTCCAACCTTTCATGGGAATTACAGTCAATTTGCATTTGACCTTGTTGGCCAGCAAACCTTCATCATTGAGATAAGTGGCAAGTTCGCCAACAGTCAATCCATGAACATACGGAATCGGAAATTGGCTTACGAACGAGGTAAATGCCGGTTCTGTCAGACAACCTTCCATCTTCAGGCCACCCAACGGATTTGGCCGGTCTAACACAACAAATTCGATGTTGTTCTCTGCAGCAGCTTCCATCGCCAATCCCAGAGAACTGATGTAAGTGTAAGAACGTGAGCCAATATCCTGAATATCATAAACCAACACATCAATATCCTTCAACATTTCGGGTGTCGGTTTCCTTGTTTTTCCATAAATGCTGTAAACGGTCAATCCTGTTCCCGGATCTTTGAAGTCCAAAACCGTGGCACCCGCCGAAAAATCGCCCCTCACGCCATGTTCAGGTCCGTACAAAGCCACTAATTTGAATTCCCTGGCATGGAAAAACAGGTCAACCGTCGATTGCAAGTTGCGGTCAACACCGGTTGGATTGGTGATCAATCCAACCCTTTTGCCTTTTAATTGGGCAAAGTCCTGACTGATCAGAACTTCCAATCCCGTTTTTACTTTACCAGCCCTTACGGAAACAGAAAACAAAGAAATTATCAATGCGAGCAGAATTTGCCTTAAGCAACTATTTTTCATCGATCAGAAATATTAAAGATTGGAATTGACCCAAAATGTTTACTTTTAAATTTGGTTTACAACCATCGTAAAAGTAAAAAAGATATCCCATGAAAAGACTATGGAACTTCATCATCGCGATTATTTTGTTTTCAGGATTCAGTTGTCAGCAACCTGCCCATAAAAGCTATACCCCGCAGGAAATCCAGTCGGTTTTTCGGGATGGACAGTTTTCATTGGCGATTCATTTGGCCGATTCGCTGATTTCCAACGGGAAGGTTGATTCGGCTACGACTGCCAAACTCCTGTTGATGAAAGATATGGCGGACAGGATCCAGGCCGATTTCAGATTGCCGGACAGTACTGTAAATGCACGCCTGACCAAAGAGTTTGGGACGTACTCCCAGGAAGAAAAAGCCATGTGGGAGAAAAACAACTGGCTGGAATATCGGATGATCGATGGGAAGAAACTCTATTTCAGCCGTGCGGTCTCCAACCTAAAACTGATCCTTGCAAGCCGACAACCAGCAAGATTGGGTGCTGCTTCATCAACAACCGATCCGTTTTCGGTCTTTTGTCTCGAACATTCCCGAAAAGTGATTGCGGAATCGTCAACTGGAAAACCGGTGTTGCCCCAAAATTTAAAGATTACCTACCGTTTGACAGTCGATGTGGATGCCGTTCCCGATGGCGAAACCATCAGGTGCTGGATGCCCTGGCCAAAAGAATCACATGCCCGCCAGGGAAAGGTTGCTTTTCTGAAATCGGTTCCCGAAAACCATTTTATTTCTCCCGATTCTGTCGGGCAACGGTCCATTTATATTGAGCAGAAAGCAATAAAAGGAAAGCCGACCCTTTTTGAGATCGGATTTACAGTTCAGCCTATGGCTCAGTTTTTTGACCTCAACAAGCTTAAAATTTTACCTTATGATACAACATCTCCGATTTTTAAGAAAAATACAATTGAACAACTTCCTCAGATTGTGTTCTCAAACGAAATTAAGTACCTGTCGGACAGCATCATTGCTGGTTCCAAAAATCCTGTCGAGAAAGTTAAAAAGCTTTATTACTGGATCAACGACCATGTCATCTGGACAGGAGCACTGGAATACAGCATCATCCCCGATATTCCAGCGTATGTTCTGCACAACCGTCGGGGCGATTGCGGAATGCAGACCCTGCTTTTCATGACGATGGCACGGTATCAGGGCATTCCCGTCAAATGGCAGAGCGGATGGATGATGCATCCCGGTAAGGTCAACCTTCACGATTGGGCAGAGGTCTATTACGAAGGTATTGGTTGGGTCCCGCTCGATATGTCGTTTAACCTTCAACAATCGGAAAATCTTAAGGAAAAGGAGTTCTATGTCAGCGGGATTGATGCCTTCCGCCTGATCGTGAACGATGCAATCAGCAGTCAATTTGTTCCTGCAAAGAAATATCCACGCAGCGAACCCTATGATTTTCAGCGTGGCGAAGTGGAATGGAGCGGCGGAAACCTCTACTTCAACAAATGGGATTACCATATGGAAGTGGGGTATTAGCTTGGGGCATGGAGCTTGGGGCAGGGAGTAGGGAAAAAGGAGACAGAAAAAAGGAATTTGAAAATTTGTCGATTTGAAAATTTGAAAATGAGTAATATCCAGACTTTGTGCCTATGTGAAAACCTATGTGCCTATGTGTTAAAGCTTGGGGCTTGGGGCAGGGGGCTTGGGGCAGGGAGCTTGGGGCAGGGAGCCTGAGGCAGGGAGCTTGGGGCAGGGAGCTTGGGGCAGAGAGCCTGGGGCAGGGGGATTTTCACATATACATCTAAATATCAAATTATTACAGGTATTATTCCGAATTATGCAATTGCTTACGTCCATTTTCACAATTACTTGATTACCCGACAATCAAATTATTGCTACATTTGCATCACATAGGTTGTCATACAAAAAACAAAATAAGGATTTATGAAAATCAAAAGCTTTGTCGCAATCGTGGGTTTAATGCTTATGCTTGGTTGCCGTCTTGCTACGTTGGATGGTTTGCAGAAGGAAATCGATGGGATTGCCAGTAAATGGGTACCCGATAAACGGGTTGCGATTTGCAAAATAAAAGTCGAACAAAACAGAAACGGCCATTTGGTCCTGAAAGGTGAGACCATTTTCCCGGAGGCAAAAGCTGAAATATTGCAATTAATTGCAAATAAAGGAGTTACATTTACGGATAGTATTCAGGTTTTGCCCGATTCCGTGAACCTACAGAAAGTTTGGGGTGTAGTTCGATTGAGTGTTGCAAATATCAGATACGAACCGGAACATTCGGCCGAGATGGCGACCCAGGCCATTATGGGAACTCCCGTAAGGATCCTAAAGAAAACAGACGAATGGTACCTGATCCAAACCCCCGATCGTTACATTGCCTGGACCAACCAATATGCCGTTCAACCCATGAGCAATTCCGAAATGGCAGACTGGCGCAAGTCGGATCGATTGATCTATACCGAAACATATGGCCTTGCTTACCAGGACAGCAAAAAAACCAATGTGCTATGTGATTTGGTTGCAGGTGCAATTGTTGTGAAAAAGGCTGTTGATAAGGATGTTACAGAAATATCACTTCCTGATGGAAGGATAGGGTATGTTTCCAATCAAAATTGGATTAACCTGAAACAATGGAGCGATACCGTATCCTTAATTAGCGACCGTATGATTGCCACAGGCAAACGCTTTTTGGGCTTCCCCTATTTTTGGGGCGGGACTTCCTCAAAAGCAGTCGATTGCAGCGGCTTTGTAAAAACAGTCTATTTTTTAAATGGAACAATACTAGAAAGGGACGCTTCACAACAGGCGAGACATGGACAGGTTTTGGATATCACACAAGGTTACAGCAACCTCCAGAAAGGGGATTTGTTGTTCTTTGGGAACAAGGAGACATTCAAGGTGACTCATGTTGGGATGTACATCGGCGACAGTGAAGTGATCCACTCCTCTGGCTTTGTCCACATCAGCAGTCTTGACAAAAACAGGGCGAATTACAGCGATGTCCTTAGTTCAAAGTGGATTGCAGCCAGAAGGATCATCGGGGTTACACCAGAGCAAGGTCTCTTGCCCATCAGGCAACACAATTGGTATTAATTTAAAAAAATCATAAAATGAGCAACCGTCGCGATTTTATCAAATACAGTGGACTGGCAACCGGAGGGTTGATCGTTTCAAATTCGCTAAGCGCATCCACCAACGATTCGCCCAAACCAAAATCAGGTAAATCGACCAAAATGAAACTGACTTTTCGTCCGTATGATTTGCAATTGAGGCACGTTTTCACGATCGCCAACAATTCAAGGACCACGACTCCGGTGATGCTGACCGAAATTGAGTATGATGGCCTAGTCGGATATGGCGAAGCGAGTATGCCCCCATATCTTGGCGAGACCCAGAAAACTGCAGCCGAGTTTTTGGCAAAGGTCGATTTGTCGCAATTTGGCAATCCTTTCCTAATGGAGGATATCATTGCCTATGTTGACAGGATCGCAAAAGGCAATTATGCGGCCAAAGCTTCGGTCGACATTGCCCTTCACGATCTGATCGGAAAAATAGTAAATCAGCCATGGCATAAACTCTGGGGATTGAACCCTGCCAAAACCCCCAATACAAGTTTCACAATCGGAATCGATACTGCTGAAGTCGTGAAACAAAAGGTGGCGGAAGCGGAAGTTTATAAGGTTTTGAAGGTCAAATTGGGACGCGACAACGACAAGGAGATGATTAAGACGATCAGGTCTGTCTCTAAAACCCCAATTTGTGTGGATGTCAATCAGGGCTGGACAGACAAGCAGATGGCCCTTGACATGATCCATTGGCTGGCCGAACAAGGTGTGGTCTTTGTGGAGCAACCCATGAGCAAGCTGGCAGTTGACGATATCGCCTGGCTGACCCAAAACAGTCCGCTTCCTATCATTGCAGACGAAGCGCTTCAAACAGTTGCCGATGTTGTTGGTTTGAACAAGATCTATTCGGGTATCAACATTAAGTTGATGAAATGTGGCGGGATGCGCAATGCCTTTAAGATGGCGAATATGGCGCGTATGATGGGTATGAAGGTGATGATCGGCTGCATGACTGAGACCTCCTGTGCCATTTCGGCTGCCGCGCAGTTGTCGCCAATGGTGGATTGGGCGGATCTTGATGGCAATTTATTGATCAGTAATGATATCTATGATGGGGCAACTGTTGTTGACGGAAAAATTACGCTTTCAGATTTACCTGGCATTGGTATCCGTGTAAAAAAGGGTGCTGCCCCTAAATCTTAAGATTTTTTCTTAGTTAGACTTTGTGCCTTCGTGCCTTTGTGGCAGGAAAGTGAATTCCTACTGTACACATTCAAATTTAAGTATTGTAAATCAAATATTTAATCACTAGTCCTAAATCTATTTTCCATGTCGTACCAGGTCAAAATTAAACGGTATTTACAGATACTTCAGTTGACAGGCTCGCAGGTTTATCCTTCAATTTTCGAGATGGTAGATAAGATCAGCGAAACGGGGATAAAAATATCTGTCCGCCAATTGAAACGTGACCTTGAAAGCCTGCGTGACGAGTTTGGGTTGAACGTCAGGTATTCGCCCACTCGGCATGGCTATTTTGTCAAGGACGACCAGCTTACTTTTCCTTACCTGATGAAAATCCTTGAGTATTCGCAGAACGCCCAAATTTTGAAAGATTACCTGAAGGAGGGTTCCAATTTATTTGAGATCATTGAATTTGAGGATTTTAACTCATTCAAGGGAATCCAATGGATCAAGGATTTCACTTTGGCCATTAAGACCTGTAATGAGCTATTGATCAGGTACAAACGGTTTGATTCGGAAGAAATCAAAGAATATAGGTTCCATCCTTATTTGTTAAGGGAATACCTGAACCGGTGGTACGTTGTCGGCACCTTGTCGGATACGGCTGAGATCAGGACTTTTGGCCTTGACAGGATCGTTGATTTTCAGGTTACAAGTGAAACATTTACAAGGAACAAGGATCTCAACATTCCGGGGATGTTCAAGAGCATCATCGGCATCCAGGTTTCAGCACACGATCAACCCGAGACCCTTGAATTGGAATGTTTGCCTTACATGGGCAACCTGCTCAAGACTTTGCCCTTGCATACCTCCCAAAAACAAGTGGTGGAGACCCCGGATCAGATCACTTTCTCCTACCGGATGATCATCAACCTTGAACTAAAGCAAAGATTGTTAATGATTTCCAACCAGGCTAAAATAATCAGGCCACTAACCCTTAAAAAAGAGATTGAAAATATGCTGGCTGAAGCGCAAAAATTCTATAAAAGAAATCACTAACTTTGAAATGGAATTCAAGTCGCAACAATGAGAGAGTTTAACACATCGGGTCCCAACATCCTGGAACAACACTATACGATTATAAGGACTGATTTGATCAACAAAGGGTTGAAGCTTGTTGAAAGTGAGAAGTATTTCACAATCTGGGCACCACGCCAAACTGGCAAAAGTACCTATTTCGGGCAATTGGCTGTTGAGTTGGAAAAACAGGGACATAAAGTTGCGCATATCAATTTTGAAAATTACAAGGACGAACCTGAACATTCGTTTTTAAGCAGATTGACGCGAAATTTGAAAGATTTTTGGAAGGTTGATTTTTCAAATAAAACAATCGGCGAAATCTTTGATCACCTGGAAAGGATTAAGGATGAAAAATTTGTTTTAATCATTGATGAGGTCGAAGGCATCAATCCTAAATATTTTGGTTCTTTCCTACATTCCATACGAAATGCCTACCATTCAAGGCAAACCCATTGTCTGAAAAGTGTGATACTTGTAGGTGTCTCCAATATTGTTGGCGTTGTCAGCGACAATGCCAGCCCATTCAATGTATCGGACAATCTGAATATCCCCTACTTTACAGATAATGAGGTATTTGAATTATTGGGGCAACATGAAACCGAAACAGGTCAATTATTTGAACAAAAGGTAAAGGAGAAAATCATTCAGATTACTGCCAACCAACCCGGTTTGGTAAACGGGTTTGCCAAAAAGTTGGTCGAGGATTACCCCGATGAACAAACAATTCAATTCGATGATTACCTTAAAGTTGAACATTGGTACCTGAAGGTCGCCATCGACAAGAATTTTGCGAATATCCTGAACAAGGCGAAA
Source organism: uncultured Bacteroidia bacterium (assembly GCA_903927965.1). Lineage (GTDB taxonomy): Bacteria > Bacteroidota > Bacteroidia > Bacteroidales > Prolixibacteraceae > JAAFHB01. Next base: position 8,113 of record CAIYPA010000336.1, on the reverse strand, counting down.
GAGTACAGGAGTTTTGTTGAGCGGTTATTGTTCACTGAAGAGAAAATCCCCTTCGAAATTGATAGGGAGAACATTAAAATATTGCATACCAATGGTTTAATTAAAGAAGATGAAAATGGTTATGTGACTTTTTGGGTCCCCTTTTATAAGAAGAGGTTGTACAACGCTTTCTATCCCTATTCAAACGGTGAAAAAGCATCCATATTGAGAAGTATTGCCGTCAACACATTGTTTGACAGCAATAACCAGTTGAAACTGGACATTTTAATTGCCGGATACAAAGAATTTGTAAAGCGGCGAGGGTTTAATGTGTTCAGGGAAAAGGATGAAAACGGAAATTACAACTCGATCAAAGAGAGCGCATTGATTTATAGTTTTGAGACCTATATCCAGGCTTTCCTTCAAGTGGTTGATGGAAAAAGCTACCGCGAAGCCGATACCGGTTTGGGGAAAAGCGACCTAATCATAAACGTCAGGTCAACTGAATACCTTATTGAAAGTAAGATTTACTACTACGAAAGCCAGTTCCTGAAAGGGAAAAACCAACTTGCCTACTATTGCAGGAGCCTTGGACTTTCAAGAGGTGTTTACCTTGTGTTCTGCCCAAACAACGTGAATTATCCGGATTCAATAAAAGAACGGACGGAGACCATTGATGATGTAACAATCTCCTCTTATCGGATTGAATTTGACGAATCAAAATGGTAAGGGGAAATACGCGGAAAGGTTTTTTTAACGCAAAGTTTGCCAGGTTTTCGCAATATCCATAAAGTTAATTACTATATCTTACTTTAATAAAATAAAATATCTTACATTTGTAACAAAAGATATCTTGTTTTAGTAAAAGTAGAAAACAATGCTTAAAGCCATATTAAAATCAATTTTGGTCTCCCAACAGGATTGGCTTTTGCCTGAAGAAAATGAAATACCCCGTGAACAGCTCGACAAATTTCAATCGCTACCCCCATTTGCATACCTGCTTACCGGTGTGCGACGTTCGGGTAAAAGTACATTAATGAAGCAGTTGATGCGGCAACATGGTTCGATGAATTATTTTAATTTGGAGGATAGCCGAACTGCTGGATTCGATGTGGATGATTTTTTGATTGTTGAAGAACTGTTTTCTGAAATGTCAAACAACAAACCAATCTATTTTTTCGATGAAATACAGAATGTTACAGGTTGGGAACGATTTGTAAGGCAAGCTGTGGACCAGAAAAAGACCATTGTGATAACGGGATCCAATGCCAACCTTTTGAGCATGGAACTGGGCACCAAACTTACAGGCCGGCACCTTGACTTCGAGGTTTTTCCGTTCTCTTACAAAGAGTTTCTTAATTATTTGAAACTTACTGCCGGAGCCGACTCCTTCCTGACCTTTGTATCTGAAGGGGGCTTCCCCGGATACCTGAGCATGGGGAAAAAGGAGGTTCTTTCAACCTTGGTTTCGGATATCCTTGTACGTGATATTTTTTCACGCTACAACCTTCGAAATCAGGAGGTTTACCGAAGGATTGTACAGTTTCTACTTAGCAATACAGGGAAGGAGATCTCTTTCAATAACCTGAAAAATACATTTGAAGTTGGTTCTGCTTCCTCAGTGATGGAATTTCTGAATTACCTGACCGATGCTTACCTTTTGTTTTTGGTACCCATTTACGATACCTCTTTAAAAGTACAGGCCAGAAATCCACGAAAAGTTTATGCAGTCGATCAAGGACTTGCTAATTTCTCATCCGTATCCGGCTCGCCAGACAGGGGAAGGTTGCTTGAAAATATGGCCTATTTGCACCTACGGCGGTTAGGGTGCGAAATTTGGTATTTCAAAGGCAAAAAAGAGTGCGATTTTATCTGTCGCTACAATAAAGAAACTTTTTCGGCAATACAGGTTTCCTGGGAAGTTGGTCAGCAAAACGAAAAAAGGGAGGTCGATGGGCTGTTCGAGGCAATGCTCCGCCTGGGACTTAACGAAGGAACGATCATTACCTTCGATCAGGAAGATCAATTTGTAAAAGAGGGCAAAACGATAAGGCTAATTCCTGGGTGGAAATGGATGGCGTAAATTACTGTAATTGTTTCAAACTGAATATGCGGCAACCACCTCAATTCCCAACGGCTTGCTCCTTTCGAATTGACAACGGTTTCCCCTTCTCCCCCAGATAATAGACATACAAAACAGCATCTTCAGTTCCGTTGTTCGTCCCATTGTGGTAGGTGTTGACGACCTCCGCAATTGAGGAATTTTCAGTGAATTGAAGGGTTTTCCCATTTTCAAAATTGACAGTCAGGTTGCCCTTTGCAACATAGGCAAACACAGCAAAATTGTGCTTGTGCCAACCTGTCGATTTGCCTGGCTGTATAGTCACCTTTGCCATGGTCACCTCCATGTTCTTCAAGTCGGGCAACACAAATTTTTGTCCGATAGAGGTCGTATCTGTTTTCTGGACAATTTCAACCAGGACGCCCTTGTTGTAATTTTGTGCGATTCCGGAAAAGCACATCATTGTAATTACGATAGACAGGATATTCTTTCTCATACCATTAATTTTTATCAATTTCATAACCAGTTATTCGTTCAATTATAATATTACAAAGTTTATCACCATCAGTTTCGGAAATTTTAAAAAGATTGTAACTGTTTAAATTCCATTTCTGGATGACCCTTTCGGCATAAGTGTCACGGGCTGTAATCAACAAATGGAAGGTGGGGACATTCAACAATTCATCAATTCTGGAAGCCCACCCTTGGTTTTCAAGTTCCAGATTACCAACCTCATCAATCACAATCAATTGGTTATTATTATTATTTAGGACATCCAGCGCACATCGGCCGGCTTCAAGCCCTTCCGGCAATATCGAATACCGGCCAATCTTAGTTAAGTTTTTATCTTCTGATTTCCTTAAAAACCCGGTCTGCTCATTAGTTTGTATATCAACAACATCGTAACCAATAGTTGTATCACCATCCAGTATCCTTGGGCAATAAATGCCCCCTATTGAAATATTGCTCTGTTTTAACCCTTCAATCAGTTTTTGAACCAGTGCCGTCTTTCCACTTCCTACCATCCCGGAAATGACAAAGATATTCCTTGCCGATTTCTTCCTAAATTCCTCCAACCGGTATTCGGCCTGGGAAATGACCAAGGATATGAAGGATACAGGATTTTTGATAAAGACCTTAAATTCAGGGATATTTGAAACAATGGAAGGCAAACTTTCAAACGAAAGTTCCAAAGCCAACGGCAATTGCTGAAAGGATGTTTTTCCGAAAAATGCCCTGATCTTTGGATTGTACAGCTCGGTTCCCAAAACTGAAAACCCAAGAATGATGATAACCGCCCTGAAGTTCATCTGGATGCCGGATAGAAGTCCCTCTTCAAAACCATTTGACTCAATTTTGGTGAACACAAACGCAGTAACCATCGTGATCAATGCAAAATAGATCCAAAACCGTGGCCTCGACAATTGGTTCAATGCCCTTTTGTATCGTGCGATCCAGATCAAAACAATACCGATGATGGTTGGTCCCCAAACCATCCAGGAAGTGAAATTGAGAAGGATCAACGGAACCACTACAAATATCGTATTGATTATCAACCAGTAAAAAGAATAATCGAAATCAGGTTTCTGGCCATTTGGCTTGTCATAAATCGAATTGAATTTATTATCCAATTGATACTCTATGGATTCAATCGATAATTTTCGCCCTATTCTTATCCCGATTATTGCTGAAATCAAACCCAATAGGCAATAGATTCCAAACAGACCCAAAATCGGCATCCAGACCAGGTCAAAGTGGACGTTTAGCTGTTTTTGTGCGTATTTTAACAGATTAGTGTAAACATCCACAATGCTGAAACCATAAAACAGGATGAAATTGATGATTTTCTGGAACAGGTTCCACGACATGGAGAGCATCCCACCAACAACAAAACCAAAAATCGTTTTGCCAAATAGCCTCACTGAAATCTCCAGCAAAGCCGCCTCACTGAAAATTGCAATCATTGGCCCAAAAATAACCGCACTTGGCGACATCGTTTTCATGATGGCACAAATGATGCCGGCCCGCCAGAAAAGCCCTTTTTCAGTCCAGATGTAACTGACAGAGATCAGAATAACTATTCCAATGGCTGTCAACGCATTGCTACTGAATGGAATTTTAAAATTATGGAGAAAACTACCAAGGACTATTTCAAAGGCTGCCCAGATTGTCCCCAGAATTGAGGCCTTAATCCATTTTTCGTTCAGTCTATAATTTTTATGCATTATGAATCAGTTAATTACACAAACACTTCAAGTTTTGATCATAATCGCAAATTAGAGAATTTAATCTTCATTTATGTTCATAAATTATCGAAAAATATAAATATATAAATATTTTGCCGAATATTTTTTTTATTGATTTTATATGTACATTTAACGCAAATTTAATATTAAATCCACTGCTTTATGGAAAAGAGATCTTCGTTCTATGAAGAAGTCCAACGGAAAGGTATTCCCCGGCGGGATTTCTTAAAATTCTGTACCACAATGGCTGCGTTTTTAGGTTTAGAAGCCAGTGGAGTAGGTCAAATCGTCAAAGCTTTGGAAACCAAACCCCGTCTTCCGGTAATTTGGTTTCATTTTCAGGAGTGTACTTGTTGCAGTGAATCGTTCATCCGTGCGTCCCATCCCCTTGTGGCAGACATCGTTTTGAACAAGATCTCGCTCGATTATCAGGAGACACTTATGGCTGCCTCGGGCGTTCAGGCAGAGGATGCCTATAAAGCTGTTATGGCCAAATACCCGGGTGAATACATTGTCATGGTGGAAGGTTCAATCCCGACAGGGAATGAAGCTTATTGTTGTATTGGGGGACGTAGTGCATTGCAGATCCTTGAAGAAGCTGTTAAAAATTGTATGGCTGTTGTAGCCTGGGGCAATTGCGCTTCCGCAGGGTGCGTGCAGGCAGCAAGTCCCAATCCAACAGGAGCCCAACCTGTACATAAAGTAATCAGTGGTAAACCTGTCGTCAATGTTCAAGGTTGTCCTCCGATTGCAGATGTCATGGCGGGTGTGGTTGTTCATTTGCTCACCTTTGGCCGCATCCCACAATTGGATGGATTGAATAGGCCTAAAGCATTTTATTCAAGAAGGGTCCACGACACCTGTTACCGACGCGCCAACTTCGATGCAGGTTTGTTCGTTGAATCGTTTGACGATGAAGGTGCAAAGCGCGGATACTGCCTCTATAAGATGGGTTGCAAGGGACCGGTCACCTACAATTCGTGTGGGATTATTAAATGGAACGACAGTGTCAGTTATCCGATCCAATCGGGTCACCCTTGTATTGGCTGTTCCGAGGCTGGATTCTGGGACAATGGCCCATTCTATCAACACCTTCCCAAAGTAGCAGGATTCGGGATCGAATCGACTGCCGATAAGATCGGACTTGGTCTCGGCGTTGCTACTGCCATAGGTATGGCAGGTCATGCAATTGTCACTAACATACGTAAAAATAAAGAGATAAACAACGAACCCGAAACAGGTTCTACAGTTGAAACCACGAAAGAAGCATAGTCATGGCAGATAGAATAGTAATCGATCCAATTACCCGTATAGAAGGGCACCTTAGGGTGGAAATAGAGGTGAACAATGGTTTAATCACAGATGCTTTCAGTGCCGGAACTATGGTAAGGGGCATCGAAACCATTTTAAAAGGGCGCGATCCACGCGATGCCTGGGCTTTCGTAGGTCGTGTTTGCGGTGTTTGTACATCTACCCATTCGTTGACATCAGTCAGGACAGTAGAGAACGCACTCGGTATTTCTGTACCCCCGAATGCTGAGCTGATCCGTAACCTGATGGCCAATGCACTATATATTCAGGATCACGTGGTACATTTTTATGTATTGCATGCCCTTGACTGGGTTGATGTTGTATCAGCTTTGAAAGCCAATCCTGCTGAGGCTTCCAGGATTGCACAGAGTATTTCCCCATGGCCCAAAAGCTCTGTTGGCTATTTCACAGATATTCAGAACAAATTCAAAGGATTTGTTGAAAGTGGTCAACTCGGAGTTTTTGCCAATGGTTATTGGGGACACAAGGCATATAAGCTTCCACCGGAAGTAAACCTGATTGCCGTAGCTCATTATCTCGAAGCCCTCGAATGGCAAAAAGAACTTGTCAAAGTCCATACTGTATTTGGCGGTAAAAACCCACATCCTAATTATCTGGTAGGTGGCGTTCCGTGCTCTATCAACATCGAAGAGGCCAATGCTGTCAATGCTGAACGGTTAGCTTTTGTCGGCAAACTGTTTGAAGATGCAAAGACTTTTGTTGATCAGGTATATATCCCTGATTTACTTGCAATTGCATCGTTTTATAAAAGCGATTGGGGTGCAATTGGTGGTGGTTTGACCAACTATCTCTCTTTTGGTGACTTTCCAACCAACGGATACAACAATCCCGAAAGTTTCAAGATGCCACGAGGGGCTATCCTGAACCGTGATTTAAGCAAAATCCATGAAGTGAAAGCTGAGGATCAGAACCAGATTCAGGAATTTGTGAACAATTCATGGTATGAATATTCAAAGGGAGATAAAATCGGGCTGCACCCATGGGATGGTGAAACCAAGTTTAATTATACGGGTCCGAAGCCACCTTACGAACACCTTGACTTCTCACAGAAATACAGTTGGGTAAAGACACCACGTTGGAAAGGCAATGCAATGGAAGTAGGTCCACTGTCAAGAATGCTGATCGGATATGCCTCTGGACGAGCTGATTATAAAGAGGTGATCGAAAGCACTCTGAAGGCCCTTGATGTACCGGTTGCCGCATTGTTCTCGACATTGGGTCGTACTGCAGCTCGTGGGCTAGAAACCAAGCTCACATGCGGTTGGGCACTCGAGTTCTATAATCAGCTTCTGGCCAACATCAAGAATGGCGATACCCGTACAATGAACAACGACAAATGGTTGCCAGAATCATGGCCAAGCCAGGCCAAAGGGATCGGGATGGTCGAAGCACCGCGCGGTGCCCTCTCCCATTTTATTGTGATCGAAGACAAGAAGATAGCCAATTATCAATTGGTAGTCCCTACTACCTGGAATGCTGCTCCACGTGACCTTCAGGGAAAGCGTTCCGCTTTTGAAGAATCGTTAATTGGTACCCCAATTGCCGATCCAAAGAATCCTCTAGAAGTGTTGCGGACCATCCATTCTTTCGACCCTTGTCTGGCTTGTGCAGTGCATTTGTACGACGAAAAAGGGAGCTACATTCATGAATTAAAGACCTATTAGCCATGAAAAGCCGGTCCATTCCATTACGTGAAGTATATGTATGGGAAATGCCTGTACGTATCTATCATTGGATAAATGCGTTATGTATTGTCACGCTGAGTATTACCGGTTATATGATCGGTGATCCATTGTCAATAACAAAAGGTACCGAAGCATATTTCAATTTTTGGTTCGGGAATGTGCGGTTCATCCATTTTGTTGCAGCATTCCTGTTTTTCTTTAATTTCGTGTTCAGGACCTATTGGGGATTTTCTGGGAACGAGTTTTCAAGATGGTATAATTTTATTCCTCTTAAACGTAGTCAGTGGCTGGAAATTTTGGATGTGATCAAAGTTGATGTTCTTCAGGTTACCCATAAAAAGATCAATTCGATTGGCCATAATTCGTTGGCCAGCTTTGTCTATTTTATCACTTTCCTGATTTTCCTCCTTCAATGCCTTACAGGATTTGGGATGTATTCGGCCATGAGTACATCTGCACTTCCTAAGCTATTTGCCTGGGTCGTTCCATTCCTTGGCGGTGATATGGCTGTCCGGCAATTGCACCATATCCTGATGTGGGGGTTTATCCTCTTCGCCATTGTTCATATGTATCTTGTCTTTTACCATGACTATATTGAAAGGACAGGTGTAACATCCTCAATGATTGGTGGGTGGAAGTTTATTGAAGAGGATGCCGTGATTGAACATGACAAGGAAGCTGCGAAAAGTCACAACACTTAAACAAAAACGTGGAACAAAACAAAATCCTGATTTTAGGGGTTGGTAATTTATTAATGAATGACGAGGGGATAGGGATCCAGGTCATTCAGAATCTTGAAAAAGAAGGGG
>CAIYPA010000335.1 GCA_903927965.1 uncultured Bacteroidia bacterium | reverse complement strand
TGCACAACATGGTATGGCTTGTACAAGTCAACCCCTTGCAACACAGGTGGCACTCGACATCTTGAAAGCCGGTGGAAGTGCCGTCGATGCGGCGATTGCGGCGAATGCGATGCTTGGTTTGGTTGAACCGGTCAGTAACGGCATTGGTGGCGACCTGTTTGCGATTGTCTGGGATGCGAAGACCCAAAAATTATATGGTTTAAATGCAAGTGGAAGATCACCTTACGATCTGACTTTCGATTATTTTGTGAAGAACAAGATCACAAGGATCCCGGCTCTAGGGCCACTTCCGGTTTCCGTACCCGGGTGTGTCGATGGTTGGGCAGAATTGTCCAAAAAATTTGGAAAATTGCCGTTTGCCGATTTGTTCAAACCTGTAATTGGTTATGCCAAAGAGGGTTTCCCTGTTTCGGAAGTGATTGCCTATTATTGGAACTCCAATTCAAGAAGCCTGCAAAAATATCCGGGTTTTAAAGAGATTTATATGCCCAATGGCAAAGCCCCGGCAAAAGGGGAAGTCTTCAAAAACCCATTCCTTGCCGCAACCCTTGAAAAAATTGCCAAAGGAGGACGCGATGCATTTTACAAAGGTGAAGTGGCCCAAAAGATTGTCGATTATGTGAGGGAGCAGGGCGGATTTTTCAGTATGCGCGACTTTGCCGACCACCATTCGGAATGGGTGGAGCCAATCTCAACGAACTATCGCGGTTACGATATCTGGGAATTGCCACCCAACGGACAAGGGACAGCCGTTTTGCAACAACTAAATATGTTGGAGGGCTTTGACATTGCCAAAATGGGATTTGGAAGTGCGGAATATATCCACACTTTTCTCGAAACGAAGAAACTGGCTTTTGAGGATCGGGCCAAATATTATGCAGATCCCGATTTCAACAAGGTTCCCATCCAAAAGCTGATTTCCAAAGAATATGCGAAAGAAAGGATGAAACTTTTCAACCCTGCACGTGCAGCCACTAGTTATCCAGCCGGTAACCTTGAAACTGGGAACACCATTTACATGACCGTTGCCGACAAAGACGGGAACATGGTTTCGTTGATCCAGAGCAACTACCGTGGCATGGGTTCCGGAATGACACCTGGAAAACTTGGGTTCGTTTTGCAGGACAGGGGTGAGATGTTTATCATCGACTCTATGCATGTCAATAAATACGAGCCACATAAAAGGCCGTTTCACACGATTATCCCTGCCTTCATTACCAAAGACGGCAAGCCTTATATCAGCTTTGGGCTGATGGGCGGGTCGATGCAGCCGCAGGGGCATGTCCAGATGGTTGTCAACCTGATCGATTTTGGGATGAACCTCCAGGAAGCTGGTGACGCACCCCGGATTTGCCACGAGGGTTCCAGCGAACCCACGGGCGAAAAGATGACCGATGGGGGAGTGGTCTACCTTGAAAGCGGGATTCCATATGAGACCATCCGCACATTGATGGGTAAGGGTCATAAAATCCAATTCACAAATGGGATTTACGGTGGTTATCAGGCCATTAAGTGGGACGATAAAAACAAGGTCTATTACGGCGCATCCGAATCGCGAAAGGACGGACAGGCGGCGGGATACTAGGGCATGGAGCGGGGAGCATGGGGCATGGAGAAGGGAAAATGGAGACGGGAGAAAGGAAAATGAAAGAATGAAGAATTAAGGAATTAAATATTGGAAAACAGAGACTGGGGAACAGAAAGTGGGTAAGAAAGAATTTGAAGATTTGAGAATATAGAGTACAAATGATAAATCGGATGATTATGAAAAGAATTTTGGTTTTTATTGCACTGTTTATTGGGGTGATGGTTATGACACAGGCACAGACCAGCAAGGTTTACGACAACAAGTCGATTCCGAGCAAGATTTTAAAAAGTGACAGGAAATACGCAATTTACCTCCCACCGGGTTATGAAACTTCTGAAAGGAGCTATCCAGTCCTTTACCTGTTGCATGGTGCGACCGACAACCATACTGGTTGGGTGCAATTTGGTGAAGTACAACGAATTACAGACAAGGCCATTCAGGATGGGATTGCAACCCCCATGATTATTGTAATGCCTGATGGCGATACAGGCCAGATGGGTTATTTCAACAGTATTGCAGGGGATTGGAATTATGAAGATTTTTTCTTCCAGGAGTTCCTTCCAACCATCGAAAAAACATACCGCATCAAAGCCGACAAGCGTTATCGTGCTATTGCTGGGTTATCGATGGGTGGCGGAGGTTCGTTTATGTACGCTCTTCATCATCCTGAATTATTTTCATCTGCTTGTCCGTTAAGTGCTTATATTGGTCCATTGAGCCTTGATGAAGCAAAAGCTGGAATTAAGAAAAGCCATCCGGAAATTACCGACGATGCTAAGATCAAAACCTATTACGAAAGGCACAATGCTTTGGAATTGATCAAGTTGATACCCGATGATCAGAAAAAGGCGGTTAAGTGGTACATCGATTGTGGCGATGATGATTTCCTTTATGAAGGGAATTGTTTGGTCCATATTGCGATGCGCAAAAAGGAGATCCCGCACGAATTCCGTATCCGCGATGGTGCCCACAACTGGACCTACTGGAGGGATGCACTTCCCACAGTCCTGGGTTTTGTATCAGAGACATTTCATCAAAAGTAAAAAATCAGAAATTAGTTAACAAGGGCGTCCAAAAAGTCGGAATTATTTACCGCAAGGATCGTAAAGAAAGCATCGCAAAGTTCGCAAAGGCTTAAATTGCAATTATTTAACATTGCGATCTTTGCGAAACCTTAGCGTACATTGCGGTAAAGGAACCTTTTTGGACAGCCTCATTAATTGAACATTTTCGTAATCAATTGCGTTGTAAGGTATTATTATCCAATATTTTCATGAGATGAAAACTAAAAGACGGACTTCCATTTGGATTTATACAATAACATTATTGGTCATTTTGTCATCATGCGCATGGATTAAACACACCCAAAGTGGGAAAGAATCTGCAGCTGTTGAAAGGCCCAAACCGGAACCCAAACCGGAACCCAAGCCGGAACCCAAACCAGAACCGAAACCGGAGCCAAAATCTACAGCGAAACCTGGATCAGTTATCCAACCCTTATCAGGTGCATCAGCCCCTTTGGGTGCAGACAACAATAATGTTTCAGGTAATAAAGATAAGCAACCTATTACATCAGGATCAACCAATAATAGTACAGAACAGCCTCGTCCGCCCCTCCCTTCCCTGTCCCAACCAAACAACAATGGTAATGAACCGCATGAAAAAGCAACATCTTCCATCCCCAGTGCAAATGAAGCAAAACCGGTGAGTGCCACATTGGGCTATTCGTACTCAAAAAAGATGAAGCTTGAGGATACCAAAGACCTCCGGGTTACAGTTAGGGTTGATGCTACAGTGGCGGAGGTAAGAAAACAGATACGGAGCATTGAGCAGCAGGAGTTGGATATTGTTCCCAAGAAAGATACAAGCACAATCGGTATTGTTCAGGATATAACCGCCTACAAGTCATTGGAAATTTCGTTGCAGTATGATAAAGCTGATTTTACGATTACACCTGTCGAAACAGAGGAAAAACAGGACCTCGATTTTGTAAATGGGAACAACTGGCACTGGACAGTCAAAGCTCTTGGTGATAGAAGCCGTACCTCCAAAATTATTATGAAGATATTTGCAGAGGGAAATGATGGCAAAAAATCAAAACCATTTATCAAAACTGTTGACATTCAGATCTTAATCAGTGAACCGGTTTCAACAATGGGCAACATTGGGGACTGGATCGGCAAAAATTTAATGGCCTTATTGTCAACCTTGATTATCCCTTTGGTCGTGTTTTTATACAATCGCAGGAAAAAGAAGGTGGATGACGTTAAATAAGCCAATTTCTAATGTGCCTATGTGTTTTTACCTCTGAACCTATGTGTTAAAATCATTTGTACATATTACTTAAAAATCTAACACATAGGCACATAGTTTTTCACATAGGTACATAGGTTGGTTTTATACTCATTTTCAAATTTTCAAATCGACAAATTTTCAAATCTTTTTCCCTTTTCCCTACTACGTTCTGACCCGTTTTCCATGCTCCCCGCTCCCCGCCCCATGCCCTAAGCTTATTCTTTTTCTTACCTCCCCCCATCTTCGGAAACCCTACTTTCAAATCGTAAGCAATTATATCCAAACTATACCCATAATGTTATTGGGGTATGTTTAAATAATTATATTTTTGCGCCGCGAAAGAAAAATAATATCAAATTGTAATTTTTGAACTGATGATCGACAAAGGGGTAACTACATTTATGGTTTTGGCAACAAGTCTTGTGATGCTCATGACGCCAGGACTGGCATTTTTTTATGGGGGTTTGGGCAATAAACAGAATATTCTGAATATAATGATGCAAAGCTTTGTCTCATTGGGACTTACAACAGTATTATGGTTTGGGTTCGGTTATTCGTTGTGTTTTAGCGGTTCTTTTGCCGATGGTACCGATCTTTTCGGGATCATCGGAAACCTTGACAAAGCGTTCCTGCATGGGATCACACCCAAAACGATAATGCCGGGAAAAGCCTTTCCGGAATATGTCTTTTTTGCTTACCAGATGATGTTTGCCATTATTACCCCGGCCTTGATTACGGGTGCTTTTATTAATCGCGTTACTTTTAAAGCATATGTTTTTTTCCTGATTTTCTGGCAGATTTTTGTTTATTATCCCTTTGTTCACATGATCTGGGGTGGCGGATTACTTCAACATTGGGGAGTACTCGATTTTGCCGGGGGAATTGTGGTCCATGCAACGGCCGGTTTTGCCGCTTTGGTGGCAACCATCTATGTGGGTAAAAGAAAGGGGAATGATCATCAGCCAAATAATATACCTCTGGTTGCAATCGGTACTACGTTGCTTTGGTTTGGCTGGTATGGGTTCAATGCCGGAAGCGAACTCGATGTGAACGACATCACTGTGGCAGCATTTATCAATACCGATGTTTCGGCTTCGTTTGCTGCGATTACCTGGTTGCTGATCGAATGGAACACAGGGAAAAAGAAACCTACATTTATCGGATTGATGACAGGTGCCGTTGCTGGCCTTGCAACTGTCACACCTGCTGCCGGATATATAACCGTTGGTTCTGCTGCGCTGATCGGGACAATGTCAGGGTTTGTTTGTTATCAGGCTGTTGAATTTAAAAACCGTATGAAATGGGATGATGCCCTGGATGTTTGGGGAGTTCATGGAGTAGGAGGTGTATTCGGGACAATTCTGCTCGGTTTGTTGGCTACGAGCGCAATAAATCCTGGGACGCCTGATGGTTTATTGTACGGAGGGGGCTTTGTGCTCTTGTTCAAAGAGTTGGTTGCATTACTGGCAGCCATCATCTGGGCAAGTTCCTTTACATGGGGAATGTTGCATGCCATTGATAAATATGTCAGGGTAAAAGTGACGGATGCCGTCCAGAAAAGTGGCCTTGACCTTCATATACATGGAGAAACAGCCCGGGTAATCTGAAAATGAAGAATGAACAAGGGAGGGAAATTAATTTCTCCCTTGTCCATTCTTTAATAAGTCCCTGATTTCAGTCAGCAATTGTACCTCTTTTGATGGTTCAGGAGGAGCCAAAGGGGCAGGTTTTTCCTTTGAATGGATTGAATTCAACAGCTTAACAAACATGAAAATAAAAAAAGCGATGATTAAGAAATCAACAGTTGCCTGAATAAAATTCCCATAGTTTAAGGTTACTGCCTGAGAAATTACCTTCTCGTTTTCAACGATTTTATCCTTGAGGATAATCTTCAACCCAGAAATGTCAGTTCCACCCATTAAAAGTCCGATGGGCGGCATCAAAATATCGGAAACAAAAGAAGAAACTATCTTTCCGAAAGCACCTCCGATTACAACACCTACTGCCAGGTCAATTACATTTCCCCGCATGGCAAATTTCCTGAACTCGCTAAAAATTTTCATTTGTAAGGTTTTATTCTTTTTCAAACAACGATTTATCAGCACCGCAGATTGGGCAAACCCAATCATCCGGCAAGTCTAAAAAAGAAGTTCCAGGTTTGATCCCTGAGATCGGATCCCCTTTGGCCGACTCATATTCATAATGGCACAATTGGCACTGCCAAACTTCTGCCTGAAGTTTTGGATCTCCTGCTACGGCTTCGATCACTTCTTTCTCGATATATGTTGGTGCATTCTTTGGAGAATAACCTTTAAGGACTTCACGGTAGTAGCTGTAAGTTAATGGCTTGCCTTTTTCTTCGATCAATCCATGATCGATCACTTCCCCAATAAAGATCACATGCGAACCAACTTCGTAGCTCTGGACCAACTTGCATTCGAACCATGCGACTGAGGAATCCGTAACGATAGGAATCCCAGTTTTTCCGTTAAGGTAGTTGACGCCTTCAAACTTATCGAAATCGCGTCCACTTTTATAACCGAAATTCCCGATCAAGGCAGGGTTTGCTTTTTCGCTCAGTATCGAAAAGCTGAACAATTCACTTTCTTTGATTAATCCTGTCGTGTAATTATCTTTATTACAACTTATTGCAAATTGGGGCGGATTTGAAGTGACCTGAAAAACGGTATTCGCAATATACCCGCCTCTTTTGTTGCCCGATTGGGTCGTTACGATGTAAAGCCCGTAACTGATTTTAAAATACGATTCAAAGTTCATAATGAATAATTTAACCTGTTAAAATACAATTCCGATTATAAGAATACACATAAAATCAACAAGTTCGGCCCTTAGCGTTTTCAATGCCCTGCTGATCAAAGCCTCAACTGCTTTCTGTGATATTCCCATTTTAAGGGCAATCTGAGAATAAGTGATCCCATCTATCCTACTATATTCAAATGCAATCCTGCAACGTTCAGGAAGGTTGGCAATTGCATACCACAAATGGGAACTTAGGTCGTTTGCATCGATACCCTCCTCTGTTTCAGATCCAATAAAATCAATCTGATTGGTTATTTGCACCTGTTGCGACCGTTTTGCCTTGCGCAAATGGTCAATACACCTGTTTCTGACCATAAATCCCAGATAGGTATAAAGATCCCCAATTGGATTTAACTGCTCCCGCTTTTCCCAAAAATGTACGAAACAATCCTGTACAAGGCTTTGTGCCAAATCCTGATCATGAACAAGCTTTAAAGCCTTAATTGTCAATACTTTGTAATACTTTCTGAAAAGGAAATCAAATGCACTTTCGTTACCCTGAAGCAGTTGGGCAAGTAAAAACTGTTCTTTTGCATCGTTTTCAGAATTCATCTGGGAAATGATTGGTTCACGATTTTATTTCTATACAAAAATAGAATAATTTTTGACTTGACCCCATTAATAAAATACTTTCCTCGAATGTAGGGTAAAGGGTCACGAATTTCGTCTTAGAGAAAATTGGATGAAAAAAAATGCAAGAACAAATTCAACTTTTAATATCAAGGTATTTTATTGGCAATCTGACTGAATCTGAAGAGCAGGCATTGAAAGCTCATTTGGATTCAAATCGGGATGATATGAAAGTATTTGAAGATTATAGTCTTTTGTGGGAAGAGTCAAATCCGAAAATTGCAATTAACCCCATTGATATTGAAGGTGATCTGATTAAAACCAAACGCAGGTTGCGCTTAAGAAAAACCAGAGTAATCCGATTTTTGCAACAAGCTGTGGCAGTGTTTATCCTTGCTGGTGTTTTTTCAGGTGCGTACATCTACAATTACAATTCATCCAAAGTATTGGATTACATTAAACCTCCGACTTTGGTTCAGGAAATCTCAACAGCTTACGGTACACGTTCGAAATTTCAATTGTCAGACGGAACAAAAGTGGTCCTGAATTCGGGAAGTAAATTGTTGTTTGCAAATGAGTTCAATAGTAATTGCCGCAATGTGGAATTGAGTGGAGAAGCCTTCTTTGAGGTGACGACCGATCCATCAAAACCGTTCATTGTCAAAACTGGAGATATTCATGTGAAAGTACTGGGAACGGCATTTGACCTTCAGGCATATCCACAATCTGGGGAGATCAATACAACACTTGTTCATGGTAAAGTGATACTTGAAAATGAATCTGGCGGTACGCTTAAACAGATTGCAGAATTAAAGCCCTCAGATCATGCAATATACAAACTTAGTACCAATTCTGTTGCTATTTCTTCTGAAGAGGACCTTGACAAATT
>CAIYPA010000334.1 GCA_903927965.1 uncultured Bacteroidia bacterium | reverse complement strand
GATGAATCAGCTCTTTTTACATGTATTTAAATATTAATGTATTAACAATTCATGGCTCCACATACGTTGATGACCTGGCCCGAAACATAGGATGAAAGGTCGGAAGCGAGGAAAAGTGCAACTTTGGCCACTTCTTCAGGTAGGCCACCACGTTTCATGGGGATTGCAGCCTCCCATTGTTTGCGTGCGTCTTCAGGTATTTTGGCAGTCATTTCGGTGATGATAAAACCTGGGGCGATGGCGTTGGAACGAATCCCACGTGAACCAAGTTCCTTGGCGATTGATTTGGTGAAACCGATAATTCCTGCTTTTGATGCAGAATAGTTCGATTGGCCACCATTACCGCTGACCCCAACAACTGAGCTCATGTTCACAATGGCACCACTTCTCTGTTTAAGCATACCACCCTGTACGGCCTTGGTAAAATTGAATACCGATTTCAGGTTTACGTTGATCACAGCGTCCCACTGTTCCTCGGTCATACGCATCAACAAGGTATCTTTTGTGATACCGGCATTGTTGATCAAAATATCAATTTTTCCGAAATCAGTAATTATCTGATTTACAACATTTTGCGTATCATCGAATTTGGCTGCGTTCGAAGCATAAGCTTTGGCTTTAACGCCCAATGCCTGAAGTTCCGCTTCGGTGGCCATTGCGACCTCATCGTAAAAAAGGTCGGTAATGGCAACATTGCATCCCTCTTCAGCAAATTTCAAGGCGATTGCTTTCCCGATACCACGGGCGGCACCGGTCACAATAGCTGTTTTTCCTTCTAATAATTTCATTTGTTATTATTTAATTGATCAATGATTTGCAAAAATAGAAATCTTTCGACACAAAATAGGTCTTTTACTCCTTTCGCAGGGTTTTCAGGTCGGAATTGGCCAGATTGTAAACATTCAGGAAGCCCAATTTGATGATGTTTTCCATCTTTCCCCACTGGATTTTTTCAATTTCATCTGATGGTTTGTGATAATCGGGATGCATAGCGGCCATAAAAGCGATAACAGGGATATTTTTTGCTGCAAAAGGGGCATAATCGCTTCCTCCAGTTGGTCGTTCCGATGGATTATATTTGACAACAAGGTTCAATCCATAATCCTTGATGTTTTTTTGCGACATTTCCTGAAACCCTTCGTAAGCTTTTGTGTAACTGAACCCACATTTGTTGCTGGCCGTGTCGGATGCAATACTTCTGGCGATCATATCGAAATTAAGGTTGACAACAACCTTGTTGATCCCTGCAAAATTATTTACAAAATAGTTAGAACCGAGCAATCCCCTCTCCTCCGCAGTCCAAGCCGCAAAAATGATCGTTTTTTGTGGTTTTTTCCCGGTGGCTTTTATCGCCCTGGCAATCGAAAGAACGCCAACAGTTCCTGAACCATTGTCATCGGCACCGTTATAAATATAACCGCCATATTTTCCGATATGGTCGTAATGTGCCCCAACTACCACAAACTCGTTCTTGTTTTCACCTTCTATTATTCCGATGACGTTCCTAACGCTTACCATTTCACTTTTTATGGCTGTTTTGAGACTTACCTTAAGTCCTGGGACCTCTTTTGAAGCAGGTTTGAGGTTGATTTTTGCATCATTTTCAAAATTATAAAGATCAACATTGATGATCGACAACAATTCTTTCTGCAACCTAGCAGAGATACGGATTGAAGGCAACGATTTTTGTAATGAATCGGATTGCAGGATAGCATGTGTGTCGTAATATTTTTCGGGAGCTACATCTGCCTCAACATCACCGCTTTCATACCTGAATGGTAAATTGGTCACCCTTCCAAAATCCTTTAATGGATTAGCCGACAGATTGATAATCGCAACAGCTCCTGCTTCACGTGCCCATTTCTCCTTTTGGCTATATAAACTATTAAACTTGAATTTTTTGTATGCTGGCGACGATGTGTCATGATATCCGGGATAGCCATCCAACCTTGCAATGATCTTACCTTTTACGTTCATTTTGGCGAAATCATCGTATTTCAAAGAATCATACTTAATCCCATAACCAATGAAGACGACCGGAGCTTCTATCTCAAGGTTCGACTCTATTCCGGCTATGCCATAGTCGACCCCATAATCAAAATTGCGGGCCACCCGTGAACCATTTATTTCCTTTACGAGGCTAAATGATTGTATATCTGATGGTTGATATTTAATAATATTGAATTTCTGAAAATAGGATGGTTTGGACTCCGGTCTATACCCCCTTTGCCCTGAAAGAGGAAAAGCATATTCCATGTCGCCATAGGGTTCGATTCCGAATACCTGAAACATGGAGGCAATGTAATCGCTTGCCATAAATGCACCTTTTTTATCCGCATCGCGGCCTTCCATCCAGTCGGAAGCAAGGAAACCAAGCTGAGCTTTGAGGGAAGCCTGGTTGATTGTTTTTAACGCTTCATCAATGGATTGCCCCTGAAGGTTTAAGCTTCCCAACAGTATGCAAGCAAAAGCCAATTTTGGAACTAAAATTTTAAATCTCATGATTTTCATTGTTTTTATTTATTGTGGATAGTCTTCTTAGTCGTTGCATCAATGTTGGATGTGAATAATGGAAAAATACGTAGGCAGGATGAGGTGTCAAATTACTTAAATTACTAACTGACAATTTCTTTAATGCCGATCCAAGAAATTGCCCATTGTAATTTTCCGCTGCAAACCGGTCTGCCTGGTATTCGTTCAGTCTCGAAAGATGGTTAAGTCCCAGTCCAAAAATCATTGACAGGGGAGAATACAAAATACCAAATGAAATCACAGCAAGGTGAAACCCGGGAATGTCCGATCCAAGGACCTTCGCAAATACAGGATTGCTGCTCACCAGTGAAAAGACATAAAGCATAAAACCCATGGAGACCATCGAAAAAAATAACCCGTACCAAATATGGTGCTTTTTGTAGTGGCCGGTTTCGTGTGCCAAAACAGCCACAATCTCTTCAATGGTCAAATCACTGATAAGGGTATCGTACAATACAATCCTTTTTTTGCTTCCCAGTCCGGTAAAATAGGCATTCGCCTTGGTTGACCTCTTTGATCCATCGATCACAAAGATATTGTCCAGTACAAAACCAGCCTGCGAGCAAAATGTACTGATGGCTGTTTTCAGCTCCCCATCTTCCAATGGGGTTTGTTTATTAAAAAGTGGGACGATGATACTTGAGTAGAACATCGCCATAAAAAGTGAAAAGGACCCTATTACGATCAGGGTATAGAGCCAGAACAAACTTCCCGCGATCAGGTAGATCCAAATAACAAGATAAAGTATCAATCCACCAATGATTACAGAAACGACCAGGCTTTTCAGCTGGTCAAGGAAGAAAATCTTTTGTGTGGATTTATTGAATCCGAAGCGTTCCTCAATAACAAAAATTCCGTACCAGCTAAACGGCAGCGAAAACACTTCGGCAATGAGTCCCAGGATTCCAAAGAAAATCAATGCCACATGGATTGGGTTGGAGACCCATGTCCTCACCAGAGTGTCGAGCCAGCCAAAACCACCGGCAATGAAAATTACGACTATTGTTATAAAGCTCAATGATTCGGACAATACACCAAATTGATAGGTGGATTTTTCGTAAGCAATTGATTTCTTGTATTTTTCTTCATCATAAATTCCCAGAAGTTCAGGTGGCAATCCCAACGACCAATTGGTTGTGTTCAGATAGTCGAGCCAACGTTCGACACCAAAATTCAGAATCAAGATAGAGAGGATAAAACAATAAACAAATAACTCCATTCAAATAATTGATTTATAGAATACTACTTAGTTATATCACTTTTGCCGGACTTTCAGGACTTCATTTAAACTGCTGGCTTTCAGCTTCCGTTGGTACAAAACTGCAGCATATTCACGAGCGATTTTACCCGCTTCACCACCCTGAAGCAACTTTACCGATTTGTCCGACCATTCCAATGCAAGTTCAAGATCACCCAGCATCTCCTGAGCCACTGCATAATTAAGGGAAGAAATCCCTGCAATCCGGGTATTCGGACTTTTCGAAAACTTTAGCCATATAGAACCAGCTGCCTCCCATTTGTTGTTTTGGCCATACGAAACCGCCTTGTCCAGTTCAGGATCATTTGACCCAATGATCACCCTACTCGACTCGATCCAATGCGGGACAATCCTTTTTGAATAATTTTTTGCTGCCTCATTACAAGCTATCGAAATCGCCTCTTTCCGTTCGGGAAGTTTATAATAATGTCCGTCACTCTCCAATTTTCCCTCTTTCCACCTCATCGTCTCTGCATGGGTAAATCTGTCAATCGGGCCATCGCCCTGAGGGGTATAGACCGCCCAGATTGCCGTTACCTTGACATTGGCGCCCGGTTGGATATCCTGTCCCGAAGTACCTTTGTGTCGGCTGTAAAAGAAACTCAACATTTCGAGCGAGATCACCGCATCTGTCTGGCTTTCACGGCATACTGACCCGATAAATTCATGGGTCAGAGGCAACTCTTTTTCTGCAACATGCGATTTAATGGCATCGAAAGGATAAACAAAAACCTCATCAAAACGTCCGGATTCCAATAACGATTTCCGGATGCCTTCAAGACTTTTGG
>CAIYPA010000333.1 GCA_903927965.1 uncultured Bacteroidia bacterium | reverse complement strand
TTATCACTACTATCAATAATAATACAAACGTACGGTAATATTACACAATTTTTGGCAAATTTCGAACAAGGTATGCTGCTGATAATCGCAGATATTTGTCTTGAAATTAAACAGTTCACGAATGAAGACTCCGCTTTTTGTTTTCTTTTTCATGCCGGGCTTACTGGGAATGGGCCAAAATAATACACAGTTTGTAAATGTTTTCATCGGAACTGATGGCACTGGTCATACTTTCCCCGGACCTTCAATGCCTTTCGGTATGGTACAACCGGGACCCGACAATCGCGAACAGGGTTGGAGCCATACCAGCGGCTACCAATATCAGGACACCCTGTTGATGGGTTTTTCGCAAACCCGGTTCAGCGGCACGGGAATCAGCGAAATGGGGGATGTTTTGCTCCTCCCCTTTGTTGAAAGCAGGAATATAGGATTGCGCCACCGGTATTTTAAAAGCAGTGAAAAAGCATGCGTCGGATATTATACCGTAACCAAAAAAGATCAGGTAAAAGTCGAGCTGACCTGTTCCCAACGGGTAGCATTTCATCGGTATACATTTCCTTCTCAACAGGCGGATGTACTGGTTGATCTTCAGCACGGGCTTCGTTTCCTTACCGATAGTTTGGTTTTGGAAAGTAGTGTGAAAATTGAGAATAAGGAAACCATTTCAGGGTTTTGCCACACAAAAAACTGGGTTGATAGGAAATACTTTTTCGTAATCAGATTTGACCGACCGTTTGAAAGATCAGAACAACTGGCGAAAACACCGAAAGACAATGCTCCGAAATATGTTTTGTCGTTCATCCTGGATAATACGAAACGATTACAGGTTAAGATCTCATTATCTACCGTGGATGTTGAAGGTGCAAAACGCAACCTGCAAAATGAAATTACCGGTTGGGATTTTGAAAAAGTGAAACAAAATGCGGTTAAGGTCTGGAATGAATATCTGGGACGAATAGATATTGAAGCCGGTTCCAGGCAGAAAGAGATTTTCTACACCGCATTATATCATTTGTTTCTGCAGCCATCAAACATTGCTGATGTGAACGGGGAATACCGGGGGGCGGATGACAGGATTGCACAGGCCCCAAATAACGAATATTATTCCACACTTTCCATCTGGGACATTTACCGGGGTGCTTTCCCTTTACTCGAAATCATTGCTCCTGAAAAAATTAACGGCATAGTCAATAGCCTGCTCCTGCATCACAAAGCTGCCGGGTTTCTTCCCATCTGGACGGCCTGGGGCCAGGATAACTACTGCATGATCGGCAATCATGCCATTCCCATGATTCTTTCGGCATACAACAAAGGGTTCACCGGATTTGATCAAACCATAGCCTTGAAAGCGATGGTTGAAACATCAACAAAAAGTCATATCAATTCGGAATGGGAATTATACAACAAATTTTGCTATTACCCTTTTGATAAACTGAAGAACGAATCCGTTTCCCGCACCCTCGAAAGCGGGTACGACGATTGGTGCGTAGCCGAAATGGCATCAAAACTGGGCGATAAAATAACAGCAGAAATTTTCTACAAACGAGCGAATTACTATAATAATCTTTACGACGCAGGCACAAAAATGTTCCGCGGCAAGGATTCCAAAGGAAATTGGCGCACGCCGTTTGATCCGTTACAAGCAACATCCCCCATGAACAATCCGGGCGATTATACCGAGGCCAATGCC
>CAIYPA010000332.1 GCA_903927965.1 uncultured Bacteroidia bacterium | reverse complement strand
GTGAAACAGTGGAACAAAGGGGCTTTGGTCAACATCATGTGGCATTCGTGCAATCCAGCGTTGGAGGAACCTTGCGGCTGGGATTCAAAAGGGGTAAAAAGTAAGCTGACCGATGAGCAATGGAAGGAATTAACGACAGAGAATTCCCCCTTGAATCTCAGGTGGAAGAAGAGGGTCGATGAAGTATCGGGTTATCTGATGTTTTTGCAGAAAAATGGGGTCGAGGTGCTTTGGCGCCCGATGCATGAAATGAACCAGGGAGCATTTTGGTGGGGAGGACGTCCCGGGCCTGAAGGAACCCTGAAATTGTATAGGCTGCTCCATGACTATTTGACCAACACAAAGAAGTTGACCAACCTGATTTGGGTTTGGGACATCCAGGATTTTGATACCCTTGCGGAAGATGCCAAAGCTTATAATCCCGGTGACAAATATTGGGATGTTGCGGCTTTGGATGTCTATAATGACAAAAGTGGTTATAGTCCTGAGAAGTATGGCATCATGGTATCGGTTGCGAAAGGTAAGCCAATTGCAATCGGGGAGTGCCAGAAACTGCCAACTGCTGAACAGCTTTTGACTCAACCCAAATGGACTTTTTTCATGGGATGGTCAGAACTTGAATTCAAGAAGAATTCAATTGAACAAATTCAAGCCGTTCACAATGCCCAAAATGTGGTAACACTTGATGAAATGCCAGGATGGAAAAAGAAGACAAATTAAGATATTGCCATTTGTAAGTATCAACTAACTAAATATATATAATATGAACTCTAATCGTTCTTCATCAGCCAGCAAGCACAACCGCCGCAGCTTTTTAAAGGCTCAGGCCATCATCGCTCTCGGAACCTGTACAGCAGGAATCGGTATTTCAGAAGCCAACGCTTCCTCGCCCAAGCCTGAAAATTCAGGTGCTGCCAATGCCCAACTTGCCAACTACCAAAAATGTCTTGGCGGTCCTTTCCCCAAACTCGGGCCAGTTAAACCAAAAGTTAGGGAAATCATCCAGAAAGATGGCTATCGCATTGAATCATTGACCTATGAAGCACAAGCCGACGATTGGATCCCGGCCTTGCTCCTTGTACCGGATAAGGTTACTAAAGAAAATCCTGCCCCGGGAATCGCTGTATGGCACCAGCACAATGGCGAATATCACCTGGGAAAAATAGAACCTGCCGGACTTGCGGGCAATCCGATGCACCATACCGGATTGGCACTCGTAAGGGAAGGCTATGTGGTTCTTTGTCCTGATGCCTTGTGCTTTGAAGAGCGGCAGGACCCGACCCAAAAACTCAAGGATGGGTCGTACGAAAGGTTCGAGTTTCTTAAAGAAGTGGTTCGGGGTAGAAGTATGGCCTGGCGCAATGTACTGGAAATGAAAAGGGCAATTGATGTACTTTGTTCAAGGGAAGAGGTAATAGCCTCAAAACTGGGTTGTTACGGCCACTCAATGGGTTCTACACATTCATGGTTGGTTGGTCCGCTCGAACCCCGGTTAAAATGTATTGTCGGCAACTGTTGCCTTCCAACCTATGATGCAATTGAGGAAGAACATATTTTGCATTGCTTCCCAAATTTTGTGCCGGGATGGAAGCAGTTTGGCGACACACCCGAAATTGCAGCATTGATCGCACCAAGAGTACTTCACCTAAATTTTGGGGAGAAAGATTCAGGTAGTCCGATTGGATGGGTCAGAAAGGGAGTGCAAAGGATATCCGAAACTTACAAAAAATTAGGTGTACCTCAGAATTTCACTTATTTTATCGAACCAGATAAAGGCCATGTCCTATCGGAAGCCATGTGGGAAAAGGTAAAAGTATGCTTCAAAGAAAATTTGGGAAAGGGTTAATTTACTATTAATCTACTAGTTGAAATAATAATGAATGATAAATACAACTTGAACCGTTTTGTAATTGCCCAGGAAGGTATTTTTGATAAGGCACTTAGTGAAATTAAAAAAGGAAGTAAACATTCTCATTGGATATGGTTTATCTTTCCCCAGATCTTGGGTTTAGGCCATTCCTATCTGTCAACTTTTTATGGAATCAAAAATTTGGAAGAAGCTTCTTTGTACCTTCAGCATCCAATATTAGGTGCAAGATTGATTGAAATCACAACTGAACTTCTTAGGTTTGAAGGTAAAAATGCCTCCTCTATTATGGGTAGTCCGGATGATTATAAGCTAAAATCTTGTATGACCCTATTTAGTTTAGTTGACAAAAGTGATGATTCTGTATTCCGAAAAATCCTTAAAAAATACTTTTTTGATGACAAAGACGCTAGAACCCTCCAAATTATAATGAGAATAAATAAACAGTCCTGAACAAAAAAGATTTTCCTTGTTTCTAACCGTTTTCTATTAAACCAGAAATCTGGGCACTTCAAAAACATCTTTAACATCCCTCATCAAATCAGGGATGGCCAACGATTGCGGACACAAATCAAGACATGACCCACATTGGGTGCAGGCAGAAGCACGCTGTTGGGGCTTAAGGAAACGGTGGTAATTCTCCTCAACGCCAAACATCTGGAAATTGTTATAATAATCGAAACAACCCGGGATATTTACACCCTGCGGACAAGGCATACAATAGGCACATGAGGTGCAACCAATTTTGACCCGTTTTTTGAAGATATCCTTAACAGTCTCAATTACAGTTAAATCATTGGCTGTAAACGAGTTTTCTGTCGCGTGGTTCGCAGCATCGATATTTTGGGTTACCTGTTCCATGGTATTCATCCCGCTCAGTAGAGTGGAGGTTTGGGCATGGTTCCAGATCCAGCTTAAAGCCCATTCCGCAGGTGTCCTTTTTGGTAATGCTCGGTCGAATATGGCCTGGACAGTTTTTGGAAGGTTGGCCGCAAGTTTCCCACCTCGCAGGGGTTCCATGACGGTGATCCCAAGTCCCTTTTTTGCAGCATACTCAAGACCACTGCGCCCTGCCTGGAAACCCTCGTCCAGATAGTTGTACTGGATCTGGCAAAATGACCAGTCGTAATCATCCACAATCCTATTAAAGTTCTCACCCTTATCGTGATAAGAAAAACCTGCATATTTGATACGCCCGTCTTTAATGGCCCGGTCCAGAAAATCTATGACCCCCACTTTTTTGACATTTTCCCACAATCCTTTGTTCAGCGCATGGACAAGGTAAAAATCAATGTGATCGGTTTCAAGCCGTTCAAGTTGTTCGTTTAGGAATTTGTCCATATCGCGGCGCGATTTGATCAGCCAACTTGGAAGTTTGGTTGCCAGTTTGACTTTCCCCCGGTATCCATCTCTTAATATCCTACCCACTGCAGGTTCACTCTGACCCGCTGAACCCATGCCAGTTCCATGGTATGGATAAGCCGTATCGATGTAATTTACCCCCTCATCAATGGCATACCGGACCAGTTTGGTCGCTAAGGGCACATCTATTCTTGCAGCGTCACATCCTGGTAAGAGTGGCAGACGCATACAGCCAAATCCCAGAATGGAAACCATCTCATTGGTTTTGCCAAATTTTCTGTAAAGCATATCTCAAATAATTTAAAATGCAAATATGCAAACTATTAAAACATAGGAGGAAATATTCAATATCATTTATTTCTTATTAGTTTTGCCTCACGTTTGGCATCACAGATCTTAACATTCCATTGTTTATATTAATCATGGTAACTAACATTGAATCAGCAACAAAAGAGGAACTCCTGTTTGAGTTGAAGAAGCTAAGGAATGAGTTCGATTCTTTTAGGGCAACCATTGATTTGGATATCACCGAACGCTCGAAGATTGAAAATAGCCTAAGGGAAAGTGAAAAACGGTTCAGGACTATTTTTGAGGATTCGCCAATGGGCGTAGCACTGGTTGAATCAGTCTCGGGTAAAATTTGTGAAGTCAATCAAATGTTTGCAAATATTGTGGGTAGGACAAGGACCGAAATGACCAGTCTTGATTGGATCAGCATTACCCATCCAGACGACCTGGAAATGGATTTACACAATCAATCGAAATTGGTAAGCGGAAAAATCAACGGTTTCCAGATGGAAAAAAGATACATCCGACCCGATGGTTCATTTGTTTGGATAAACATGACAATTTCACGATTGATCAGGGAAGACAATATGCCGATGCTGCATCTGTGTATGATAGAGGATATTACAGAAAGAAAAAAGTCGGAAGATGAAATCAGGCGGCAGGCAGATTTGCTTAACCTTGCACAGGACAGCATAATTGTGAAACAATTTAATTCTAGGATAACCTATTGGAACAAAGGGGCTGAATATACTTATGGTTGGATGCGTGACGAAGTGATCGGAAAAGTATCTCACGAATTGCTAGAAACTGTTTTTCCTTGTCCATTGGAAAGTATCAAGTCGGATCTAATCGGAAAAGGTTATTGGGAAGGCGAATTGACCCACACAACCAAAAATGGCTCAAAAATCATTGTGGCAAGTCGTTGGCAATTGCAAAAAGATAGGAACAATTGTCCCCTTGCCATTCTGGAAATCAACAACAACATCACAGAGAAGAAACAAATCGAGGAAGCTTTGTATTCAAAATCCTCTTTGCTCGAAGCACAATTGGATTCTGTTACAGAAGGTATATTGATAATTGACGATCAAAATATCAGGATCCTTATCAATAAAAGGTTTATCGACTTGTTTAATGTTCCAAATCATATCCTTGAAGACAAGGAGGATTCCAAATTGTTGCGGTATATTACCGGATTGACAAAGGATCCCATGTCTTTTATAGAAAGGATAAACTATCTCTATTCCCACACCAACGAGAAAAGTTTTGACGAGATTGAGTTTAAAAATGGGATGTTTTTGGACAGATATTCTGCACCGATTTTGGGGAAAAACGGGAAAAGCTATGGAAGGATCTGGACCTTTCACGACATAACCAGGCTTAAAAAAGCCAAAATGGAGATCAAACGAAAGAATGCAGAACTACAGAAATTAAATGCAGAAAAAGATAAATTTTATTCGATTATTGCCCATGACCTCCGTGGCCCCTTGGGTGCAATTATGGGAATGACCGACATGATGGCGGATGAAACTGAACTTTTTTCTAATGAAGAAAGAAAAGAACTTACCTTAAATATTAAGGACTCTGTCCGAAACACCTTTGACCTTGTTGAGCAATTGCTTCAGTGGACAAGAATGCAACGTGGGCTCACCGACTTTAAACCTCAGATGCTGCCCTTAAAGGATATCGTGGAAGAAAGTTTAAAGGTATTTCTTGAAACAGCACGGATCAAAAGTGTCGGACTAACATCAATTATCCCACAAAAGCTTTCTGTTTTTGCCGACCGGAATATGTTGCAGGCAGTCATTCGGAACTTCGTTTCCAATGCACTGAAATTTACCCCTTCAGGTGGCATAATAACAATTAATGCCATACAGGAAGAAGAAAATTTCGCAGACATATCCATAACCGATACAGGAATTGGAATGTGCAAAGAAATTTTGAACAATCTGTTCCGGCTTGATGTAAATACCAAACGGCTGGGTATCAACGGAGAGCAAAGCACCGGCCTGGGATTGCTGCTTTGTCAGGAATTTGTCGAAAGGCATGGGGGTAAAATCAAGGTTGAGAGCGAGGAGGGGAAGGGATCGGTTTTCAGTTTTACAATACCCACATCGGAGCAAGATCAAGAACTAATTTAAGACAGTTGCAATTGTCGAAGTTTCCATTCAGGATAATTTCCATCCAACCTTCGGGCCTTGTACCCATTCTCCTTGAGCAGTTTAACTGCTTCATCGGCCAACATGCAAAACGGTCCACGGCAATACGCGACGATCTCATTTTCGTTCGTCAAATCCTTTAATCTTGTAACCAGCACTTCCAAAGGGATAGAAAGTGCGCCTGTGATATGGCCGGATGCAAATTCATCTGCAGGCCTTACATCAACCAATAATACATTTTGTTCCCCGATCATCAGCTCAAGTTCATCGAAGCTCACCGCATGTTGCGAATCGTTGACCAGCCGTTGCCGGTTGACCATCTTTCCAAGTTCCGCAATCTCATTCACAGCATATCTGGTAATATGCTGGTGCAATGCAAGGAATTCGTTACCAATCAAAGAATAATAGACAAAATGACCATCCTTACGTGTTTTTACAATGTTATTGTTTTTCAGCACTTGTAAATGCTGTGAAGCGTTCGCAATGGTCATACCCGTAGCCTGTACAATCCCTTCGACACTTTTTTCGCCTTGCGACAGGATTTCGATCACTTCAATCCGATTGGCGTTCGCTATGGCTTTCAACATTTTTGAAAGACCTTCATAAACCATATCCTTAAATTCCTTGTCCATCATAAAAAAAGACATTTCACTTATTTCATAAATCGGATGATCATTTTTTCAAGTTCACTGCCATGAAGGTTTTTTGCAAGGATTGTCCCATTTCCATTCAAAAGTAAGTTGTATGGCAATTCCTGAATATTGTAGGTTTTTGCGACAGGTGATCTCCAAAACTTTAGGTCACTTACTTGTATCCAGCTAATATTCAATGTTTTGATCCCATTTTTCCAATTTTCTTCCTTGGCATCCAACGAAACGCCATAGATTTCGAAACCCTTCCCATTCCTGAAACTGGTATTTTTGTATTTCTTGTACAATTTGGCAAGTTCAGGTTGTTCCTTGACACACGGAGCGCACCAGGTACCCCAAAAATCAATTAGTACCAATTTGTTTTTTAATGAAGATAATGCTACTGTATTCCCTTCCGGGGATGGGAATGCTATTTCAGGTGCTTTATCGCCAATTTCAAGACCCTGTTTCTGGGCAAATGCATTTAAAAAGTAGCTACCTGAAAGAACGATTGCTACCAATAAAATCAGTTTTCTCATGCAAGGATCTTGGATTTTTATTCGCTTAAAGGATAACCATGGTCAATCCAGTCAACTTTAATATTCTGGGGAAGGTTCAGCAGTTTGTAATTGGTGAATTGCATGGTTTTTAAAAGTTCCATGGCCGGCCTGACATTGGGGCATCTTTCAAAAGGACAGCAACCGCAGTAGATTACAATGTTTGAATTTTTTGGCAATTTCTCCAACTTAGACTTGAGGCTGTTGAGGTTCTCCTTCATCATTGCCGGGCCGATTTCGATCGAATTTTTAATGATCGCCTGCATGCCAACGCTATACACAATTGGCTGAGGGGCCGAAGGATTGTTCAACGTTTTGGCCAGGTCGGCTGGATTGAGCAATTGCTGGGTAGTCCAGGGTTCAGGAACCCCTGGTGAAGAAAAATGACTGAAAGCCAAAACTGAGGTAGCAAATGCAACTAAAAGGAAGATCGAAATTTTTGTTTTCATTGTAATGATATGGATAAGAGTGCCTGTTTAAAATGAGGGAGCAAATCTAATTCTATTATTCTATATTTTTATTGAATATGTTATTTTGCCCATATTATTAATATTTTTTTACATTTTTTTTAATTTGGATACGTGTGTTTAAGGTTTCAGGTGTATTAGGAGTCAAAACAGGAAAATGTAGCTTTCATTTTTTAACTGATATGGCCAATAGCAATCATAGTTCACAATATTTCGAAGATCAGGTCAACTCCCGTTCCAATCAAAATCTGGAAGAGGAAATTGCCGAGGCAAAAAAGGTCATTTCTGAACTTAACGAGGTTGACAGCCAAAAAGCTTTCCTGATCGTTAAGGGAAAAATCCAAAAGCCCGATAAAGTCAAATCGATACTAACGATTGTCTCGCGAATAGCTGCCTTTCTGTTTGTTCCATTGCTCATTGGCTCTTTATTGACCATTTACAAAATAACAAATACCAGCAAACCTCAACAATTTGCTATTCAGGAAATTACAAGCCCTCCTGGAATCCGCTCCCAAATACTTCTTCCCGATGGAACGAAAGTCTGGCTCAATTCGGAAAGTTCGATCAAATTTAACCTACCTTTCGATCAGGCTCAACGCAATGTCGCATTATCGGGGGAGGCATTCTTCGATGTTCACAAAAATCCAAAAGTCCCATTTGTAGTCAAATCAGGGAATGTTGCTGTTTCTGTGTTGGGCACCAGGTTCAATTTTAAAGCCTACGACCAGGAAAATAAAGTAGAAGTTGTACTCGAAGAAGGGAAAATCAACCTAAATACAACGAAGGACCATGGCGGACCGGAGGTGACGATGAATCCTGGTGAACGGGCTGTTTATGATAAAACTGATCATTCGACGCAAATTACAAATGTAAAAATCGACAAATACATTGCCTGGCATTCAGGGAGATTGGTCTTTGACGATACCCCATTGCCGGAAGTTGCAGCCCAATTGGATCGTTGGTATGGGATTGAAGTCGTCCTGATAGGGCCACAAATCGAAAATTACAAGATAACCACGACATTTGAAAATGAATCTTTAAATCAGGTACTTGACCTTCTGGAACTCTCCTCCCCTATCGATGTTAAATACGAAAATGCGAAAATTGATAAGATAAGCAGGAAACAAACAAGATCAAAAATAATCATAAGTAGAAAACAAAAATGAAATTGCCTATGAGATGACAATAAAGCATGAAAGAAAACAAAAAGGAAGTGCGTCAACACCTCCTTCAGGATTACCCAGTTATGGGCTACTTAATTTTAGTTACAAATTAAATCATTCAAAAGTATGAAAAAATTGTTCAAACTGTTGTGCCTGCTTTTTTCGGGGCACAAAAAAATGCTATTAGTTATGAGAAACTCCCTATTTTTGATTTTAATCACTGCATTTCAAGCTCTTGCAGGGGGAACCTATGCTCAAACCACACGACTGACCCTTGACTTAAAAAATTCAAGCGTGAAAGAGGTGCTTCAAAAGATTGAGCAACAAAGTGAATTCTATTTCCTGTATAACAGCGAATTGATCGATGTCCAGCGCAAAGTGGACCTTTCTGTTGCCAGTGAAAAAGTGGATGTTGTACTTGCCAGGTTGTTTGACAAGGAAAATGTAAATGTATTGGTCCGCGACCGGCATATCGTGCTTACGCCTGCCGGGGAATCGGCAACACAGCAACAAAAGCGCATTTCGGGCAAAGTTACCGATCAATCTGGGGTCGTGATCCCTGGGGCAACCATTGTGCTCAAAGGGTCCACCAACGGTACCGTTACCGATATGAATGGATTGTTTTCAATGTCAAATGTACCAGAAAATGGCACTTTGGTCTGCTCATTCGTGGGTATGAAATCGCAGGAAATTGCGATTGGAAAGAAAACTGAATTTACTTTCGTCCTTGCAGAAGCAACTGTCGGGGTTGATGAAGTTATTGTAATTGGTTATGGAACGACCACCAAAAAGGAGTTCACAGGTTCTGTGACCCAGGTAAAAATGGAAAATTCACCTATCGCCAATCAGCCAAGCCTGAATGCTTTGGAAGCAATGAAAGGTAGTGTTGCCGGTTTGGATGTTGGCGCAATAAATACGGCAGGTGGTACACCATCTATCCAGATTCGTGGTGTAAAATCTATATCAGGCAATAATTCGCCATTGATTGTACTGGATGGGGTTATTTTCATGGGAAGCCTTAACCAGATCAATCCCAACGATATCGCATCCTATGACATCCTGAAGGATGCCACTTCGTCAGCAGCATACGGATCCCGCTCGGCCAATGGGGTGATTATCATTACCACAAAAAAGGGAAAATTGGGTAAACCAATCATTAACTTCAATGCCAACAGTGGCTTCCAGACCTGGCAGACAAAACCTGTGATGCAAACTCCTGAGCAATACATACAAACGGTGCTTGATCGCAACAACACCACAGATATGTCGTGGATGAAAGATCAGCAAAAAGCCAATATGGCTGCCGGCAAGGTGACCGACTGGCTCGCGCTCAGTACACGTACAGGATACGTCAAGGATTACCAGGCATCCATTTCCGGTGCCAGCGAAAAGATGAGCTACTACTTGTCCGGTGCTTATTCCGACAGCAAAGGGGTTTTGATCGGCGACGATTTCAACCGTTCAACCATCCTTGCCAAGATCAATGCCGACATTACTTCCTGGCTACAGATCGGTTTGGATGCGGCTTATACAAACGCCCATTTTTCAGGTGTCCGGGCAAACCTTACGACAGCCCAGAATATGGGTCCGTATAGCGTTCCCTACAGGGACGACGCAAATCAGTTATTGGAGAAATATCCTGAAACGCAATCTCAAGTCAATCCATTGTGGGATGTTATCGGAGATACTCGTGAAAATCTTGATAAGCGGAATAATTTCCGTGTCAATACCTTTGCGTTGATTAAATTCCCCTGGGTCAAAGGACTGACTTATCGTTTTAATTATGCAGGCAATCTCAGCAAAGACCAAACCGGTGCCTTTATCAACGAACGTTCTTATGTCGCTGAAGGTAATGTCACTGATGCTACCAGATATTCGATAGCCGCTTATAAGAATTTACTTTCAAAAGCAAATGGTAATATTAACAACACCACAAATAGCAGTTGGTTGATTGACAATATATTATCATACAAAAATACATTTGGAAAACATTCTGTTGACCTTACAGCAGTGGCCACAAGGGATTTTTCCCATTCAGAATACGAAAACGTGATCGGGTCAGATTTTACAGCCAATGGGAATACGTTGTTGGGAATTAATGGATTACACAAAGCCACAACCCAAAAAATTGATGTGTATGTACAAGATCGTTCTAATATTGGTTATTTTGGTAGGCTCAGCTATTCGTACAAAGAAAAGTATTACCTGACTTCTTCCTACCGGCGTGATGGTGCCTCGGTTTTTGGGATGGACAATAAATGGGGTAATTTTTTCGCCGGCGGTCTTGCATGGAAGATTTCTGATGAAGGATTTTATACGCCAATTAAGAAAGTGGTCAATAGTTTGAAATTGAAGGCTTCATCAGGTATGAACGGTAATCAGGGTCTTGGTCCTTACGGAACCCTTTCACCAGTAGCAAGTGGATCGTCAGGCGGTATCCGTTATGAATTCGGCACTCCGACAATAAATTATGGCATGAATGTGACTGCTCTGGGCAATCCGATTCTTGGATGGGAGAAAACACAGTCATCCAACTTCGGGTTTGAATCGGCCTGGTTCAACGACAGGTTATTCCTGGATGTTGACATGTACTTCACTCAAACTACCAATCAGCTCTTTACCAGGAGTATTCCTGTTATGACCGGATTTTCGACTATGCAATCGTCAATGGGGCAGGTTAACAATACGGGTCTGGAAACGACAATAAATTCAGTAAATTTCAAAAACAAGGACTGGACGTGGAATTCCGGACTTACAACATGGATTAACCGAAACAAACTGGTGCATCTGTATGGGGATGACCTGAACAAGGATGGGAAAGAAGATGATGATATCGCCAACAGCCGGTTCATAGGCAAACCTCTGGGTGCAATTTACGGATACAGACAGGATGGTATCGTGCAGACTTCCGATACACAATACATGACAGCCAATGGGGTTACGGCCGGTACACCAAAATATGTGGATTTGGATGCTGACGGAAAAATTACTTCACTTGACCGCGAAATTCTTGGATATACTTCGCCCAACTTCAAAATTAACTTCAGTAATACAGTCTCTTACAAGAACTGGGAATTTTACATGATGGTTTCCGGCGTTTTTGGTGGAGGCCCGGGATATTATCAGGCTAGTAACTCCACCGCATTCATGGCTGGTGGTACAGGATTGTTTGCATCGAACAGTATTTATATCCCTTATTGGACATCTACAAATCCATCCAATCAATATCCGTCCGCAACTTTTGCAGGGGATGGTCGTTTTCTGGGTTTGATGAGCCGCGATTTTGTACGTATCCAGGACATCAACTTGTCCTATAGTTTCAATCAACCATGGGTGAAGAATGCCGGGATCAAAAACATGAAAGTGTTTATTTCCGCTACCAACCTGGCAACATTTACAAAATGGGAAGGAGGGGATCCCGAAGTTGGCGTAACTGTTCGTGCGAATACCCCTTCGGCATTATCCTCATACAACCTTGGTGTAAATATTAGTTTCTAACCATTAAAGAATTAAGAAATTATGAATAAGCTTATCTATATAAAATATTTGTGGCTAATACTGCTTTTGCTGGTTGTGTTTGGTTGTAATGACAATGAATTTTTAACTGAGAAACCAAAGACGTTCTATACAACAGATAATGCCTTTTCTTCCTCTGATCAGGTCGACCAGGTTGTTGTTGGTTGTTACTCTAATGTCCGCTACATGTACAATCTTGTTGGACAAAATGATCCGTGGCTTGCTTTCAAAGGATCGAACGGTACCGATTTAATGGATGTTCCAACAATCCGTCGCGGTAATCGCTTTAACGATTATGGAATTATTACTCCCACACATACCGTGTTTACCACTGTCTATGCTGCTTTCTATCAATTGATAGAAAGAGCTAATCTGGCTATTTATGCCGCAGATCTTCCTCAGATTGTCTGGAGTTCTCAAACCGACAAAGCATACGTTTTGGCCCAGGCAAGATTCTTCCGTGCTTTTTCGTATCGCAATCTGGGAGAGTTGTTTGGTGGCGTGCCTATTGTAAAAGAGATCGTAACCGCTCCAAGGTATGATTTTGAAAGGGC
>CAIYPA010000331.1 GCA_903927965.1 uncultured Bacteroidia bacterium | reverse complement strand
CCCAACCAATGCTCTGAGCCTCAGCCGATAAATAAATCCTGCGCTGCCGCTCGTTCAATATTGGGAGAACTGCCTCTATCCGAGTCTTAATAATGTCATTAGTTTCCATTGTCGTTTTCGACAAAGATAACTAAATAAATTTAATTATTGAGCATGTTATATATTGACAATTCCTAAAGTTTCCATAATCAAGCAATTCTTAATGATAATCAATAATTTTAACTTGTTCCGATTGCCCTTCACTCCATTGGAATAGTATTCTCCATTGATCATTAATCCTGATATTTTGTATTTCAAGTGGCAGTTTCTTCACTCTAATACCAGACCAAATCAGTTCAGTTTCCTTATCTCTAAAACTTAAGATCATAGTACGACAATCGTTACTAACGCCAAAGAAGTATAAAATGAACCGTTGTTTACACGACCTCCCGCAACTACGAGATATTGTGCTGTGGGAGGCTTTCCGATAGGCTTTTGCCTATCGGAGGTCAACTCGACTATGGGCGTAATTCATTCATTATAAGAATGTCAGACCAATTTTCTTATTGAGTCCTTTCTCGAAAATCCTAATCAGTGTTGACAGTTGAATATTACCTTTCGCATTTTCAATTTTTGAAATATAGCTTTTTTTAGTACCTGCCTTTATGGCAAGTTGTTCTTGAGTCAGATTTGCAGTTTTTCTGGCTTCTTTGAGCATCTCACTCACGATGAACATTTGTGCTCCTTCCTCATATTCATTACGGCTGTCGGTTCCAATTTTACCGTGCTCTTTTTCTATGAGTTCATCAAATGTTTTGATTCCTTTACAATCAGTCATGTCTTTGTTTTTTTAATTCAAAATATTCTTTCTTTAACCTCATTGCCTTTTCAATCTCATTCTTTGGTGTTTTTTGTGTCTTTTTTTGAAAACCATTGAATAGAATAATCAATTTCCCTTCGTCAAAGCAACAGAAAATCCGGTAAATATTTGACTGATATTCAATTTTAACCTCAAAAAGTCCATCATATCCAGTCATTGGAGCCAGAAATTTCTCAGGTACTCTGTCAACTTGCTTGATTAACTCAAGTACATGCTTTACCTTTTCTTTAACCTTCAAATCGAGCTCTTTATAAAAGTCGGTGAAGTAGTCGCCGTGAAATAATATCTGTCTATTCATTTACCGAAAGTTATCCCCAAAGATAACATATCTTTGTCAAAATCCAAATTAATTTGCTCAAATTACTAAAGTGCAGTTTTTTTTATTATGCACCATAACGGTGTATGTTAATGAATAACTGCATATTATAAATTTTCAGGATTAAAAGAACTGATCGGCGGGTGCATTTTTCCAGAGAGAGTAAGTCTCCCGATGCACTCCCGAGTTTCGGAGCAGGCAGGGACCGGCTCTCCGATCAGCTGTTGCCTTTCAGCGGTATACTCGATTAGCGACTCGTGCTTTATATTTTTGAAATAGAGCATTTTACAATTTTTCAAAGCCAGAAATGCTTATCTTTTATTGTTAGCGTTTGGTTTTCATTGTTTAGTTCATAGTCAAATTCAGATAATATTTCCTTATAGGTTGAATTAAATTTTTCTCTTAAAGTTCCTTTTATTAAATAGCATCTATTTATCGGAGGCAAATTGGGTGGCCAATTAAGAGTTAATTTGTAAAGTCCAAAATTACTTATTAGCCATTCTTTTTCACTGAATTGAATATTACTCATTTCTGCTAAAGCCTTTAAGTATAAATCTTCATCAAACATTTTTATTGGATTTAAGCATTATAATAATTGAAATTTCCTCTTTTTTCTGCATGACCGCTAACGCATGGCCGCCATTGCCATATTACACTTCATTTCTATTTTTCAATCAATTTTTCCACTATATTAGCTGTAGGATTTATTTTTATTGAGTTTACTTGAATTTGTTATTTTTCAAAATAAATGTTCGGAAGTATTTCCTCAATCCATTTCTCCAATCTATACTTATTAAGTATATTATTTTTCAGATATTTACTATTAATACGTTGCATTAAAATTAACCTAAGTCATTAGCAATTCTCCAATAACCATCGGTTTCTTCATCCATTCTACTAATCTCCTCGTTTGCGAGGTCATCAAAAAGACAATAATCATTTTCTTCATTGTTGTTAGCCTCATCGTTCATTTGCAATTTGTAATTTAAGTCATTTGATGGGGGCAAAATGATTACATTAAAAATATTGCATGAGTATAGATTTTCAACAAGTAAAATAATTTCGTTGTGAATTTTTGACATTTCACATGTTGATGTGGCTTCGTTTATTCCCGGAGTTATTGAATACAATTTATGTTCATCAAACTCGGCTTTGCATCTTTCCCTGAAATCATAGCATCTTTCTCTTTCAAAACTTTCTAAGTATTCAGTTTCATCACCGTCAATAATTGGATTTGGTTTAAGGTGATAATACTGTGTTAAATAATATTTCCAATCTTGATCAAATAATAGTTGTTTGAAGTCATCTAGCTTTAAAATACGCCTTTTGATACCGGCATCTATTCTGCTTTTCCCAAGCTCTGTAAAAAGATATAATTCTGAAAAAGTCAAATAATTTCGAGTGGGTGAATAATCATAAATACAATAATTCTTAAACCAATCATCTATGCTTATGTTCTTTATATTACCCCCCCCATTAATTAATTCGTGCCAAATATCAGTGCATGCAAAACCTGGAACAATAATTTCAATATCATTTGTTCTGTTATGTGGTTTTTTTTCAACTAATTGAGTAAAAAGCGATTTATCTTTTTCAGCAACAATCTTTTTCCAGTAGGTTGAGAATTTTATAAGGATTTTTTGTAGGTAATCAAGACTCTGAATGATTTCTTTTGGTTCAAACGTTATTTCAATTGTTTCTGTGTATAATGAAAGGTTCATTGTGAAAGCCCGAAATATGTTATCAATAGTAGGTGAAATGAAGTAGGAGGTAAGTCTTTTGAATTTAACCTGCTTTCCATTTTCGTCAACAACCACCTTTCTATTTCTATCACCAATGTTCCCAGAAAGTTTGTTGTACGTTTCAACATGTGCCATTGAATAGAACGGAAAATTAATATCGCTGAGTGAATTGAAATCTGCTGACTTCAAAACATTTTGAGGAATAAATATTGTATTAAAGTCATCATCACGTCCAATAAAATTTCCATTTTTTGAAAAGCTACCACTTATTATTACATGGATTGATGGTTTACTGGTATTCATATAGTTTCATTTAGATTTCTCTTTTTGTATGTCAATCACTATTATTGGCATTGGCACTGTAAGCGCAAATTGCCACTACTTTCATTTTGCTAATTAGTTTCTCTAAGAAAACGTTTAATTG
>CAIYPA010000330.1 GCA_903927965.1 uncultured Bacteroidia bacterium | reverse complement strand
TTTATGACAATGAACTGCAATACAAATTTGATGATTATAAGTAAAAGCAATATCCAATATTTTTTGAAAAATAACCCAAAATGTTTTTTCATAACTTATTAGAAATTAGACATTTTCAAACATTATTAATTCATCCAGGCTTTAAGTGTTTTAATGATCAATTTATTTTGCACCTCGGGCATAGTACCAATCCTGGACCTGTGGCTTCCTCTCGGCTGTACGACCTTCAGAATCTTATGATTACCCCTTGTTGAAGCTGCCGATGCCGACCATGGGTCATTTTCGCCATAAATCAGTAAAATTTTGTCAGCATTTTTTTTCAGATACCTCTTCACCAATAGGCTCATTGCCGGATCATATTGGAACTTAATGGATGAAGGCATAAACAATTTCATGATGTAATCATGAGTATCCCTTAATTCCATGTATTTTCTAAAAGGTCGGGGATTGTAACCGTAATAACCAAGTTGTTTCAAAGCTTGCACAAAAAACGGGAAAGTGGATTTTCCACTCTCAATATCAAAATAATCAGGTGAACAGATTTTGACCAGATAATTGAAAAACTCCTTATCAGTTGCGTAGGAAGCAGGGATACCTGAAACAGGATACCCCCATTGCCAGAAAGAGAAAGCAAATTCAAGGACACAATAGTCAAAAATCTGGCTGGCAGATGCCCTGAAGTTGTATTTTTTATCCTTGCACAATTGTTCAAAGAGTGGCATCAACCGGCTTTTTCTTTTAAGAAATTCTATCTGACATTCCTTAAGGCTTTTCCGTTCATAGGCAGTCCCGGTTTTGTGCCTGATAAAACGGTCATGCCTTTTCTCTTCAACAGAAAAATTCAAAGGAGCTACATAAGGTACAGATATTTCAACATCATTCGGATAAAGGGCCCGATGGTACAAAACCGTTTCACCCCCTTTACTAATGCCCGTACTGATCCATTTATTTTTAAAAATCGGTTTGAGCAATTCGACAATGTGATGGTGGTCAGCAGCTGCGTTTTCAACAGTCATATAATTCCAGTCAATAGAATCGGGTACGGATTTGCCAAAAAAACGGTGTTCTACAAATAACTGATTGGCATTCAACATGGGACAAAGTTCATTGAGGTATTTCTCACTTTCACCATAATCGCCCCCGTACCCTTCAGTGATGTAAACAACAGGCTTATCGATTCCAAGGTTGGATAAAACAACCCGCTGGGGGAATGTACCTTTATCAGGATGGTGATGATCGATGGGTTGATTCACCATGAGGACAAATGACTCCTTGAAGAAAGGGTTTGCGTTCATTTTTGCTACTGAAACGATTCCAGGCAAACTTTTCAACTGTTCTTCAAGATTCTGTGAAATCCCTAGATTACAGAAAGATACAAAAAATAAAATGAGGACCGAAACCCGTAAAAATCGATTAATCATAACCTTTGGATATAATAGTTTGTCTTAGTTTTTGCAGTGCCAAATTAACAACAAATATTCAAACAAAAACAAAATTTTATGGAAAAACCCGTTACAGATCTCCATTCCTGGTAATTGT
>CAIYPA010000329.1 GCA_903927965.1 uncultured Bacteroidia bacterium | reverse complement strand
TTTCTGGATGGATCCAGCCATTTTTTGTTTGGCATTTCGGGCGACGATTCCAATCCTTATGGAAAAGCGATCATCCCATTCTTTTCACGCCGTATGGGCCTCAATAACAATGGGTCACCTATACAAATTAATTATGCCGGCAAATTGACCGGTACAATTGGCAATTGGAATATCGGGGTGATGCATGTCAATGATGACCACACAATCGGAAATACCAATTTTTCTGTTGCAAGGGTTTCACGAAACCTCGGGGAAGCTTCCTCGATCGGTGTGATCGGCACATATGGGAATGCCGTTTCCCAAATGGAAAATGTTGTAGGTGGGATCGATATGAAACTGGCTACATCAAAATTCAGGAAAAACAAAAACCTTTCCTTGATCATGTTTGGCCTTAAATCGAACACAAAAGGGTTGACGGACCATGACAAATCGTGGGGTGCAACCATCAGTTATCCGAACGATTACCTCTATTTTAATATCGGACACCACGAGATCGGAGAGAATTTTGTTGCCGGAATGGGATTTGTCCCCAGGACCAATATCAAGGAGTCGTATGGCAATATCAAAATAGGACCACGTCCCAATAAATGGGGACTTATGCAGGTCTATACCGGGATTGGGTTTGACCATATCGTGAATTTTTCCAATATACTGCAAACCAGATCTATTAATATTGCCCCTATCTATCTTCGGTTTAAATCTGGCGAAGAGTTTTCATGGTCGTTAAGCCAAAATACCGAAAACCTCGAAAAGGCATTCAACATCTTTTCAACGCACGTGATCCCTGTTGGTCAGTACCAGTTTTACCGGAATACATTGAATTTTTTGTCAGCCGGTAGCCGCAATTTTGCTGTGACAAGCTCCTATGTATGGGGCGATTTTTACAATGGGTCACGCAAAGATTTTAACTTTGGCATCAACTATAAAGTAGCAGTACCTTTCTTTCTTGGTGTAAAATACAAACAGAATGACGTGAGCCTTCCGGATGGCAATTTTACGGCGCGTATCTATCAGATGAATGCCAATATCCTGTTCAGTCCTTCAGTGACACTTTATAATTATCTTCAATACGACAATTATTCCAAAACGATTGGAATCCAGTCGAGGTTCCAGTGGATCATTGTTCCAGGCAACGAGATCTACATTGTCTGGACTTCCAGCATTTCCCAGCCTTTGGAACGATATGTTATGGATGACAATGCATTACGGTTTAAGGTAAAATACAATATCCGGTTCTAAAGGAGTGAAGTTTATTATCCCAAACATCCTATAAACGCTGACAGGTCTAAAGACGCTGTCAGGTTTATAGGAGGTTTTGCATTATTAATAATTATTTTAAATTAACGCTGAATTGAAATTTATTAATAATATCATTATTATTCTAAATTTATCCAATCATATTTGTTCTCTGGATTTAACTAATCAACCAGACACATATACATAAAATTGTACATATTGTAACGTTCTTACTATGAATTTATTATCAAAAGCATGCCTGTTATTTTTGCTTTTATTGTATCTATCTGATTTACAAGGGCAAACACTTTTCAGGCCGGGTTATGTAATTACCAATGAGAATGATACCCTTCATGGATTAATTGATTACCGGGGCGACACCCGCAATGCAAAAAGATGCGATTTTAAGGCCGACCTGAATTCATCAGTTCAGGAATTTACCCCCTTTACAATCAAAGGATACCGGTTTGTGGACAGCAAATATTACATTTCCAGAAGCATCAGGATCAACGATCAGGAAGTCCAAATATTTCTGGAATATTTGGTCAATGGTATTTCTGATTTGTATTTTTACGCTGATATATCTCAAAATCACTATTTTATCGAAAAATCGGATGGGAAATTAATCGAACTGACCAACCAAAGCAGGACTATTTCGGTGGAAGGGATCGATTATATCAAGGAATCGAAGAATTTTGTGGGGCTGCTCAAAATAGCATTTAGCGACTGTCCGCAAATATTTCCCTTGATCAACAGGGCAAAATTTGAAAATAAGTCATTGATCGATATTTCTAAGAGGTATCACGACATTAAATGCAATGGTGAAAAGTGCATTATTTATGAAAAACAATTGCCTGTTATGCGTTATCGGTTTTCTCCATTTGTATCGATGAACAATACTCTTTTAAAATTTACAGATATTGCTGTTTATGAAGATATTAGTTTTAAAATGGCCAGTTCTGTTTCTGTTGGCCTATTGATGAATGCCTGCATGCCCGATCTGAATCAAAAGATGTCGTTTCAGATTTCTGCCGAATTTGCAAAGAATTACTTTTACGGAACAGGTTACATCCAATCGAATAGGGCATTTGAGGAGGTCCATCTTCACACCTCTTCAATGAAATTTAAAGGAGGGTTCAAATACACATGGCCTAAAGGAAATTTGAGGCCAACTTTTCTGATTGGTGCAAATCTGATCCGGTTCCTTAAATCTGATGGGCGAAGGATTGAGGAAAATTATTCCAATTCAACCATTACCACACAGGAATACACCGATTTAAAGGCGTCAAATCTACTTGTAGGATACAATTTTGAATTTGGCTTTGATTACAGTAAATTAGAAACATACGTACCGTTCATCAACATTGGTTTCAGCAATTCTGCTGGAATGGGCGATCACCCTGACATCGGTTTGTATTCGACACACTTAAAAACGATCCACATCAATGCAGGCTTTTATTTTTGACAACTCGTACCTACTATGAAAAAACTCAAATTTATATTCTATATATTATTGATATGCTGTGGGTTGACAACTTGCCGCAAAGAAGAGGTTGCTTCAAGGGAGTACCCAAGGTTAAATACGCTTGAAGTAACAGATGTAACAGCCTCGGGGGCAGTGTTTAACGCGGAGATCATTTCCGGCAATGTTGCCGATGTGATTGAATATGGTTTTGTGTGGGCCAAAACAACCAGTCCTACTACCAATACAAACGACCAGGAAATAATTCAGGGAAAGTTAACCAGCAACAGGTTCAGTGCCAAGATCCATTCGGCATTGTTGAAAGGGGTTACCTATTATGTGAAACCTTATCTTAAAACTTCAACCACCCTTGTTTACGGTAAATTTGTGAGTTTTGTAAGTGAGGGAAGCGATGCACCTGTTATCCTTGATTTTACGCCAAAAACCGGAACCTGGGGGGATACGATAAAGATTACAGGTAAAAATTTCAGGTCGATCAACAAAGATGTGGTTGTAAAAATCGGTGAATTGCAAGTCACTGTTGCTTCCATTTGTGATTCGGTCATCCGGTTTGCTGTCCCTGATAAAGACAACTTTCTTACACCGAATCTAACGGTTTCGATCCTGGGCACCACAATTGTGAGCAGAAATTCGTTTGCTTATAAGGTCCCGGCAATTGCATCCATTACACCTGAAACAGTAACTTTTAACGATACCATTTACATCAGGGGTACTAATCTGATTGCCAAAAGGATAACTCCACAAGTCAATCTGAATGAGCTGAAGATGGTACTTGCCTACAGCTCCGAAAATCTGATCAAATTTGTCATGCCTATTTCCTATGGCATTAAAACCTCGACAGTGAACGTGAAGGGTCCGACCGGTTTTATAGCTTCAGGCACGACCTTGAAACTG
This sequence comes from uncultured Bacteroidia bacterium, assembly GCA_903927965.1. GTDB lineage: Bacteria > Bacteroidota > Bacteroidia > Bacteroidales > Prolixibacteraceae > JAAFHB01. Next base: position 71,129 of record CAIYPA010000329.1, on the reverse strand, counting down.
AAGGATCTCGTTATCAACAGTTTCACACCAGACTCTATTCACCTACAAACTGGAATTGTAACGATAACCGGTGCGAATTTCAATCCGGCAATAGGCTACAACAAGGTCCAGATCGATGGCGTCGAAGCGGTAGTCCTGGAGGGTTCGACTCAGAGGTTGGTCGTTCAATTCCCTGAATCCATTGTTCCAGACCATGATATATCGGTCATCAAAGGGGTAGGAATCACCATCAATGTAGGGGAACTATCAGTTAAAGCTTCCAAAGACCTTCAGATCGACTGGAAAAGCAAATGGACAAGAAAAAATTTCTTTCCTGGGACTTTCAGGTCTGCTGGTATTGCATTTACGATTGGGGATAAAGGATATTTTGGACTTGGAGCTGGAAATGGTACTTACAAAGATTTTTGGGAATATGACTCCAAAAACGAAACCTGGGCCCGCAAAGCCGATTTCCCGGGAGTAGGTCGAATCGGTGAATCAGCCATCGTCATGAATGGCAAAGCTTATGTCGGATTAGGGAATGTTTATGATTCACATGTTAGTTTCAATGATTTTTACCAATATGATCCGATAGCGGATAGTTGGTCAAAGCTAGCCGATTATGGTGGTAAGGCAAGGGAGGATGCACTTTCATGGGTTTCAAATGGCCGCATTTATATGGGTGCGGGAATGCGTTATCCTGATCCTGGGGAAAGTCAGATAGGCTATGAAATCTATCTCGAAGATTGCTGGAGCTATGATGTGATCACAAATAGCTGGAAAGAAGAATTAAAAATACCCGATATTTCGACACGCGATGTGATTTTGAGTATTGATAATTCAATTTACAAATTGAGCATCTGGAGAGCTTTCCAGTACAATGGATCAACGTGGAACGAATTGCCAAATATCACATCTATTAATGGGAATACTAACCAATTGCTTCCATTTCATCTTGGATCAACAGGCTATATTTGGTCACTCTACAATGTGGTCTATGTTTACAATCCTTCAAACGGATATTTCAATACAATCAGGGTTCCCGATAGTGTTTTCAGGTATTATCCATCGGTTTTCACGATTGGCAACAAGGCTTACTTTGTTGGAGGGCGTGACCCCAACTACAGTGCCAATTCAAATATTGTATGGGAGTTTGACCCTTCAAAACCATAATCAAATGAATTCCAAAACACTTTGCTACCATTATCTGGTTTGTTCGATCCAAATTTTCATGGAAACATAAAGTATTAATTATGAGGATACTATTGTGTTTAATTATTTTACTGACTTTATTCGGATGCAAACGTGAAGGGCCAATTGCCGAAGTAAAACCTTTTCTACGGACAGACCAGGTAATAGCTAGTGATGGGATTTCGATTTCCGGGGAGTTCATATTATCTGGAAGTTATCGGTCTATTGAATATGGTTTTCATCTTGATACCGATATCAGTTTTAAAAACCCTGTTGTACTTCCTGCCGGTTCGGACCGGGAGCCGTCCAAATTTCAAGTGACTGTTTCCATGGCCCTGAAACCGGATGTTAAATATTATGTGAGGGCATGGGCTAAAACCGATAACTATGAAGTTCTCGGGAATAGAATTGAATTCCAGGTAAATAAAGTACTACCACCCGAAATTGCTAAGGTCTTCCCTGATAAAGGATTATGGGGCGATACCATTGCAATTACTGGGAAGTACTTCGACTATTTTGGGAAAGGGAATGAAGTCCTCTTCAATGATCTGGCATCGACCAATGTGTGGATCAAAAAAGATACATTATTTGCTGTTGTTCCTATCGTCAAGGATGGGCCACTCACTGTTTTTGTGAATGTGAACGGGAACAAAAGCACCAAAGGGGTTTCGTTTCAACTGGCAGCACCTGTCATTTCAGGGATTTTGAAAACAGAAGGATCGTATCCCGATACGGTAAGTATCAGCGGAGATAATTTTTCAATTTATAACACCCATATTCTTTTTGATGGAAAGGAAACAGAAATGGTCAATGTTTCCCGAAAGTCAGTTTCATTTGTTGTCCCCTATCTGAAAGCTGAAAAATCAGTCAAAGTGGAATTGAACAGGTTTACAACAAGTTACGCAGTTACCGGTAATTTTCACTACATCGAGCAGGCCATACTGTCGTGTAAGCCAAGCTCCGCCTATATTGGGGATACCATCAAGCTGTATGCAAAGAACATTGATTTCAGGAGGATCTTCCTGGATATAAAGAATATGGACCCTATACTCATTCTGAATTACGGGGTCAATTCATTGATTGTGACCCATAAATGGAAAGATAGCTTGGCTTTTGTTTTAAGGGGTAATTATCAGGCAATGAGTTTTGCAATTGATGTCCAATTCGGTAAAAATTCGCCCATTTGGCCTTTTAAAGAATATTCCACAGTCGATCAAGTCGTTGTGGTTCATGGGTCCCCTGTAATTAAAAAGCTGGTAAAGAGTAGCTACACCTATTGTGAAACAATTTCCTGGACATCTGAAGGGATGTATTTTAATAGAGGCGGACAGGGACATCTGATCAAAGCCGTGGATGGCCGTTCGTTTTCATTGTCAAGTTACGAATCTTCCGACCATTGGTGGTACTCTGGAAAACTTGAACCGGGCAATTATTCTTTGCAGCTCTATGCTTCCGGGCGCTTTTCAAATATTGAGTTTTTTACGGTCGCAGCACCTTCAATAGAATCTATTTCGCCAACCGTTTTTAACAGGGATATCACGTTACAGGTAAAGGGGAAAAATTTGCCCGTCTTTACCGATTATCAGTTTACTCATCTTCAAAGTGGAAGGTCATTTGTTTTGAGGAGCCTTAGTGATGCAACGGCCGGCAATACTTTGCAAATTATTAACAATGGGAGGATTATAGGAAGTGGTGATTATCAGGTTGATATAAAAACCGAAAACAACACTTATAAGTATTCAGGGAACTTAACCTGCAAGGACTATTTCAGTTACAACTCAAGGTTGACTGATCAAATGGGTCAATCCTCAAGCGTTGGATGTGGTTTTGCCACAAATGGTAAGCTTTATATTCCACAAAGCAGTGATATGAGGATTGTTGACTTATCGACCGGAAGAATTAGGGTGAAATCGGGTTACTACAATTACGACCATCAGCCGGTCTTTTTTGAAAACAAGACCTATATGAACATTGTGAAAAATGGCCAGTATGTCATCTGCTCGTTCAACGAAGTAACTGAGGATTGGGACGAAATGGGCAAGGATGGGCTTGCAAATGATTTTGTTTTGTCAGGTTTTGGTGTTTTCAACAACCGCCTGCTGGCCATTTCAACCAGTGGCGATATCTATCAGTTCGACCAAAAATGGAATTTGTTGGGCAATGTCAAATTGAACTATTACTTCGTCCATTTTATCCATTCCGCCAACGGAAACCTCTATTTCTGTGATTATTATATGGGAAGGATTGCTGTTGTTTCAACAACCAACTGGAAGGTAATCAAGGAAATATCCATGCCTGGATGGTATGAAAATTCCCTGCGCTATATCTTTGAAAAGGATGGTGAGATGTTTTTTTGTGCTAAACCGAGGGGAACCGGCGATATGTATTACGATTTTTACAGGTTTACAGGAAACGAGACATTTGTTTCCATGACTCCCAAGATCCTCTATTTTGATGTAAATTACCATTTCTGTCCCGATGGGAAAGGGAATATCTATTTCATCAACGAAGGGTATGTTTATAAATTTAATCCTTGATAATCAGTAGAATGAAACGAGCCATGGGAGCCAATCACACACTGAAGCATGATTATCTCATGGTGAGTTCCATGTGGCCGCTAAAAAACAAATTATAAACACATGAAAAAATATATATTCCCAATTATCCTGCTTTTCGCTACTTTTACAGGATCAAAAGGTCAGATTGTCAATACCAGGAGTTTTCTGAGCATTTCGGCTGGAAAAGTCGTTTACGGAGGGCCCGACCACCTCTTTTTCCCGAAAGGGATCGACAATACCGCAATATCGGTAAGCGCAGACTATTTGTATAATGTTCTACCCTATTTGAAAGTTGGGATCGAGGGATCGCTGGTTTTGCCGGGAGTCCCTCAGCAGGGCGACAACGATTTTGCAATTATTAAAGTGAACAACGAGAAGATGGTTACTGCCGGCCTGAATGCCACCTTTTTTCTGCCATACCGTGAGACAGGATGGCGGAACAGGTTCAGGTTACAGTTCGGAATAGCACCTGTCATTGTCAGTCGTACCGGAGATCGGACTGTTACATTTGACAATACAGTTTGGAATACCTCCGGAAATGTACCCGAAAGTTCCAGTTTGATCCTCAAATGGCCATCCACGAGGTTTGGCCTATCGCTCACACCTTCTGTAGAATACTATGTAATTCAACGGGTTGGAATAAAATTGTCGTGCAATTCACTCCTTACGTCGTTTAAAAGCGTTACGTCGGTTAAAAGCGATGCAACAACCGAACATATAAACATTTATTCGCTGAATTTTGGTGTATTTTTCGCAATATCACGGAATAAACAGTTTAATTATTAAGGGCTTATGAATTGTTTAAAAGATGGCAGAACCATTTTTCTGATATTACTTGTGAATCTAACTATTACAAATGGTTTTGGCCAAACAAAATACCCCACGGTACAGTTAAAGAATCGGATCGGGGATTTTCAAGGGATTGTTTATGACTTTTGTTTTTCAAAGTCCGGCACGACAATCGTATTACCGGAATCCAACTCAATTGGTTTTTACGACCTCCAGTCCCGGGTTCTTCTTGGGAGATTGAATAACGGCCATTCCAAACCAATTCTTACCATTGACTTATCGGCTGAAAGTTCGTTGCTTGTAAGTGGTGGATTGGACAGTACAATAGTCATGTGGAATGTTCAATCAGGAAAGGTTCTGAAGAAACTGGATTTTCACCGTGGAGTGGTTACGACATTAAACCTGAATAGTAGCGGAAATCTTTTGGCATCTGGTTCTTCCGATAAAACAGTTGTGGTTTATGATGTCGTGGGTGAAAAAATAGTATTCAAAATCACAGATCTAAAATCCGATATCACTGTTGTCCGATTCAGCCCCGACGGCCAATTATTGGCAGTAGGTTCACAGGACAAAACCATCAGGCTATACAATGCAAAGAGCGGACAACCGATTGTCAATCTGGACGGACATAAAAGCTGTGTCCGTGATTTGTGTTTCAGCAAAGATGGAACCAGATTATTCTCATGCGGTGACGATTCAAAGCTCCTGAAATGGGACATACGAAATTCAAGCCTGATCAGGAAAGAAGAAATTGGAAGTTTGGGCAATGATTGGTTATTGTCTGTTGATGCAAGAAATGATGCCTGCATCGTTGCTGGTTTGGATTCAAAGATCAGTATATTTACAGATTATGGAAACTTTTGCGGAAAAATAAATGTTGCCATCAATAAGATCAAGTTTATCCCCAATTCGGGTACATTCATAAAATTTGCAGTAGCGACAAGGGGAAAAGGACTTTTTTTAATGGATTCGATGGAGTTCAATTATTGAATATCCATTGCATCCTGCAACTTCCTGTATTTTAATAATTTATGATTTTCTTGTCCAATTTTAACGAGATTGGCTGCTACCAATTCGGCGATGTCTTTAACTGGTGCAACAGAAAATTGTCCAATACTCTTTTTGCACATTGGACAGGAAGTTGCTATAAATTCAGGATTACCGGAATTCAGGTAATCGGCAGTTGCCTTTTGGATGGCACAACGCTCTTCTGTGTCCATTGAAAGGTTTCCAAGGCTTCCTCCGCAACAAAGGGAATCGCTTTTTTCCTGTGACAATGGCCGCAAATCGGTAAACTTCTTTAACAAGTTTCTGGGTTGTTCATAAATTCCGGAACCCCTTCCCAGTTCACATGGGTCGTGGAAAACAACTTGTTTTCCAGTGGGAAGAACCTTGATTTTTTTCTGTGAAATCAGTTCCGGCAGATATTCACTGTGGTGCAGCACCCTGATTTTCAAATTGTAATCCTCCTTGAAACTCTTGTAGCAGATCGGACATGAAGTGACAAGCGTTTTTGCACCTGATGCAATAATCTGTTGGCGGTTATTTTCGACGAGTTGCTTTGCAGCCTCAAATTGCCCCGATAATTTAAGTGGCCGACCGCAACAGACACTTCCATCCCTGTCCATAAAAAGATATTTAACGCTGTCAGCTTTAAAAATCTTTTCCATCGAAAGGCTGATATTGGGGGAAAGATGGCTCATACATCCTGCAAAATAGACAACTTCTGTCTTATCAATATCTTGATTAACAGGTAAATATTTAAATTGAGCAGATTGTGGAAATGTCATTTTTTTGCGTTGAAGCACCCGTTGTTGCGTAAGGTCGATCCCAACCGGGCAAGCCTGGGTGCATCGACCACAAAGCAGGCAATTGTCGGAAAGGTCGGGTTTGAGTTGATCGTAACGATAATCACGCAGGAAATAGACCATCTGGGTTGTCGCATTTTTCCCCTGCGAATTCATCTGGCAGGTATCGATACAAATCCCGCAACGCGAACAAGATTGAACTTCGATTTCGGAAAATCCGGTAAAATTGTCATTGGTTTTTAATCCCCAATTCCTTAAAAGGATCAGCAATAATTCAGTCGGAATGTGCATATATCGCGAAAACGGGATGGAGACCATAAAAGCACCAAGTGCCAGGGAATACATCCACCAGAAAACCATGGAAATGGATTGCAGAGGAAGGAATATATTTAAAAAATTGCCGATCGGTTGGGTCAGGAAACTACCATTTCCTGTGAAACCTGCTGTAGTACTTTCTGCCAACAACCTGAGTGGGAAAATCATCCACAATGAGCTTAATGCAAGACGGTCGCCAACCGAATGTCTGGTAATCTTTTTCATGCCGGTCATTCCTGGACGGAACCGTTTAAGGATAGCAACAACAATCCCAGACAAAACCACCAATAAAATAAGATCCATTGAAGCATTAAAGTTCAAAAGAGTAGTTGAGAGGTGCGGTGTTTGTTCAAAAAACCTGAAAAAAATGGGATAGTAAAATTCATTTGCGAATTTCCCGGTATAATAGAAGGCCTCAAATTTCCCGACTACGATCAGCATAAACCACCCAAAGGCTAGGCTCATATGCATGTATCCCAATAAAGGATTGACTTTAAATACTTTACGATGAATCAGGCTTTCCATGAAAATTTCGCGAAAAGCATAAATAGTCTTTAAGGTGAAAAGGTTCGAGCCAATTTTCCGCCAATCACCGGTTTCGAGGTTTGATAGCCATTGTGAGTATCGAAAAGCAAGCAAGATCAATAAGGCGATCATTCCTGCCATAAATGGGATGACAAACAGGTTAAAGTGCATAACTTTTGCTTATTGCTCGTTTGATATTTTGGACCACATTCCGCGTATTGATGCCCCGGGGACAAACCAACTGGCATTTTCCACAGAGCATGCATTTGGCAATCTCATCTTCAATGCCTTTTATTTCACCTCTTTGTATTAGGAGGTTGACTTTCCGGGGATTGAAATCCGTGAACTTCGCAGCAGAACAGGTCGCCGTACAACTTCCGCAGCCAATGCACCAACTAAACGATGGTTCATGCAATTCAACAAACCGCGAAATCGAAAAATCGTTGTTTTCGAAGTCGATCTGCCGCCCTTTCAATATGGAATATCCCCACTCCTTCATTACCAATATTTCAATTTATTTCTACCTTATTTCAATTTATTTCCCTTTTCTCCCTTAACCACGATATTATCCTTACCGCCGCCGACCTTGCATCCGAAAGCGTCTCGCCAACCGACAAAGGCTCTTTGCAGGTACCCGTTACAAAAATCCCAGGAGTGTTGGTTTCATTCGGCTTGATCTGTGCATCAGCGCTTGCAAGGAAACTTCCCGATGTAAAACCAAGATTTGCAGATTTCCCAATCGCTTCGGTCCGGTCAGCAGGAACCATCCCAACCAAAAGAACAACAAGGTCGAAATTCATTTTGATCGGCCTTCCCGAAAGGGTATCCTCAGCTTTGAGTTGTAACGACCCATCTATATTTTCGGCAACTTCCGAAACCCTTCCACGTATAAATGTGATGCCCCATTTTTGCTGGGCTTCAATATAAAGTTCTTCGAAATTTTGTCCGAACATCCTCATATCCATATAGAAATTAAAAACCTCAGCCTTTGGAAGATGGTGTTTGATTTCGATTGCCTGCTTTACGCCGGTAATGCAGCAAAGGCGTGAACAGTAAACATTTCCTACCTTTTTATCGCGTGAACCCACACAATGGATCAAGCCTATCCTTGCCGGTGTCTGTCCGTTTGCTGTAGTTAACGGTTGTCCCAGGCGGAGCTTTTTTTCCAGATCGGCAGAGGTGATGACATTGTCGTAGATCCTATAACCATACTCCTCTTTTTTCTCACCTTTAAAGAGTTCAAAACCAGTTGCAATTAACACCGCATCGGCGATAAAACTCCTTCCATCGGCCAAAACTACAGTATGATACTTGTTATCGGGGATTATATTTACAACTTCAGCATTTGAAAAGATCTCTGGCACATTGATTTTTATTTCGTTTGCCAGAAAATCCTGTACCTCTTCTGCAAGCCTGAAACCTGGATAAAGTTTATACCATGTACGGAGTTTACCCCCGGTCTGTTCTTCTTTTTCAAATAAAGTGACCCTGTAACCTGCCGACCCAAGTTTGGAAGCGGCTTCAAGTCCTGCGGGACCACCACCAATGATAATGATATGTTGTTTATTTTCTGACATTTATATTTTTAAACAATAAGGAATTGTGGTTTTTGTGGTTCGCCGATTTTTTGTCCTTTAGCCCCACGGTATTTTTGTTCTTTATCGTATTTGATGCCCAATTTGTCAAGGAGCTGTTCGACGGAAACCTGATGCATTTGTAAACCAAGTTCCCATGGCGAGTATCCCATTACGAGTCCGGCCATCTCTTCATAGGTCAGAACCGGGATTCCCATTCCCCGGTTGTCGTATGTAACTCCCTCCAATTCAGCGATCGTGTATTGCCACCTGTCGAGGAACATGGAACATCCGGGGCAATTAGCGACAATGAAATCGGGCTGAAAAGGGCGCATCGACTCAAATTTCTTTTTTGAATTGGAGACCGAATAACCTCGGTTGGCCATTACCAGATATTGGCGGAACCCAAACCCGCAACAATGGCGGCGTTCGGGATAATCGATGACCGACCCGCCCCACGACTCGATCATACCAGTCAAAACTGATGGAAATTCAGCCCCGCCAACCCCACTTGTCGGGAACATCTTAGAATAATGGCAACCAATGTGTTCCACAACTTTGAGCGGTTCACCGGTTCTTTTGTTGATCAACGAAACTTTCGATTTTTCCTTGATCTGGCTGCGGAACTTGTAGATGATATCTGAAGTATGTACAAGGTTTTCAGGTATTTTAAACTCCCGTTTTGTGGCTTTCCAAAGGTATTCCCTGATTTTTTCTTCTATTTCGGGGAAGTGCTTCCAGGTTTCGAGAACCTCGGTATATAATCCGAATGAAGTGACACAGGATGGAATGATATTGACATAACCAGCCTCAGTCATCAGTGCAAAATGACGGGCGATAACAGTCATTGTTGTTTCAAGTGGAACAATATCTGTATGATAACCTATTCCCGTGCAGGTCGTGTGGCGGGCATCCTCAAAAACATCCTTACCCAGGTCATTTTTCATGATCCTGAGAAAGGTCGTTTCGGATCCCGGAAAGAAGGTTTGCCTGATGCAGCTCCGAACATAGAAATAGTGATCATTGGCAATCTCTTTCTGATAATCTTCCCAAACCCGTTTTTTGCCTTCTAAAACCATTATTGTAAATTTAAGCGTTATGGGTTCCGTTGTTTTCGGTATAAACCGTCATAAAATATTCATTGCCAATACCTTCCGGTGATATTTCTATTCCCATTTCATCGGCTTTGTGCTTTGAATGTCTCTCAATTGTATCAAACATTGTTTTGCAACCTGTCACTTCAAAGATCTTGTTGATCTCGTCAAGGACTTCGGGTGCAATGTTTCTAAGTCCCCCTATTCCATTTTGTTTGTAATTGGATCCCAATTTTTCCATAATTTCGGGTGTATTCCTCGAAATCCAATCCCATACAGGGCCTTGTTCGGGGTGCATCTGAGGCGAAACGATATCAGGATGGACACAATAACCGGTGCGGAGTATATTTTCACCGATTGCCCGTTTGATCGCAAATTGTTGCCGCCCTTTTTCAGAATCGGTAAAATACCCAAGTTCCTGTGAGAGCTTCCGCAATGTCATGATAATAAAACCGGGGGTGTTGTTCCGTGGGCAACGTGTCTTGCACGACATGCATTCGCCACAATACCAGATGGTCTCGCTGCGTAAAAGTGCTTCGATCAAGGCTTCATCCTTGCTTTGTACCGTATCGCAGATTACACGGGGGTCGTAGTGGTAAAACTCGGCTGCCGGACAAATGGCAGTACAAACGCCACAATTCATGCAACCATTTAGCCCTTCAATAAAACGGATGTCCTGATTTAGCTTGTCGTATAGTTTGCCCATTTTCGATGATCAGTTTCAAAAATTCATTAATTCCCCAAATACAAAGTTAAGTCATCCCTCAAAGCTCACAAGACGTAATAATTGGTATATTGAGATGGGTATTAATACGCATGGAGGGGGAGACGAAAAATGAAGGAATGAAGGAATAAAAGAATGATGGAATGAAGGGAGCAGACTGTTTAAGGGCACCGCGTGTGACTTTGGCATGGAGGGGGATGAAAAGGCATTAACCACATTACCTACCCTTCTGTATGTCAATCAAGAAATCCTATTCGTAATGGACAAAATCGAAGTGTAAAAAATATCTTAATTGATTGTGAAGCAAAAAATGCTTAAATTCGCATTGGAACAATTTTTAAGAAGCGGTAAAATGGAAACCTTGAGGCAGGACATAAGCGACAATGATTTCATTATTATACCAAATCCTTATCTTGAAGAGAAGATGTATGAAGAAGATGAATATTTTATAGCATTAACTGAAAGGGACAATCAAATATCTTTCCTTCAGGACAAATACGAGAAAACATCGGAACAATTGGAGAAAACATCGGAACAATTGGATATTGAAAGAAAATCAAATCAGGAAAAAGACCTGGAGTTGGACAATAAAGCAATTATAATCAAACAATTACAACTTGCATTTGCAAAATCGCTAAAAGAAAACGGAATGTCGATTGATAGGATTGGTAAAGAAACCGGTTTGCCCGAGGATGAAATCCGTAAATTATGATTTGGAATTTCTATGTGCCTTTGTGTTTTTACCTATGTATCTTTGTGTTAGATTTTTAAACACATAGGTACATAGGTTTTTAACATAGGCACATAAGTCAGTATTATTTACATTGAAACATATTGAAATACATTGAAATACATTGAAATGCGTTCATCATTTGACCTCGTGCAGCTTGCCAGTCGCCAGCCGCCAGTTGCCAGCCGCCAGTTGCCAGCCGCCAGCCGCCAGTAGAAATACGTTCATCATTACACCTCGTGCAACTTGCCAGCAGCCAGTCGCCAGTTGCGAGCCCCCTACATCATAATCATCTGATTCTTAATTGCATACATAACCAGTCCAGCGGTGTTTTTACAATTGGTTTTATCGAGGATATTGGCCCGGTGTTTTTCGACAGTCCGTTTGCTGATAAACAGTTGGTCCCCAATTTCCTGATTTGAGAGTCCTGAACAGATCAGTAACAATATTTCTATTTCACGGTCGGACAGTTCAGGTCCGGGTTCCTTGTGTTCTTTAAAGGATTTGTAGTTGCGGAGCATGCTCTGCATCAATTCCTGCGAAAAGTAATTGCCACCGTTCATCACCGTATCGATGGCCGTTTTTACCTCCTGAAGGTTCGTGTTTTTTAAGAGGAACCCCCTGGCACCAGCATCGACCATCTGATCGTAATATTCTTCATCGCCATACATTGAAAGGGTAATGATCTTGAGTTCAGGCTGCAGCTCTATTGCCCTTTTGGCTGCTTCGATTCCGTTGATTTCTGGCATTTCAATATCGAGAAAAACGATATCAAAAACATGCCTGGAGATTAATTCCAAAAATTCACTTCCATTCGATGCCTCCCCTGTTACAACATATCCCGGAAGGGTATCGAGCAACATCTTCAATCCGTTTCTAAACAATGTGTGGTCATCGACCAAAAGAATTTCCATATCAATTTCTATGAAGTTTTGTTAAACTGGGACAGTAATCATCGCTTTAGTTCCAAGGCCTTTTTCAGATGTAAGGGTAAAACTTCCGTTGAGGGAATTGATCCTGGATACCATATTTGAGTAGCCCATCCCTGAATAGTGCATAGGTTTTAAAATGTTGGTATCGAAACCAATTCCATTGTCCTCGTAAGAGCAAACAATCTTTCCAGGTATTTTTTCAAGGGAAATCGTAATCAACGGGGCTTCTGAATGTTTGAGCGCATTGTTGATCAATTCGCATAAGACCCTGTATAACACGACTTCAGTATTGCTATCAAACCTTGAATCCTCGAAATTTGAGGAGAAATTAATTTTTATTGTATCGGAGTTGTTTATCTTATTGATAAAATTCCGCATCGCCTTGTTTAGCCCAAAATTGTTGAGGATGTGCGGACTAAGGTTATTCGAGATCTCCCTGATGCTTTTGATCGCCTCCTCGATGGCCAGGTCGGTATTGCGCAAAATTTTCTTTGCTTGTTCCTCTTTTTCACTTTTTGTCAGGGAGGAAAGCGACATCTTTATAGTTGAAAGAATGGGTCCCAAACCATCGTGAAGGTCTTTTGCAAAACGTTTGCGCTCACTTTCTTCGGCCTGAATAATAGCGTTTAGGAGGATCTTCTCCATGTCGCGTTTCTCCTGTTCCACTTTTTTCATGTATTTAAAAATCTTCTGGATCAGGAACACCCCGACTGCGAAAAAAAACGATACACCCACACCCAACCACACAAATACTTCACGGAAAGTTTGTGGCTCGGAACCTGAGATCATGGGTAGCAATTCAACAAGGCACCTGATCGCCATGATGATAAAACCGGCACTGATCAACATCCACGACACATTGTACTTGGTTACCCGTGTAAGTTTAATGGAGATCCCTGCTGCAAAAAACTGAAGCAACATGGCCAATACAAGAGCAAATTGGAGCAACATAAACGAATTATTTTGGATACATTGCAAATTTACAACAATAGTTTGAAGAATGTAGTTTTCTGATTGATTTATAAGGTGGTTGGGTTCTGATCAATTTGCCGGAACAACAACTTTTTCGCCCAGGAAATGGGGCTGCTTGGAAGTAAACTGGTCAACGAACAATAACAGCCTGGCTGCCAGTTCACGCAATTGGACCCGAAGGGTAAGAACACCATCAACTTCGGGTGCATTAAATGCGATGGCTTCTATTCCCCTTTCTCTTGCAATGTACAAAGCACGCTGATTGTGAAATGATTGCGATACAATTGTGAATTGGTCCTGACCAAATATCTCTTTTGCCCTGACTACTGAATCAAGGGTCCTGAACCCGGCATAATCGAGGATGATACATTCCGGTTGAACACCCGCAAGGATTAGGTCATTGTACATTGTAATGGGCTCGTTGTAGTTAACATTCCGGTTATCACCGCTTACTATGATGTAGTCAATTTTATGATGTTGGTATAGGTCAACAGCTGCTTTAATGCGATTGGTATAATATAAATTCTTTTTTCCATTCCAAATGTATTTACTTGTACCCAGAACGAGGGCACAATGGTTGTGCGGTATCGAATCGATTGAATTATAACTGTACCTGTTTCCGGTTTGGGATACTACATGATTTGCCCATACAACCAAAATTGCAAAAATTAAACCGGTGAATATCAAAGTCAGTGTGAATATCTTAAGTCTTTTCAAAATTTCCTTTTTAGAACTTTAAAGTGAAAACTGTTTCAACATCCGGCACAGAATGGGCAGTCAAAGTCCCGCCATGCAGGCGCAGGATCTGGCGAGACAAACTTAAACCAATTCCTGAACCTTTGGGCTTGGTAGTGAAAAAAGGTACAAAAATTTTGTCGAGGACTTCAGGAAGGATACCTTGTCCGTTGTCCGATACCTGAACAATTATTTTACCCCGCCGGTCTGTAAAAGCCTTTATTCCAATCTTTGGACTGTCTGTTTTTTCAAGTGCCTGGATCGCATTTTTCAAGAGGTTGATCATGACCTGTTCGATCAATTGTTCATCGGCCGATACCTCCAAATTTTCAGGAATTATGATTGTAGAGCATTCAATATGATGGTTATGCATCTCCTCTTTCAATAAACCCTGAAGATTATCGAACAATTGTCTAATCGGAAAGATGGTAAATTTTGGTGTGGGGATGCGTGTAAGGTTTCGGTACGATTCAACAAAGTGCATTAATCCGGTGCTTCTTTTATGAATTGTTTCAATGGCTAGTTCAATCTCCTCAATAGCTTCGATTTCCCCTTCATCCTGGAACGCATTGGTGTAGGTTGACCTGACATCTTTAATCATGTAGTTCAATGATTGGGTAATTGAAGCAATGGGGGTTATGGAATTCATAATTTCGTGTGTCAGTACCCTGATGAGCTTCTGCCAGCTCTCCATTTCATTCTCTTCCAGCTCGTTCTGGATATCTTTGATCGTTGCCATTCTGATAAGGCGGTCGGCGACCTTGAATTCAGTTGCAAAGATGACCAGTTGAAGGATCTCATCCTGCTTCTGTATCTTCACCATAATACTTTCGCCATTTTTGATCGTCATCAGTTTGGAAACCAACTCAGGGGAGAACTCCTCCAGTTCGCTGAGGTTCTTAAGGTTTGTGATTTTGAAGAGTTTTTTAGTCGAATTGTTGATCAATTCAACTTCCCCGTCTTCGCGATAGCTGATCAGGCCAAACCCAATGTGTTCGACAACTGTTTTGAGGTAAAAATAATTTTGCTCACGCTCTTCCCTTACTTTCCTGAAATCGTCGATGACCACACTGAAAGCCTCTGTCATGCGGTCGAACGAGTGCCCCATACCTTTGATTTCAAAAGTCCTTGAAAAGTCGGAATAACGAAGAGATTCCAGAAAGTTCGTGATCAGCGTATTTGTCGTCTCTACGTATTGTATCAGCATGACGACCTGATAGATGGCAATACCAACAGCCAGGACCATTGTAAAATAATAATTGGTCGTAAATAACAACCATACAACTGCCAATGCATTGGCAAATAGAGCCAATACTCTGATAATAAGTGAAATCCTAAAATTATTAGAGTCCATATTTTTCCATTCTGCGATAGAGGGAGGTACGGGTGAGCCCAAGTTCACCGGCTGCTTTTGATATGTTCCCCTGGTGCATTTTCATCACTTTGAGAATGATATTTTTTTCAACCTTGTCAAGTTCATAATTGTCGAGTTCCAACTCTTCCGACGTTTTGTTCAATGCCCTTAACTGAAGGTCACCCGGATTGATCCATTCAGTTTCACTCATGATAACAGCCCGCTCGATCACATGCTGAAGTTCCCGTACATTTCCTTGCCATGCAGCATCTTCCAACCGTTTCATCGCATCTTTTGTAAACCCGCGAAGCGGTTTTTTGTATTTCTTCGTGTAAACCTGGAAGAAATGGACCGCAAGCAAAGGGATATCACCATGTCGTTCGCGAAGCGGGGGAAGGTCAATCTCCACAGTATTGATCCGATACAAAAGATCCTGGCGGAATTTACCCTCTTCGATCATCTGGTGCAATGGCATATTGGTCGCACAGATCAACCGGATATCGATGGGGATCGGTTTGTTGGAGCCTACCCTTGTCACTTCGCGCCGTTCAAGCATGGTGAGGATTTTAGCCTGTAGTGGCATTGGAAGGTTTCCAATTTCATCAAGGAACAAAGTCCCTCCAGATGCGATTTCAAAACGTCCTGGTCTGTCAACCTTGGCATCTGTAAATGAACCTTTTGTATGCCCGAACAACTCACTCTCGAAGAGCGACTCGCTGATAGAGGTAAGGTCAACACTTACAAATGCTTCGTCAACCCTATTCGAATTGTTGTGCAATGCCCTTGCTACCAACTCTTTACCTGTACCATTTTCGCCAAGGATCAACACACTTGCATCAGTTGCGGCAACCTTCGAGATGGTTGTATAAACTTTTTGCATCTCTGTCGAGTTACCAATAAAATCTTTAAAGGTACGGTTGATCATGTTGTTGATTGCTTTGGCACGGCTTTTCAATTGTTCGATCTCCTTTTTCGACCGCCTCAGGTTAAGGGCAGAATTGACCGTTGCCATCAACTTTTCGTTTTGCCAGGGTTTAAGAATAAAATCTGTGGCACCTTCCTTAATGGCGCGGACACTCTTTTCGATGTCCCCATAAGCCGTTATAAACAAAACAACAGCATCCGGATCAATTTCAAGGATTTTTGTCAACCAGAAAAATCCTTCCTGACCACTGATAGCATCTTTGGTAAAATTCATGTCGAGAAGAATGACATCAAATTCTTCATTTTTGAGCAGGTCGGGAATTGACGTGACATTATTGGTGGTAATAATTTTTTCAACGTGTGGTTTCATCAATAATCTTAGCGAAAAGAGGATGTCCTCATTGTCGTCAACAGCCAGAATTTTTCCAAATTTTTCCATGGTAAATTATTTTAAAATCCGGTTACAAACACCAAGCCACAAATCAAAATGAAATACAAATCAATGTATCTAATTCTAAAGTATTGTGATTCAGTAATATATTGAAATAATTAGAAATAAGTTGAAATATTTGTTGGTATAGCGTACCTTGTTAAACAAATGCAAATGTACGAAATCGTTCACCAATTGTACGAATTCGAACATCCAATTTGTTATAAAATTCTTCAATCGCTTGATTTACAATGTAATATTTTGATGGTATGATTTGTGTTAAACCGGGTACTTCAATTGAGGTTAATTCTTTACTTTAGGACCGGAATTCATGCTTCTGAAGAAAAACAGCCGGATTTTAAATTTGCATAATAAGTATCTATGATAGAGCTAATTGACATAGGAAAGGTTTTCAGGAACAAGGATATTGAAACGAAAGCCCTGACAAACATTAACCTGAGCGTTTCGGAAGGGGAGTTTGTAAGCATCATGGGTCCTTCAGGATGTGGCAAGACTTCGTTGCTCAACGTGATCGGACTGATTGATGCACCAAGTTCAGGTCAATATATCCTGGATGGCAGGTTGGTTTCTGATCTAAACGAACGGAACAGGACAGAAATACGAAAAAACAATTTTGCATTCGTATTTCAAAGTTTTAACCTCATCGACGACCTTACCGCGTGGGAAAATATCGAATTACCGTTGATCTATCAGAAAGTCCCCCAGTCGGAACGGGCAAAACGTGTGGATCAGGTGCTTGAAAAATTCAGTATGAAACATCGGGCCAGCTATTTTCCAAGTGAACTTTCAGGAGGCCAGCAGCAACGTATTGCAGTGGCCAGGGCAGTTGTCGCAAAGCCCAGGATTATCCTTGCAGACGAACCTACCGGGAACCTTGACTCGACTCAGGGCGAGGAGATCATTCAGCAATTGATCCGTTTAAACGAAGAAGGGACTACAATTGTCATGGTCACTCACTCGATGGTTCATGCGCAGCGATCCCAGCGTATTATTCATTTATTTGATGGCCATGTAGTTACAGAAAGTTATTCTCGTGCGAATGTTATAATATGATTTAAATGAAGAGCTACCTGAAATTGGCATTCCGAAACCTCCTGCGAAACAAGGAATATTTTTTTATCAATGTTTTTGGTCTCGCGGTAGGAATGGCTTGTGCAATTTTGGTGATGGTCTATATCAGTCAGCAAGCCAAATATGATGACTTTCACCCCTCTTCTGACCGGCTTTACCGCGTCTATCTCGACTCAAAACTGGGTGGGCTGGAGTCAAAGGTTGCATTGACATCCCCTATGTTCGCATTTGGGCTCAAGCCTTATGTACCTGAAATTGAACAATCGTGCCGTATTTTCAGGATCGACCGTGACATTACAGTTATTTCCCCAGTTTCAACATTACTTAAAAGCAGAGAACTCCTGTATGTTGATTCTACTTTTTTCGATCTTTTTGGCTTTAAACTGATAAAAGGGGATCCACGAACCTGTTTAAATGAGCCACGTTCAATCGTTTTATCGCAATCAATTGCCAATCAGTTGTTTCCTGAAGGTGCCATTGGGAAAATCCTTACAGTCGAAAAAGAGAAAAAATGGAAAGTAACAGGTATCGTTGAAGACTGTCCGTCCAATTCACACTTGCATTATGAATCGCTTGTATCTATATCTTCATTGATCATGCCAAAGCTTGATTGGACTTCGTTTAACCTTTATACGTATTACAGGTTCAATGAACAAGCCAATCCGTTTGAGCCTGCTGATCCACCTTTTCTGGATCTGTCATCGCTTGAAAACAAACTGCTTAAAGGTTTTATTAAGGAAGCAGGTAACGAAATAGAGAAGACGATGGGAAAAACCATAGCGGAAATGAACCAACAGGATGAGTACCTCGTCCTCAGGTTGCAAAAAGTTTCCGATATCCATATGTATTCACACCTGAAATATGAGTTTTCAAAAAATGTAAATATTCAGACCTTACTCATTATTGCAGGGATTTCCATCCTGATCATCCTTATAGCCAGTATAAACTATGCGAACCTTTCAACGGCACGACTGGCCGGAAGGGTGCGTGAAATCGGCATCCGTAAGATTTTGGGATCGCAACGGCGTGAATTGTCGAGACAACTCCTTGCCGAGTCGATCACAATCAGCTTTATCTCTTTGTTCTTTGCACTTGTTCTTGTCGAGTTGATCTATCCAAATGCAGTACTTGCCGAACAAGGCCCCAATCTGAACATACAATTGCTACTTTTCAAATTATCACCATTGATTTTTGGGATAACCCTTTTCACTGGCGTCCTTGCCGGGATTTATCCAGCATTTTATATCATCCGCTTCAGTCCGGCAGCGATTTTAAGACAGCAAAAACAGTTCAGTGCCAGCAGCAAGGGTTTGCGCGGCCTCCTTGTGATCATTCAGTTTGTGTTTTCGCTTGTGATCATCTATTCGACTTCCACAATCTATCGGCAACTTAGGTTCGTCCAAAATATCGGGGTTGGTTTTGATAAAGAGCAACTAATAGTAATTCAGAATGTTATTGGATTAAGTGACGGGGGTAAAGGATTCCGGGAGAAGTTGCTGGAACTTGAAGGAGTTGAGGATGTCTCCTTTTCGGATGTTGTTCCGGGAAAACCAATGGGCATGGAGAGTTTCCAGAACGGATCCGACAGGTCAAATAATTTGTTGATGTTTGTCATGGGAGCCGATTCGATGTTTTTCGAAACCTATGGAATGACGCTTAAAGAAGGAAGTTTTGAACGGAAACCGCACCAGTCGAAAGATACGATCGATATTGTTGTCAATGAGGAAGTTGTCAAACATCTTGGACTAAAGGATCCGATTGGGTCAACTATATATCGCATCAATTCGGATACTTCTACAAATTGCCTGATCATTAAGGGAATAGTCGAAAATTTTAATTTTGAGTCGTTACATACTGAAATACAACCAATTATTTTATTTCCTGTACGTTCAAACCAGATCAGGTTTATTAGTATCAGATTGACTGAATACAATACCGAAACTTTAGCCAGGATTAAAAAATTGTGGGAACATCTTTATCCGAACAATCAGTTCTCGCAGTATGCGATGAAACAAAGCTTGGGTGATTTTTACAACGAAGAGCAATCAACTGGTCAGGTTGCCCTGATATTTTCGTTTTTTGCCATTTTTATTGCCTGCATGGGCCTTTATTCGCTGCTTGCCTTGACCACAATTTACCGTACAAAAGAGATCGGTATCCGAAAGGTGCTGGGGGCCGGGACCAAAGAGTTGGTCATTCTTTTGACCAAAGAAATTTTCAGGCTGATCACTTTTGCCGGGATCATCGCTTTGCCGATTGCGTTTTTACTCTCCTATTACTGGCTTGACCGATTTGCATATCACGTCTCGCTTAGCCTTACAAATTATGTCTTCGTATTTGCGGCCGTATTCCTTGTTGCAGTGTTCACCATTTACCGTCAGTTGTGGCACACTATTAATTCTGATTCAGGGGTTTCGTTGAGATCCGAGTAATTGGCTTGGGGCATGGAGCTTGGGGCAAGGAGTCGGGGCTTCGGCTTCGCACAGCCACCGGAAAAGGGAGACCGAAAAATTTGAAGATGTAATAATTTGGAAATTTGAAAATGTACTTGAACCCAAAGTTTGTGCCATTGAATGAAATCTATATGCTTATATTTCAGGTTTTTAAACACATAGGTGCATAGATAAAACACATAGGCACATTAGAAATTCCAAATCACCATTCTAGGTTTTTTTTGAAGGGCTCAAACCTGTCAGCGTACGCAGTTCCTGACAGCGTTTGATTATTAAATTTTAAAGGAAAATTTATGGAACCAACACCTTCAATCCTTTTCCAACCACCGATATTTCCAACATTTTTCCCATTCGACAGGGTTCACCATCAAAATGGACAACCCCTTCATAGGAACGTTCCAATAAAATTTTACTTCCCTGAATGATATTCAGGAACTTACTTTTGTCTATATTTTTTAAAAACAACCTGGCCCCGATTCCAGCTGCATTGTGCAATTTGAAAGGTGCCATAATGCATATATCAAGTTTGCCATCACTGATATCGGCATTGGGGGAAATGTAGGCGTCGTTTCCGTATTGCGATGCATTTGCAAAAGTGATCAGAAATGCCTTATGTGTAACCGGTAAATTATTGTCGATGGTAAGTTGATATGAATCAGGGATATAATTATAAAACTCACGAATTGTTGTTTTAACATAGGTGGACAATCCACGTCCTTTGGAATTGCCAAATTTCTCGCCGATCAAGGCATCAAAACCGACTCCACAAGTACAAAAGAAAGGATTACCATTGATCATCCCGTAATCGATCGCTTTGTCTCTTTGTTTGTTAATGGTTTCAATCGCCTTTTTAGGATCGAGTGGGATTTGAAGGTGGCGTGCAAGGCCATTTCCCGATCCGATCGGGATAATACCCATGATTCCCTGGGTGTTGAGCAACGATTTTGCAATTTCATTGACTGTGCCATCGCCACCGACAGCCACAAAATATCGGGTATTTTCCTTGAGTTTCTTTCCGACTATTTCAGTTGCCTCACCTTTGTATCGGGTAAAAATCACCTCGGTTTCAAAAATATTTTTGTCGCTGATCTCCATAATTAATTCGGGGAGGTGCTTTTTCTTGCCTGTTCCTGAAACCGGATTGATAAGATAGATGATCTTTTCTTTTACAAACGATTGATTCATAGAAAACTGAGTTCTTTGTTCGGTGCAAAAGTACATTTATCGGATGAACTATGAAAATATGAATTAATTTTTCAAAGCAGCGATTGGTTTGCCTGAATGGTGTGAGGTTCGTATATTTGTAGTTTTAAACTCTGTTAATTATCATGAAGAAAGTTCTGAATACCCGGTTTGGAGGTGTCCTTCTTTTATATATCGTATTCATTGTTATCTCATTTATCAGCAGATCAATTCTTTGCGGAGTTTCTGCAAGTGAGGTGAATACCTCGCTTGTCGGTTTGCTCCGATTTTACCTGATCGGGCTGTTTTTCGATACTGTGGCGTTCTCCTATTTTATGATCCCGTTTGTGATCTTTTTGATGTTTGTGACCGACAAATTCTTTAATTCCCGGTTTCACAAATGGTTTGCCTATTCTGCCTATTTTATCGCTTTTTACATCCTGTTGTTTAATGGGGTCTCCGAATATTTCTTCTGGGACGAATTTGGTGTAAGATATAACTTTATTGCCGTAGATTATCTTGTTTACACAACAGAAGTGCTCACCAACATCTGGGAATCCTATCCGATACCGCTTTTGGTAAGTGTGATATTGATCAGCGATTTGGCGATTATATATCTTATTTTGAAGAAGAAATGGCTATCAGTTTCCCTGGAAAGTAAAAGTAAACCAGCCAATAGGATGGTATATGGAGTAGGTCTTTTAATGTTGCCTGTTCTCTCTTTCCTATTTGTGAATTTTAGCTGGGCAGAAAAGACGTCCAACAGGTACAACAACGAACTTTCAAAAAATGGGATCTATTCCCTTTTTGCAGCTTTCCTGAACAATGAGCTTGATTATGAGACGTTTTATGCCACACGTGACAACTCCACCAATTTCCAGAATTTAAGGAAAGAGATTAAAACTGAAAATAGTGAATTCATCAACAGTGAGTTGACAGATATCACGCGTAAAGTCAAAAACGATGGGGGAGAGGAGAAAAGGTACAACGTTTTATTTGTCACCGTCGAAAGTTTGAGTGGCGAATTCCTGGAATACATGGGAAGCAAAAAAGGTAAACTAACACCCTCTCTTGATACTCTGGTCAATCAATCGTTGCTGTTCACGAACTTTTATGCCGTCGGGACACGCACCATCTGGGGACTGGAGGCTGTTGCGCTTTCGGCACCTCCCAAGCCAGGTCAAAGTGTGATCAAACGTGCCCATAGCGAAAATATGTTCTCCATGGGCCAGCTTTTTAGAGAGAGGGGCTACGACCTGAAATTTATTTATGGGGGTTACGGCTATTTCGACAACATGAACTATTTTTTCGAAAATAACGGTTACAACATTATAGATCATGGACAAATCCCTGATAATGAGGTTACATTTTCCAATGCTTGGGGCATCTGCGATCAGGATTTGTTTACAAAAGTAATAAAGGAGGCCGATCTTTCATATGCTGCCGGGAAACCCTTTCTGAACCTGGCAATGACCACTTCCAATCATAGGCCATTTACCTATCCTGAAGGGTTTATCGATATCCCTTCCGGTACAAACCGCGAGGGAGCCGTAAAGTACTGTGATTATGCCATTGGGGAACTGATCCGTAAGGCAAGTGTGAAACCATGGTTCAAAAATACCCTGATCGTGATCATGGCCGACCATTGTGCAGGAAGTGCAGGTCAGGCGGAATTGCCCTTTATGGAATATCAGATTCCGTTGATTGTCTATAACCCAAACCTGATCCAACCTCAAAGGATCGATAAATTGTCGAGCCAGATTGATGTTGCACCTACGTTGTTCGGGTTGTTAAACTGGAATTATGAAAGCAAATTTTTTGGCAAGGATATCCTGAAAATGAGCAAGGTGGACGAAAGGGCATTTATAGCCAATTATCAGAAATTGGGGTTTATTAAAAATGATGGGTTGACAATTCTAAGTCCCCAGCAAAAGGTGACCTCCTATAAAATTGATCGTTTTACAGGAAAAATTGACAAGCAACAACCTGGCGAGAATGTGGTTAATGAGGCAATAATGTATTATCAATCTGCAAATTATATCCAAAAAAACCGCCTAAACAAATGGAATAAATGATGAATGGAAAAATAGTGTTTCTGAATTTCCGATTGCTGGTTTTATTATTGGCAGTGCCTTGTTTCGCATTGAAATCGATAGCAGGTGAGGACTTTAAAGGTAAGGATACCTTAGTTTTTAAATCCTGGAAGGATACGGTCCGATTGGCCAAAGCACAGGTTTATTCTTTGAACTCCTCCGAGTCGATCCTTTTTTATAAACCCAGGCCGTTTGAGTTCATAAAACACGTTCCCTCTGATCTGGGACAACTTGCTAAAGTCACTATCGCAAAGCGAAATCTTGGCAATATAGGATTGATCCTTGGTTCTTCCGCACTGTTGATTGCCTTTGATCAACAAATTTTAGATGGATGCCAGCAATTTGGAAGATTCATTCACCTTGACCCCAATCGGAAATTTCACCGGGCTGTTGCGCTTAATATCGGTAGTTTGGAAGTAGGGGTTCTAGATTTGCCGCAAAACCTGAATTCATTTTTCTATTTCCTGGGTGAGGGTTGGCCGAGCATTATGGTTGCCGGTGGTTTTTGGGGGTATGGTATCTCAAAAAATGATTACCGCGCCAGACAGACTGCTTCGCAATTGGGTGAAATGTTTTTTTCACTTGCCATTACAACACAGCTACTTAAGCGATTATCAGGTCGGCAAAGTCCCTTTCAATCGACAAAATCTGGTGGCGAATGGCACCCATTTGTCAATTGGGGCACTTATCAGAAAGATGTTTCCAATTATGATGGGTTTCCTTCGGGGCATCTGGCAACAATCATGGCAACCGTAACCATCCTTGCAGGTAATTATCCAACCAATAAATACATTAAACCAGTTGGTTATTCCATTATGGGCCTTGTGGGTTATGCGATGGTAAACAATGGGGTCCATTGGGCGGGCGATTATCCTTTAGCCATTGCGATTGGTTATGCCTGCGGAGAAATTGCCTTGGGCAGGGGGCAAAAAATCCTATCAAAAAAACCAAATATCTCAGGCTATAAATCTTCGATAATGCCCTTGTTCCTCGGACACAATGGATATGGGCTAAGTTATCATTTAACATTTTAATAATCAATAAGTTAAATTTAATAATAAAAGATTTGTTTTCCAGTTTTGCCAATAGGTAAAACCTTTTAATTTAACTTGAAATGCGATCCCCATTAGGAATTTTGGTTTATAAACTTTCCCTGGTGATGTTCCTGTATTCAGTATGCAGGGTGTTATTCTATGCCTTTAATCCGGGGCTTTTTTCTGGTATCGATTTACCTTATTTTCTGATGATCATGCTAGGCGGGTTACGTTTCGACCTGAGTGCTGTTCTTTATTTTAACCTGCTGTATATCCTATTGTTCCTGGTACCGTTTAAATTCAGGGAAAAAGCTGGTTATCAAAAAAGTGTTGATTACCTGTTCTATTTTACCAACGCGATTGGACTGGTACTCAACTGTATCGATTTTATCTATTTCAGGTTTTCCTTGCGTCGCACAACGGTAATGATCTTCAGCGAGTTTAAAAATGAGCAGAACTATCTGCCACTTGCTTGGCATTTTTTTATCGCATATTTTTATATTGTTTTGATTTGGTTGCTTTTAGTGGTTTTTCTGGTCTGGTTTTCCAGCCGGTTTAAGATTGGACGTTCTTTATTGTCAGGTAAGAAGTATTACATTCTTCACACTGGAATTTTAGTTGTTTTCTTAGTATTAATGGTTATCGGATTAAGAAGCGGACTGCCACCAAAACAATTGTTCCCGCTTGTGCCAAGCGATGCCGGGCAATATGTAAAGCACCCGGTTGATGCTGCTATAGTCCAGAATACCCCGTTTTGTATGTTACGGACGTCGCGTAAGCCTATTTTTAAAAGATTGGAATATTTCTCGGATACAGAGTTGAAAACGATCTATAATCCTGTTTACCAACCCGATCCTGTAAAGACCTTTAACAAGATGAATGTTGTCGTTTTGATTGTAGAAAGTCTTTCAAAAGAGTCGGTTGGTTGTTTCAATCGAACCCTCGACAATGGGAATTACAAAGGATACACCCCTTTCCTGGATTCATTGGCAAATCACGCCCTTGTTTTCACGAACTCGTTCGCTAACGGCCATTTGTCGATCGACGCAAGTCCCTCATGCCTGGCAAGTATCCCTTCCTTGCAGGAGTCGTTTACCGAATCCTTTTATGCGAACAATTCTTTTATGAGCCTGGCGTCCTGTTTATCTGAAAAAGGTTATGACTGTATGTATGCACATAGTGGCGCCAATGGATCTATCGGACTGAATGCCTTTGCAAGTGTGGCCGGGTTCAATAGGTACATCGGCAAGGACGAATACAACAACAATGCCGATTATGATGGAGTTTGGGGCATCTGGGACCATAAATTCCTTCTCTTCTATGCACGCGAGTGTTCAAAGTTAAAAGAGCCGTTCTTTACATCTATATTTACAGTTTCTTCCCACGATCCGTTTAAATTACCTTCAGAACTGGAGGACCGTTTTGCGAGTGGACCAATGCCAATTTACAGGAGCATCCGATATGCCGACTATTCCTTACAGATGTTTTTTAAGGAAGCAGCACGACAATCCTGGTTCGGGAACACAATTTTTGTGATCACTGGGGATCACACAAGTGGTCGTTTTCACGAGGAATACAAAACATCGCTGGGTGCTTTTGGCGTACCCCTTATTTTTTATACCCCGGGAAGGCAAATACCACCCAGATTTGATGACCGTATTGCGCAACAGATTGATATTATGCCAACAATCCTGAATTATCTAGGCTATGACAGGCCCTGGTTTGCGTTTGGAAAAGACTTGTTTGATGATCACACTGACCGGATTGCGGTAAATTATATCGGAAATACTTTCCAATTGATTTGGGACGGTTGGGTTATCCAACACAACACAACCACAACAGTTGGGTTGTATAACCGGTTCAACGACCCATTGATGAAAAACAACCTTGCTGGGCAAAACGATTCTATTCAAAACAGGATGGAACACAAAGTTGAAGCTGTTATCCAACAATACAATAATCGAATGATTGACAATCGGTTAGTACCAAGATAACCAATATTGATTTAAGCTTGATGTAAAAACTTATTATGGAATCTACTAAATCAATTCTAAATTGGCGGTCACCAATTGCTGTTTTGGCATATAAACTTTCTGTCGTTATGTTCCTTTACACGATCTGCAGGATTCTCTTTTATGCCTTCAATACAGGATTATTTCCAGGTTTGAACTTTGGGCTTTTTATAGTCATGATGCTAGGAGGATTGCGATTCGATATTAGTGCCATCCTCTATATTAATTTGCTTTATATTGTATTTCAGTTGGTTCCGTTTAAATTCAGGCATTCACAAAATTTTCAGAAACCACTGGATTATCTTTTTTACGTTTCAAATGCGGTTGGGCTGGCACTTAATTGTATTGACTTTATTTACTTTCGTTTCACCCAAAGGCGTACAACAGTGATCGTTTTTGATGAGTTCAAAGATGAAGAAAACTACCTACAGTTGGCAAAACATTTCTTTCTTGACTATTATTATATCCTTTTTATTTGGATCATTTTGATTATCATGCTTATATGGTTTTCACAAAAAGTAAAGGTGGAAAGTTCCAAATTGATCGGAATAAAATATTATGTGGTTTCAACCCTTGCTATGGTACTGCTTACAGGATTAATCATTATTGGATTACGAAGCGGACTTCCACCAAAGCAAGATTTCCCATTGGTGCCCAGCGATGCCGGGCAATACACCATCCATCCCAATGATGTGGCGATTGTTCAGAATACACCTTTTTGCATGATCCGTATATCGCGCAAACCGGTCTTTAAAAAGCAGGAATATTTTTCCCCTCAGGAGTTGAAATCAATCTATTCACCGGTTCATTATCCCGATACGGCAAATGTATTTAAGAAATTGAATGTGGTTGTGGTCATTGTTGAAAGTCTCGGAAAGGAGAGCCTTGGTTGTTATAACCATGATCTTGACAATGGATCTTATATGGGATATACGCCGTTCCTAGATTCCCTGGCCGAACATTCATTGGTCTATCTGAATTCTTTTTGCAATACAAGGTATTCAATCGATGCCACACCTGCTTTGATTGCCGGTATCCCTTCGTTACAGGAGCCATTTACACATTCCTTTTATGCCAACAATACAATCAGTACGATTGCCTCGTGTTTGTCAACAAAGGGCTATTCTACAGCATTCGCACATGGTGCCCCAAACGGTTCATTGGGGTTGAATGGTTTTACGGTGCAAGCTGGAATTTCAAAATACATTGGTAAGAATGAGTATGCAAATAATAAAGATTTCGATGGAGTATGGGGCATTTGGGACCACAAATTCCTCCCTTTCTTTGCCCGACAGTGTAGTCAGTTACCTGAACCATTCCTGGCTTCGGTATTTACTGTTTCATCCCATCATCCTTTTAAAATACCTCCGGAACTGGCTGGTCGTTTTGCGGATGGGCCACTCCCCATTTATAAAAGTATCCGTTATGCCGATTACTCTTTGAGCGTGTTTTTTAATGAAGCATCGAAACAGCCTTGGTTCAAAAACACAATTTTCGTGATCACTGGTGACCATACCATTGCCCGCTATCATGATTTATATAAAACCTCGTTGGGTGCATTCGGTGTCCCCTTGATTTTTTATACACCTGGAGGACAACTTAGGACAGGAAAGGATTATAGCGTTGCCCAACAGATCGATGTGATGCCAACACTCCTTAATTTTCTTGGATACGACAAACCTTATTTTGCTTTTGGAAAGGATTTGTTTGATCCTGCAGTAGATAAAATCGCTGTAAATTATATTGGAAATTCATTTCAATTGATTTGGGACGACTGGGTCATTCAGCACAATACCCATCAAACAGTTGCTTTGTTTAACAAGGCGAAAGATCCCCTTATGAAAGACAACCTTGTTGGGAAAAATGATTCCGTTCAGTTTCGATTGGAACGTAAGGTCAAAGCTGTTATTCAGGAATACAACAACAGAATGGTTGAAAATAGGCTACTGCCTGAATAACTGGCTGTTACAACTTATTTTTGCTTTTTCCGAGACTGCTGTTGGCTACTGGCAGCATCTAAACTTATGTCTTCTTCTGTATTTGGAAAGCCAGTAATTAGAAAAACATGGGATTTCTGAATTCCCAAAAGTATTTTATTTTTTTTATTACCTCTTTTCTAATTGAAGGACAGCAAGTTGCCAGCAGCCAATAGCCAGTCGCAAATTTCCATATCCAACTTCGTAAAGCCTGGTGAATCTTATTTTAAATAATTTGTTCAGATTATCGGATAAATTCTGCTATTTTGCAAAAAAGAATTGTTATGGCTGCGCTGAAAATTCCTTATCTGAAAGAGTTATATCCTGAAGCCCCTGAAAATATAGCCAGGCGTCTGATTGCCTCAGGGACTTGTTTTAAAATTGATCAGGTCAATTGGGATGAATTTCCATACCGGCCTGATGTTACGGTTTATGCTGGCTATTGTGACCAAAAACTTTGGCTCCATTTCATTGTCAATCATGATTTTTTCAGGGCTGTTTGCCGAAAGGATCAGGAACCTGTCTGGCAAGACTCTTGTGTTGAATTTTTCGTAAAACATGGTGACGAATACCGGAACTTTGAATTTAATTCCCTGGGTGTTTGTTTATCAGCTATTGGGAGTGATCGTCATGCAAGAAAACCCCTTGACGAGGCCAATCTCGCCAGCATTTTAAGGTGGCCTTCCTTAAAAATTGAATCCCTGCCTGAGGGCGGCCAACTTTGTTACTGGTCGCTAACAATCGCAGTTCCGCTTGACTTGATCGGACTAAAAGCTGGGGATACATTCCAGGCGAATTTTTACAAGTGCGGTGACGAAACAAAGGTGCCACACTACATCAGTTGGGTGGCCATTAAAACACCGGCTCCTGATTTTCATAGACCGGAGTTTTTCTCTTTTCTCGAACTTGAAAGATAACTTGTCATCAAATTTTAAGGAACTCAGGAAATGAAATTCTTTGTAGTTTTATTCGTGATCATCGGATTTTTACAGGTTCAAGCAATTGCACAAGTTATTGAAAAGGATTCCTTAAAAGTCAAAAGTCACAAGATTCCTAACTCGGGAATGGGATTTCCAAAACTTGAGATGGATCGGGATTTGAAAGCGGCACCTGAAATTTTCCAGAATATGGATATCGCTCCCCAAAAGCAACAATTTGTATTGCCGGCAATGAACTTCAAACCAATAAAGGATTGGAAAGTTGCAGCCGGAACCGGATTCATGTCGTTTAATCCAATGGTCATTAATGCAAAAGGTTTTTTCAAGCTGAACGGATGGGACAGTTTTTATGGATATTATGGAAGCAAAACCTATCAGGTCAATAACAAGCTCTTTATGGGCACAGCTGCTTTCTCCGACAGGAACTTTAATGCTTTGGCACCAACGCCGGGGTGGTCAAATCAATCAAATTACGGCAGTTCCCTATTTGTGGGTTACAAGTTTTCCGATAAATTCAGCATCCATGCCAGTTTTACGATTCAACAGAATGGTGATCCATGGAATCTGAACCATTGAATGCCCTCTGTTTGTAGTGTTTAATTAATTCATTGTATATCAATAATATATACTAAATTGCTTTAACATGGATATCATTATCAATGAAAAAATACAAAATGCCTACAATGCCCTTTATTTCCAGTGTGCAAAAACGTTCCCCGAAGGCGATCTTGCCCTGATTGGGAAAGCTTTTGATTTTGCGTTTGAAACGCTTGGAAATTCAGTTTGGGCGAATGGGGAGTTCGTTCTTTTTCATTCTGTTTCGGTTGCGAAGATTGCAATAAATGAACTTGGGTTATCGACCGATTCACTGATTTCAGCATTGCTTCACAATGTTTTTGGCAGGAATGTAGTGGATTTTCCGTTTGATGAGGTCAAGAAACGATTTGGAATCAGTGTGGCCGAAATCCTTGACGGCATCATAAAAATAAACTCCTTAAATACCGACAACCTTGCATTTCAAAGTGAGAATTTCAGGCGGTTGATGCTGGCTTTATCAGGAGACGTGAAAGTAATCCTGATAAAAATTGCCGACCAATTGCAGGATATGCGGACGTTGGATAGGTTCGATACGGAAAAGCAAAAACGTTATGCCACAGATACATGGCATTTGTATGCACCACTTGCGCACCGTTTGGGACTTTACAAGGTCAATTCCGAATTGCTCGACCTTTCGTTGAAATATCTGCATCCGAAAGATTATGAAGTGATTGTAGAAAAATTGAAGGAATCGGCAGTCGAACGAGCAAGTTTTGTTTCAGCTTTTGTGAAACCCATCGAGCTAAAGCTTCAAAGCCGGGGTTTCGATTTTGAAATGAAGGCCCGTACAAAATCGATCTATTCCATTTGGAACAAAATGCAAAAGCAAAAGGTCGATTTCCACGAAGTTTATGATCTTTTTGCAATCCGGATTATTTTGAATTGTGAACCTGTGGATGAAAAATCGGCTTGCTGGCAGGTTTTTTCCGTCGTGACTGAAGAGTACCTTTCCAATCCTGACCGGTTGAGGGATTGGATAACATATCCTAAATCAAATGGTTACGAATCGTTGCACACAACGGTTCTCGGACCCGACAAACGATGGGTCGAAGTCCAGATACGTACCCACCGTATGGACGATATTGCAGAAAATGGCTTGGCTGCACATTGGAGGTATAAAGGGGGAAAAGGTGGGGCAGAGATCGATAAATGGCTTAAAAATATCCGTGAAATCCTGGAAAACCCGCAATTGAATGCGGTTGACTTTCTCGACGATTTCAAGGTCAATATTTATGATGATGAGATTTTCGTCTTCACTCCAAAGGGAGATCTTATCAAGCTAAGGGCAGGGGCCACATTGCTTGATTTTGCCTATGAAATCCATTCCAAAATTGGGGATAAATGTGTCGGTGGGAAAGTGAACGGGAAACTGGTCACCTTAAAATACCAGCTTAAAAATGGGGACCAGATTTCTGTTGAAACCTCAAATAATCAGAAGCCCAAAATGGACTGGCTTGATTTTGTGATCACGACAAAAGCCAAGTCGAGGATTAAGGCAAGTTTGAACGAGGAGCACAAACGGGAAGCCGAGAATGGGAAGGAAATTATCAAACGGAAATTCAAAAATTGGAAGATAGATTTCAATGATTTGGTTATCAGGGATCTGATAAAGCATTATAAATTGAAGCTTGCTGCCGATCTTTATTTCAATGTTTCTGTAGGTAAGATTGACCCACTTGAAATCAAAGAGTTGATTGTAGGAAAACTAGAGGAATCGCAAAAAGAAAAATTGGCGGAAATTCTCCCTGTTCAAGAAGTTAAGGATCTGGCCTTTGACACAAGTGACGATTTTCTTGTGATCGACAACAACCTGAAAAATGTGATATACAAGCTGGCAGTTTGTTGCAATCCAATTTTCGGGGACGATATTTTTGGTTTTGTGACCATTCAGGAAGGGATCAAGATCCACCGCGTCACTTGTCCGAATGCAAAGCAAATGACCGAGCGGTATCCTTACCGGATCATCAAGGCGAAATGGCGGAACACCGGTAAAAGAAATTCTTTTCAAGCTTCTATTCATATCGCCGGTTCCGACAGGAATGGGATCGTCACCGATATTTCGCGGATTATTGCCAAAGAGGTCGGTATTCAAATGCGTTCAATTTCAATCAATTCGGAAGACAAATCGTTTGATGGTACCCTGAGGGTATTCGTAAACGATCTGGAGCACCTCGATTTTTTGATGCTAAAGCTGAAAAATATCAAAGGTGTCCTCTCCGTCAGCCGTTCCGACTCGTAATTAAATTCATATTTCTTTTGGTTCCTTATTTCAATCTATTTCTATATATTTCCCTATTTCTGTATTTTCATTCCTTCATTCCTTCATTCCTTAATTAATAATGCGTATTCTTATTTCCCCAAATGCAATGAAAGGTTCAATGACAGCCTCCGAATTTGCAAACGCGATTGCAGAAGGACTATCATTGGCAAATCCAGAATTTGAATTGGTTTTGCGCCCACTCGCGGATGGGGGTGACGGGACATCTGAGGTTTTGGTCAACAGCTTGAAAGGAAGGTTTGTACCGGTTGAGGTTACTGATCCGTTGGGAAGAAAGGTTAATTCCCGATTTGGTTGGCTGGAGAAATCAGAATGTGCCATTGTCGAAATGGCTGAAGCTTCGGGATTGAAGATGCTGGCATTAAACGAATTGGATCCGATGGTTGCTTCGTCAAGGGGAACAGGTGAACTGATCAATTATGCAATTGAACTTGGGGCTAAAAAAATTATTCTTGGAATCGGGGGAAGTGCCACGGTGGATGGTGGGATTGGAATGTTGAAAGCATTGGGCTATAAACTACTGGACAGCAGTGGGGAAGATGTGCCTGAAGGTGGACAGGGATTGATAAGGGTTGCTCATATTGATTCAGAGGAGGTCAATTCAAATCTGTTGAATTGCGAAATTGTAATCGCTTCAGATGTTGTCAATCCCATTTTTGGCGATGATGGTGGGATCTCGGTTTATGGCCCACAAAAGGGGGCAACTCCTCAAATGATAGAGGATCTTACAATTGGATTTGAAAATTACTTAACTGTTTTGGAGAAGACTTCCGGGAAAGCGTTACATGCAATGATCGGTGGTGGTGCTGCCGGAGGGATTGCGATTCCCCTAATTGCGTTGTTAAATGCAAGGATTGTGAACGGCGCTGAAACAATTATGGAGACGCTTGGTATAATCAATGAATTGAAAACATGTGATTTGGTGATAACCGGGGAGGGGCGTGTTGACTTGCAGACGGCAAATGGAAAAGGGGCAGCTGCGGTAGCGAAAGAGGCACATAAGGCAGGAATTCCAGTCTTAGCCATTGGCGGAATTGTCAAACCGGAAGTATCATCGATTTTTAACGGTGTTTTTTCTATCACGAACGGTCCCTGTGACCTCGACTATGCGATGAAAAATTCCCATAGTCTGACAAAATCATTATCCATGGAGTTGGGAAACCTGATTAATGCTATCTATAAATGATTGAAAATGAAAAATATATCAATGAGGCTAAAATCGCCCTTGAAAATGGATTTCCTGAGGATGCATTAAAGATACTTGATCAATTGGAAAATGAAGGTCATCATGAGGCAGTTTTTTTGAAAGGAGAAGTCTATTTTAAATTACAACAGTGGGGCATAGCTTTAAACAAATTTTCACATTATAAGGAATTGGAACCAGATGACCAACGTTCTGATTCTTATTGCCTTATGATCAATAATATCCTTGGTTTCTATCACCGGGATCTTTATAATCCATGAACATGATGAATTAATTTGGATTTTTCCAATTAATTTGTATTTTTGGCGCGAACACAAACAGTCAATCCATTGTTACATTAGTAAAACTTTTAAAAAATGAAATGTATGAAGAAATTTGCCTTTTTTATTTTTTTGTGTCTTAGTTTTGGGACACTTTTCGCCCAGGAGTCGGTTAAATTGCAGAATGCCGGTAACGATGCTCTAAATGCCAAGGATTATGCCAAAGCATTGGAGAATTATGAAAAAGCCCTGGCAGTGTGGGGAACACTGCCACAGGATTATGCAATGATCTATAATTGTGCGATTTGTGCAATTAAGGTAAACGATATGGATAAAGCCATTAAATACTATGATATTGCCTATGCAAACAATTATAGGGCTGAGGATGCACTCTTTAATAAGGCCGCGATTTTGAAGTTTCAGAAAAAAAATGACGAGTACCAAAAAGCTATCACCGAAGGGAATACGAAGTTTCCACAAAATGTTAAGTTTAAAGTCGAGATATCCAAGAACTATTTTGCCGAAGCAGTTGGCCACGTGAACGCAGCCAATGCCATTTTGAAGGCTGCTATTGATAAGATCAATACAAAAAAGTTCAAGGATGCTAAAGATCCTGGGTATGTAGCCGAAATGGGAAAAGCGAAAAAGGAATTTGCCTTGGCTATCACTTCTTTGGATAAAACATTGGAATATAACCCGGCCGATGATAAAGCAAAAGCATTAAAAGAAACTTGTGATAAGCAAATCGCAACTTTATAATCAATTTTTTATTTTATTTCAAATAATAAATGCCTGGTTTATGCCAGGCATTTTAATTTAAAATGATAAATTGAAATAGCTATGGAAAACCTCTTGTTAATTGTAACCCGAGATGGGATGGGAAGCGGGCCCCTTGAACTCCAGACTGTTCTGGTTATCAATTTCTTTAAGACATTATTGAAAGAAAATCAGACACCCCCAAACGTCTTTTTTTATGCAGATGGGGTCAAGCTCAACACAAAAGGTTCTGAGATTGAAGATGAACTTCTCGAACTTGAGAAAAGGGGCTCTTCATTGGTTACCTGTACGACCTGTCTGAATTTTTATAATCTCGCTCCTGAACTTGCATCCGGTCGAAAGGGGACCATGTCCGATCTTGTTCGATTGATAAATACTTCTGGCAAAGTTATCTCTATCTGAAGCAATTTCTTTTTCAAAAAAAGAGCCATCCTTATTAACTGATGGCTCCTTCTTATTGAGTTGAATATCTATATCTATTTATAAATCAAGCTACTATTGCGATACCCTGTTTTATCAAGATACCAGTCGGTGAATTGCGTTCCACCAGACTCTGCCCAGGCTCCAAATTTAAGGTACGATTTCGTAATATCGTTTGTCTCAATTGTATATTGGAAACTTGAAGGTACCTCCATCATCCAGACCAGGTTATTGGAAGATTTATAATATCTGCCAGTAGCAGGATTTGAAGTATCGCTGCTTGTTCCAAAAAAGGCTACATTGGCTTTTGTGGTCGGTTTTGCCATTGGCAGATGCACTTCCTTGGTACGATCTCCATTTACATAGATAAATGG
Organism: uncultured Bacteroidia bacterium; assembly: GCA_903927965.1. Lineage (GTDB taxonomy): Bacteria > Bacteroidota > Bacteroidia > Bacteroidales > Prolixibacteraceae > JAAFHB01. The sequence continues at coordinate 35,805 of CAIYPA010000329.1, read as the reverse complement.
ATTAAATGGGGCTGTTCCAAGGTTGGCAACTGTTTGCGGTGTCGCAAAAAGGATGTGCAATGTGATCTCCTTTGGTGTCGATACACCATTTCCTGGAATAACATTGACCCCGGTTCCTCCAGTGGAAGGCAAAAGCTTAAATGCATCATTGAATGCAATGACCACGGCCTTGTCCTGACCCGCTTCAACCCCTATACTACTATTAATCCCGGACTGGTCTGTTAAAGTAACTGATGAAACTGCAGAAGGGGCAATCGGAAGCTGGATTCCAAATCCATTTTTAAACGAAGCACCTATAGCCCTGACTTTTAATTTGATATATGTTTCAACAACATTATTTTGAGCATTGGTGACATTTTCGTAGTTACAATCAACGACCATGTCGTTGAAATCAAAATCCCCTAAAGAAGGCCATAGATCTTCAACCAAAAGGCTGTTATATTGATTTTTAGCCGGATAATAACTTGTATGTGCCCTTGCTGGATCATTCGGGAATTCATCCAAAGTATTGGTAACACCATCTTTGTCATCATCGGATGGCAAAACGACCACGGGTATATTTTCTGATTTGATAGCACTGACAGGATTTGTTGTGATATAGAAAACCTCATCATTAAAATCGTTATCGGAACCACCTGTTGATCTGTTCATATCCTCAAAACCCAGGATAAAAAGGGATCTTTTGGTATCGTTGATCAGTACAGTGTGCTGATGTTTTAATGCATTTGTCTCAGATACATTTAATACAGGGTCAGAAAAATAGAGGATTGAACCATTTACCGTTGTTCCATTCCAGCCATTGGCAACGATAAACCATCCAAGCGCTGTATTTGCATCGAAAAGGCCAAGATGCACCTTATTTCCAGAAAGTAACCCCCCACCTGTCCCGTTTAATGAAACATTTGGGAAGATGATTTTAAGGTTGGCGATATCACTGATTTTTTGTGGCGGTGTGGCCGGATTGTAGGTAAAATAGCCGATTGCATTAGTAAATCCCGCCCCTTCACTGACAAAGGTGATCCAAACGTCTGCTTTTTGATTCAGAATAACATCTCCGACAATTCCACTAGCAAGAAATTGAGGGTGATTTAAAGGTACATTGCCTTTTTCTGGAATAGATGCATTAAGGTCTATGAGAAAGTATTTGTCAAGCACATCATTGGTTGGCATTAGATAGCCAGGTACTCCCTGAGCATTGAAAGATCCCATAAATGTATAGGATGGAGCTGCTTTCAATGGGGAACCGGAAGGATCTGAAATGGAAGCTGATTTGATTGTATTACCTGTACCAAAGGTGTACGAGGCAATATTACCGGTTATCCTGATCCCTGATTCATTCTCAAGTCCTATGTAATCTGTTGCTAAATAGATACTATCTTGTGAAAGAGGTAACTTGATCATTTCATCGATTCTTCCGTCTGATTGGCTAACATAGGTTCCATACAACCTTGCATCAGGATTCGGTGACTCAGTGGATCCCGGATAATCAAGATAGACAGAAACCGGGACATCCGACATTACCGAGGTTGGGTTCTTTATAAGTATCCCCAATGCAACTTCTTTTGTTGTCTTAAACTCAAACGAGGAAGGAACTGTCAAATCCCTCATTGTTTTGGTTGTGGGATCTGTTGTTCCAATATTGTCAACAGCCGTATTTTTCATACATGAAAAAAGCCCCATCATCAACAGGATCAGAGTAAAAATTATAAGCTGTTTCATAATTGTTATTTAAAATTTATATTAATCAATCCGGATAAGGTATTAAAAGTGAAATCTGAATTTATTCAACCTTTATTGCCTAACAAAAGTAATTATCACACTGGAGTGGCAAATAATGAGTTTTTTAACGTTCCTTTTAGATATTAAGCGTAATTAAAAAGTTAGGTTAAATATCTAAAAAATCATATTGTAAGGGAGTTTTTTATTTTGCTGTACAACCCTTTTTCAACACAACTCAAAACAAAAAAAGGTCACCAACTTTCATTGATGACCTTATTATTTGAATTAATTTAAAATCAGGTTCAGTTTTATTTCTTGTATATCAGGCTGCTATTGCGATATCCGGTTTTATCCAGATACCAGTCAGTGAATTGCGATCCACCAGATTCTGCCCAGGCTCCAAATTTGAGGTATGACTTTGTAATATCGTTTGTTTCAATTGGATACTGAAAACTTGAAGGTACTTCCATCATCCAGATCAGGTTATTTGTGGATTTGTAATATCTGCCTGTTGCAGGGTTGGAAGAATCGCTGCTTTGACCAAAAAATGAGGTGCTTGCTTTATTTGTTGGTTTCGCACCAGCCATGTGGATTTCTTTAGTCCTGTCGCCATTAACATAGATAAAGGGATTAAATGGCGCAGTTCCTAAATTGGCCACAGTCTGAGGTGTCGTAAAGAGGATATGCAATTCAATATCTTTTGGTTCAGACCATCCGTTGCCTTGAATTACATTTACCCCTGATCCCCCTGTTGAAGGTAGAAGCGTGAAGGCATTATCGAAAGCAATGACCACAGTTTTGTCCTGACCGGCTTCTACGCCAATACTTTTAACAGTCCCGGACTGGTCAGTCAAAGTTACGGAAGAAACAACAGATGGTGCAACCGGAAGCTGAATACCAAAACCATTTTTATAAGATGCACCAATCGCCCTCACTTTTAGTTTAATGAACATCTCGACAACATTTGTCTGGGCGTTTGTGACATTTTTAAAATTACAGTCAACAACCAGGTCGTTAAAATCAAAGTCGCCCAATGAAGGCCACAAGTCCTCAACCAGCAAACTGTTGTATTGGTCTTTTCCAGGATAATAACTCGTATGGGCCCTTTTTGCATCATTTGGGAATTCGTCAAATGCATTCGTTACCCCATCTTTGTCATCATCCAATGGAGTATCAATAAGCGGAACAGAAGTTCCATCAATTGCACTGGCGGGATTTGCAGTGACATAAAAAAGGGCATCATTAAAATCTTCGTCCGAGCCACCTGTTACCCGGTTCAGGTCTTCAAAGCCTAAAATATTCAAATTCCTGACTTTATCGGCCAGCAGGACAGTATGCTGTTTAAGCGATGCTGTGGATTCAGGATTGAAAGAAGGCTCTGAATAATAAATGGTTTGTCCTGCAACTGTTGTATTGTTCCAACCATTTGCCACGATAAACCACCCTATTCCTGTACCGGCAGTAAATCTCCCTAAAAAAACTTTATCCCCCGATTGCAACGATCCTCCCGATCCGGGTAAAGATGCGTTCGGGAAAATAATGTTGTGTTTTGCAATCTTGGAAGCATCAGCAGGGGGATTTGCAGCGTTATAAGTGTAATAACCTATTGCATTCATGTAACCTGCACCCTCACTTACAAAAGTGATCCAAACATCAGCATCCTTTGTCAGAATTACATCACCCTCATTATCAGACTTTAAGTATTGTGGATGGCTGACTGTCAATTTTACACGTTCAGGCAGGGATGCGTTCACGTCATTTAAGAGACTTTGTGATATTGGATCACGAGGTGTCACCAGATAAAGTGGGAGTCCACTATTGTTGAAAGCACCAATATAGGAATAAACCACGGTAGCCTTATTTTGGGCTGCCTGCAGGACAAATAACGGAGCTGATTTAATCGTATTACCCTGACCGTAAGTATAGGTAGCTGTTGAACCACTGAAAGCAAAGCCAGATTCAGATTCAAGACCTATAAAATTCGTTGACAGGTATAAACTATCCTGTGTATAGGGTACTTTTATGGTCGCATCAATACGGCCATCGGCCTGGCTTGTATAAGTTCCATACAGTCTGGCGTCTAACCTGGGAGACTCAGGTGGCCCAGGATTGTCAAGGTAAACCGATACAGGAACATCCGATAAATTGGAACTTGAATTTTTAACAACAATTCCCAAAGCAATTTCTTTTGTGGTTTGGAAATCAAAAGATGCAGGAACAACAAGGTCCTTGGTAGTCTTTGTGGTTGGAATGATAGGTGTAGGGTCTCCTGTGGTTTTTTTTGTACACGACCAAAATCCGACGAATATTATCAACGTCGCAAAAAACAGTAGTTTTTTCATCTTTTTATTTTTCAATAGTTTGAAATTTGACCCCGTAAAATACTTCTTTACATTCTTGAGCAAGTAATTTAGTTTGATAATTGATATGTTTTGGTTACCTTTTTTAGAAAAAATGAATGTATTTATTTATCGCTTATGCAGGTATCCAATCAGTTCATATAATAGTTCTTTTGAAGCCTTCTTTAGTTCTTCAAAAGTTTCTGGAATATGTTGTATATCATCTTTCTTGGCCAAATCCACGAGAGATTGAGAAAGACTATATACAGACGGAGCCATATAATTTGAGATCACACTTTTGAGGCTATGCGCGTTAAACGCCAGATTTACAAAGTCTTTCTCCTCAATATTTTTTTCTAACGTGCGTATTCTTTCGTCATATTCATTAATGTAGATATTTATAACTTCAATCGTGATCTCTTTATCAAAATATTTAAAATAATCATTGAATTCTTTCCAGTCAATTTGTGCCATATTGTTTATATTTATATTTGTTATTGAAGTCGTTTAATACATGCAATTACACTTGAGGTCCAATAGGGAATTTCAATATTAAAAGTCTCTTTGATCTTTGATTTATTGAGTACACTATAGAATGGCCTGGGTGCAGGTAATGGGTAATCTTTGGTCAGGATGGGTTTAACATCACAATCAATACTGCAAAAGTTGATAATAAACTTAGCAAAATCGTACCAACTTGCCACTCCCTCGTTTGAATAATGATAAAGATTTACTCCTGAATTGGTTATAGCTTTCGGGATAATATCGAGGATTACTTTTGCGAGGTCTTTCGCATAAGTAGGAGTCCCAATCTGATCAAATACCACCTTTAATTCCTGACGTTCCTTGCCGTACCTGATCATCGTCTTTATGAAATTATTGCCAAATGCTGAATACAACCAGGAAGTCCGGATGATGATGCCATTTGTCGCATTTTGCATGACAGCCTCTTCACCTGCGAGTTTGCTCCGCCCGTAGGCAGATTGGGGATTTGTCAGATCTGATTCATTGTATGGAATATAAGCCCTTCCATCAAAAACATAATCAGTAGAAACATGAACGATCATTGCTCCAGTACGAGATGCAGATCGTGCAAGATTTTCTGTAGCTTTTGCGTTTACAAGGTAAGCAACAGTTTCATCTGTTTCAGCTTTGTCAACTGCTGTATAAGCTGCACAATTGATGATTACTTGTGGCTTGGTTGCATCAAAATAAGCATCTACATGTTGGCTATTGGATATGTCAAGTTCCTCAATATCAGTATAATCAAAAATATAAAATTTGTAATCATTCGCCAATTGCTGAATTTCGTTTCCCAACTGGCCATTGGAACCTGTAACAAGGATCCTCACGTGTGCATTTTGCGAAATAACCAAGTGCATTAAAAAAATATCCTCTAAATGATGGAAGAAAAGTACTCGATCGTTTTCAGCAACCCTTCCTTCAACTGTATCTTGGGTTCCCAATCCAGTTCCTTTTTTGCGAGGCTAATATTGGGTTGCCTTTGAGTGGGATCATCGGGAGGCAAGGGCATTCTGACAATCTTTGATTTTGAATTGGTCAGGTCAATGACATGTTCTGCCAGTTGGAGAATTGTGAATTCATTGGGATTTCCGATATTTACGGGTCCCGTGAAATCTTCACGCGAGGCCATCATTCTGACCATGCCTTCGATTAGATCATCAACATATTGGAAACTACGGGTTTGCTGACCATCACCATAAATGGTGATGTCCTCATTTTTTAATGCCTGGACAATAAAATTCGATACGACCCTTCCATCGTGGGGGTGCATGCGCGGACCAAAAGTATTAAAGATCCTGATAATTTTGATCCTGACATTATTTTGTTTGTAATAGTTGACGAAAAGGGTTTCAGCTGAACGTTTTCCCTCGTCGTAGCACGAACGTTCACCAATGGGATTCACATGTCCCCAGTAGCTTTCTGTTTGTGGGTGCACCTGAGGATCACCATAAACTTCACTGGTTGAAGCCTGAAGGATCTTGGCTTTTATCCGTTTAGCCAAACCCAGCATATTGATCGCCCCCATCACAGAGGTTTTCATTGTCTTGATGGCGTTATATTGATAATGGATGGGGGATGCCGGACAGGCAAGATTATAAATCTCGTCCACCTCAATGAAAAAAGGCATTGTTACATCATGCCGGATCAATTCAAAGAAAGGGTTATCCAGTAAATGAACAATATTCTGCTTCTGACCAGTGAAATAGTTATCTAGACAAACAACTTCATTGCCCTCTTTCAACAGCCGGTCGCAAAGATGTGAACCCACAAAACCAGCCCCACCTGTAACTAAAACCTTTTTCTTGATCATTTTATTTCAATTATTAATTTGATGTATTTATCCCGATACAGAAATAGGTAAAGCCCAACCGTTTCATTTCGTCCAATTCATAAATATTGCGGCCATCGAAAATTACAGGTTTGTTCATTAATTTCCTTACAATGTTGAAATTTGGGAATTTGAATTCTGGCCATTCGGTGATCAGCAACAAGCAATCTGCATCGATTAATGCTTCATATTGGTCCTCCGAATAGGTAATAGTATCCTTTAATGTGTGTTTGGCTTCGTTCATGGCAACCGGATCGTACGCTTTAACTTTTGCGCCGGCTTCAAGTAGTTTTTTTGCAATTACCAATGAGGGTGCTTCGCGCATATCGTCGGTTTGTGGTTTAAAGGATAATCCCCACATGGCAATGGTCTTGTCAGCGATATCGCCATTAAAATAATTCAACACTTTATTGAACAAGACTGATTTCTGATCCTGATTTACTTCTTCAACAGCTTTGAGTACCCTTAGCTCATATTTGAAATCTTCAGCAGTATGAATCAATGCCTTAACATCTTTAGGAAAACAAGACCCACCATAACCGATCCCTGGATAAATAAATTTGTTCCCAATCCTTGAATCTGATCCGATCCCTTTTCGGACACTGTTGATATCTGCACCAACAATCTCGCACAAATTGGCGATGTCGTTCATAAAACTGATTTTTGTTGCGAGCATCGCATTGGCAGCATATTTGGTCATCTCAGCTGAAGTGATGTCCATGAAAATAATGGGATGTCCGTTTAATGTAAAAGGTTTATAGAGGCTTTTCATTAATTCTTCAGCCCGGGGCGAATCAAGGCCAACCACAATACGGTCAGGTTTGAGAAAATCGGTGATTGCAGCACCCTCCTTCAGGAATTCAGGATTGGATGCAACATCAAACTTAATGTCAACTCCCCGTTTGTCCAATTCCTCCTGCAACGCCTTTCTTACTTTCTGGGCAGTTCCAACTGGCACTGTGCTTTTGGTCACGATCAGCAAATAATCTTTCATGTTTTTGCCACAATCACGGGCAACACTTAAAACATACTGAAGATCGGCACTTCCATCTTTATCGGGGGGCGTACCTACAGCTGTGAACAGCACTTCACAATTTTCAAGAGCTTCCGATATGTCAGTCGTGAACTGCAATCTCCCTTTTTTCATGTTCCTGAGTACCATCTCATCGAGCCCGGGCTCAAAAATCGGAATAATGCCATTTTTTAAATTCTCAATTTTCTTTTGGTCAATGTCAACACAAGTGACTTCGATACCAACTTCTGCGAAACATGTTCCGGTTACAAGGCCCACGTATCCACTTCCTACGATTGCGACTTTCATTTTGTTGTGGTTTTAGTTATAAAATATCAGCAAATATAATTAATGTTCTTTAGTAAAATAAGCTAATTCACCTTTAAAAATTTCCCTGAATCCAATTGATTCCCTGTCTTGACAGAGTAGAGGTAAACGCCCGGGACCAATGAACCAACATTGATACTAAGTGATTGTGATTCATTTGATAATCCTGTTATTTCCTTTCTGAATACCTGCAATCCCGCTATATTGTAAACTAAAAGTACCGTATTCCCCAAATAATTTGGATTAAACTTTATTGTCAATTCTGTTTTTACCGGATTTGGAAATAGGATCAGCGAAGATACCCTTTTAGTCTGCTGGGGCAGACCTGTCTGGGTATCATATTCATAGGCACCAATATCAGGAGGATTGTCGGAGCGGCGGATATGATATTTGAAGTCGAAACCAATTTTGGGCTGATTGGCATAGCCTGCATCAATCAAAGGAGAATTTTTGTCAAGTGAAAAGTCAGGTAAAAGCCCGGAATTGGTCAAATTCCTCGCGAAATAGTTGTTTTTAAGCAAAATATCGGAACTGTTGTCCTGTAACATCACATAAGAATCCATACCCGTAAAATGAGTATTGTCGTTCTCATAATAATCAAAATTCCCTGGATTGATGATCACATTGGATGAAATCAGGCTTTTCCGGCTAACGATACTTGAAAAGCGGATCCCATCTGATTTTGGATTAATAATGGTATTGTTCTGAATAAAAAAAGAGGAATCTTTTTGAACCGAGATATCAGTAACGTAAATTCCATGCTTCATTTTAGGGCCACTCAGATCATCGGCAAGGTATGTCTTTCCAGCATTTACAACAATATTGTTAAAAATTCGGTTACCCCCAAGTCCATGGTTTTCAATTCCATCACCTTTTCCGTCGGAAATGTAGTTATTGTAACAATCGCATTTTGAACCTCCACCCAATATTATACCAGACATTTGACTCAAAACTTCTGCCTGGCTATCAAATAAGATAATATTATCATAAACCTGGCAATTGTGGGTAGCAGAGCTAACCTGGATACCATCCCAACCAGAATACTTAATGATGTTATTGTAAATTTTGACCCCATCAAGCAGGGACGGCATCAGAAGAAGATCCTGCCCATCACATCTGACTGTCTGTCCCAGGTATTTGGTACTGCCAATATACATCCCTTCATTACCGGAATTTTCAATATAATTGTCGTGTATTAATGTGTTGTATTGGGTAAAATTGCCCCTTGTTGCCGTTAAGAGGCAATCGGGATCTGATTTTGCGATAATACCGCTGATCAAAACATCGGAGATGGAAATGTGGTCAACTTCAAAATCAGTACTCAACAATCCAATTCCGATGCCCGCTCCGTTTGTAACATGATTGATTTTAATTCCATAGAAATAATCAACAACACCCGATCCGGTCAGTTTGAAAAAACTGCAGTTTTGAAAAGATATCCCAAAATAATGATCTGTACTGATTACAACTACCCCTCCGGAATTGATCAATACAAAAGCTTTTTGTGGTTTTCCTTGAAAATTCCTGAATAACAGATAGTCCCGGTTGCCTGCCTGCAAAAACAGGGTATCACCTGCAACAAGTTTATTGTAAGGCTGATAATTGGCATCAATCAGGGTAGTCGCGTTATCAATAAGTACACTATTGGCAGAAGCAAAACCACATTGAGTTAGCAAAAAACCGAAAAAAATGACGACCCTGGTACTTATTTCAGACACAACTTAATAATTTAATGCAATTAAATGCCACGTTTTGCCCTCTCCCAGTTTACAGATTGTGAACCTTTAATATACCTTTTCAGGCCTAAAAAAACCGAAAGGTTCATGATGAAAATATAATAAGGGACAAACAATATTTTCACTTTAATGGCACGATTTTCAAGATACCATCCCAGGAGTGCTGATAAATAAAACAGGATTTGTAACCAAAATAAGATCGTATAAAATTGAAAATCAAGTATCCCACTGTCAATGGCCAACACCAGGCCAACCGGTATCATAAGCAGCAAACAGAGAGGGGCAAGTGTCCAGCGCAATACCCTGTGTGAAATATACTGAAATGACAAAACACCATAACGAAAAATGTTTAAAAGTGAACGAAGCCGGATGACAGATTGAATACCTCCTGCCGAGATCCTAACTTTCCGCTTCAATTCCTCCTTAACATTGGCTGAAGCTGATTCGATGGCATAGGCGTCAGGATCATATTGAATCGTATATCCCTTCTGTGCGACACGTAAGGAGATGATGAAATCGTCGAGCAAGGTATCCCTTTCAACTTCCTGATAAAGTTCAGTCCGAATTGCAAAGAGTTCCCCTGCAGCACCCACCACTGAATAAAGTTCGGCATCCCACTTTTTCAATGTTGATTCATATTTCCAATATAGCCCTTCACCTGCTCCGGCTGCGGCATCCGATTCTTTGCTAAAGATGCGCTTTTCTCCTGAAACGCACCCAACCTTTGGATCGCTGAAAAGGTTCACGATCCGGCGGATTGATTCTCTTCCTAACATGGTATTGGCATCACAAAATACAACTACGGGTGTTTTGACAAATTTCATACCGCGGTTCATTGCTCCAATTTTGCCATTCCGTTGAGGAAGGTGATAGACCACGATCCCATCGTATTTTTTTAACTCCTCAGGTGTGCCATCATCTGAACCATCGGTTACCCACACCATGTGCAACTTTTCAGGAGGGTATTCCAATTCCTTAGAGTTCTTTATTTTTTCAGCCACAAAATCTTTTTCATTGTATGCAGCGATAAATAAAGTCACATCGGGTTCGTAACCAGAATGGGTCAACGTTTGTTTTTTCCCTTTAATGAGCCTTTTAAATTTTATAATAACATAAAGCACTATGCCATAGCCGATATAGGCATAAAAAACAATGAAAAACAGGAACCAGAAAATTATCTTTAAGACCAACATAACGTCCTAAATAAGAGGGTTATTAATGATTTTTTTTGCATACATATTATATTCATCCACAGTTCCGTACTCAAAAGTAGCCAATTCATTGAGAAAACTGATAATCGTTGCTTTTACCGAATGTTTTTCTTCAAAAATGATCATAAGGTGTGGATACGATCTGATAAATCCGCTTGCACCCTGCATTGCCTCCAATTCCATCCCTTCCACATCCAATTTGAAAAGGATATGTTCTTCCATGTTAATATTAAGTTCAGGGAGCAATGAATCAAACGTGCGCATTTCAACCAGAATGTTTTCGGGATTATTTTCCCTATCGAGATGTGAAGCCCCTGTATTGACCGGGTTAAAACTAAATCTAACCAATTTATTCTCGTTCCCTAAACCGACAGGTAGTGCCAGTTTTGGATCAAGATTATTTAGTTGCAGGTTTAGTTGTAGAACTTCAAAAGTCAATAGTATTGGCTCAAACGCAATGCACCGAATATTGAATTTGGAAAGCAGGATGCTATAATCACCTATCCCAGCACCCCCATCAATGTAAAAAGTAAACTCTTTGGCACGCTTTAAAATGAATTTTTTTACTCCCCATTCATAATGATAATTTGCAAATTGAAAGTCATTTGTGTTTCTACGGCAAAAAAAAGTGCCAATTGAACTCTTTATTATCCGGTCAGTTCTTAGCGATTTTTTAAATAAAAGGTAGTTTACAGATGCAATAATCGACAGAATGTCCTTATGTTTCAGATATTCAAGAAAATACATGAAATACGTATAAAGTTTATTCATATGGTTGTTTTTCGTTTGAAGAAACCATTTTTTTGTGACTGGTCAAATTATGAATTACACAGATCAGATTACAAGCTCTGTTAATGTATCGTTTTATCATTTTCTTAAGTTTTCTCCACAGACGTTCCGATAAATACTCAGGACGTCCTGAGCCATAGCCTTCCATGAAAATTTTGCTGCCTGAACAATCCCCTTTCTGATCAGATCTTCTTTAAGAGTGAAATCAGAGGTAATTTGAATCATTGCCTTGGTGATCTCTTCGGGTTTGAACGGGTCAATCAGGAGTGCCGCATCACCAGCCACCTCAGGCATCGATGAAGTATTTGAAGTGATAACTGGTACACCACATGCCATCGCTTCAAGCATTGGAATACCAAAACTCTCCCGGAGAGAAGGATATAAAAACAACTCACTCTGGCAATAAATGGCAGGCAGGTCAGTATTTACAACATAACCTGTAAGTACAATCCTGTTGATCAATTCCTTGTCTCCAATTTCAGATAGAAGTGCCTCCAATTCCTTTAGGTCGTAATCAAGCATAACCAGTTGAGCACTGCTCCCGGTTTGTTTCAGGAAGTCTGAAAAGGCCTTAAGCACTCCTTTGGTATTTTTTTTCGGATCGGTATTCCCAAGGAAGAAGAAGAAATGATCGGGAAGATGGTATTTTTCTTTAACGCGTTGTAACACCTGCTGGTCGTTAACAGGTATAAAATGTTCGCTTACGCCATTATAAACTGCTGTTAACCTTTGGTCTCCGGCCATTCCGAAAAATTGTCCGATGCGATTTTTCTCGAAATGGGATACTGTTATTATTTTGTCACTTTTCCTGATGATCCTCGGAACGAATAATTTTCTATAGGCATTCCCGAATTTTTGGTAAAGTGTCCCTGTACCTCTCATAATTTTGACATAACTGCTCTCCATGTAAATGATATCATGAAGCGTTACTACAAGAGGAATTGAAGTGCAAACAGGAGCCGTATTGCTTGTACAATGAAGCAATTGACAGCCATATTTTTTTGCAGCTTTTGGTAAGGCTATTTGTTCCCATAAAGGATAAAACCCTCCTTTTAACCTGACAATCTTGAAATTGGCTGTTTCCCTTATCACAGTATCATCAACATCAGGCTTAATAAATATGACGTAATCATTCTCATTGTCAATTAATTGAAGGTTACGGATCAATTCAAGGGCAACCATATCCATACCATGTTTTTTTTGACGGAAAATCCGTTGCGCCTCTATTCCTATTTTCATAAGTATTCTCCTTAAAAATTAAGTTGCCATTTAAATAATTTTTCGATCATATTTTTACAGGAGTTCTGCAATTGACTTGAAATCTTTGCCGTTTATGAAAATTTCCCACCATACAACAAGGGTCAGCAAATTAATGATTTGGTTTGCCTGAACTTGTTGATACCAGAACCAGTAACCCTTAGAGTTGGCAATTTGATCGTACTGCTGAAGGAACCTCTGAATTTTTTGTTTATTGAACATGGCTTCAACTGCATCGGACTTCACGATCACATCAAAAATTATTTTTCGTTGTGCGTCGTTTTTCAAAAAAATGGGAAGGGGTGCAAAACCGCCTTGTTTTTTACGGTCAGTAATCTCAGAGGGCAATTTTGGTTTTAAGTAACGTTTATGTAGAAATTTGGATTTGCCCTGACCTTTTGAAAGTTCCTCCAAGGTTCCGTGAAATTTATAATCGACAGGCATTTTTTTCAGGAATTCGTAGAGTTCGGTACTCATGTAAGGGAATGAGATGGAATTGGAAAACAGATCGGCCATCTTGGAAGCTTTGAACAAGATCACCTCATTGATAACTTGTTTAATATCAACGTTAAAATTTCTGCAAAAGAAGAAATGGTCAAAATCGGTATATTTTTTGGGACTATTTTTAAGATATTGATATTCAGGAACTTTATAATCCAGAGTATTCAATTTATTCAATTGATATTTCGTAAACCCAAAAGTGTCACTTTGCTGAATATGAAGGATTTTCCGGTTATGGAATTGCGCCCTGAAAAACAGGTTGTCTTTTTCGAATAAAGGTCCATTTCCAAAGGAATCAAATAATTTTTGGAAGATTTGAGTTCCATTCTTTTTGAACTTCCAGTGCAACGCCAGCTCTTTTCCGGAAGTTCCAAAGTGTTGGTCGTTTCCATCACCACCAAGGATAACCTGAGGAGCCTCACCGCTTTCTTTAACCAACCGCATAGCTGAGTAGTTGAGCATCAGGCCACCTTCCTGAAATGGATCTCCAAGTGCTTTCACGATAAGTGGTAAATCCATTAATTCAGAACCATCAATTTCATATTCATAATGGGTACTTTGATATCTTTCGGAAAGGATCTTCGCCAATGGCAATTCGGTCCATGGATTATCTTTAAACCCAATCGAATAGGAGACAACATTGCCTTTATAGATATCGCGCAGGGCAGAAATATTCCCACCTGAATCATATCCACCACTCAACAATAGTCCAACCTTGTCAACGCCCTTAATCCTGTTTGCAATTGATTGCTTATGAAGCCTTTCATACTCGATTGTCGCTTCATCGATTGATAATTTCGTTGAACTGGCATTTTTTATAAAATCATCGTAGTCAAATAGGTCAAGCGTTGAGGTTGTGTTGTTTTCAAAGCACAGTAAACATCCACCGGCTAGTTTTTTTATACCTTCAATCGAAGTCATGGGAGATGGAATATAGCCGATGCTCAGGAATGTAAAAAGGGCTTCATAATCAGGTTTGATCGTAAAATCCTTAATTGACTTAAAATCAATCAACTGTGTCGAGCAGATTTCATTGGTGTAAAACAATTGTTTTCCGGAACCATGCCTATCCCTTAAAATCAGCACTTTGTTATCCAGAACAAGGATAATTAAAAAATCCCCATCGATCGATTTCAGGAAATCTGTACCTATTTTTAGAAAATTGGGAAGGAGGTTTTCAGGTTTCTCGTTGTAAATGCTACCGTTCAGGAATAAATACGATTGATCCTGATTGAATTGTTCAAATTTCGACAGGTCAGAAAAATCTTTTTTAAGCAAATTTGAAATCCTGGTTTGAAAATGGCTTGAAGTTCCCATGATGTTATTTTTTATTGGTCGTTATTGATGTGTGTTTGGTATGAATAAACTTTTTATTTGCCCCCTTTATTTTTAGCAATGATCCGAACATCAGGAACATTCCCTTAGGCAAACTTGCAACTGCCCGGAATGTGTTTAGATTATAAAAGGAACCAGGTATTGAAAACATAAATGAAGCAATACAACCAACAATAACTGTAATCCAAAGTTGATTATAAATTAAGTTGTTGTTTAATGAATAATTCAAAACTAAAAACAATGAACCAAGCAAAAGTACGGCTCCGAGCAATAAAATTCGAGGAGGCTGAATGAACTGCATTGCCTTATCAAAGTAATCGAGATTGCCTTTTGTGATCAAATGTTTCACCGAAAGCAAAAAATCCTGACGGAAATAGTGCAGCTGGGCTGAAAGCCACCGACGGCGTTGATTGCTGAAAACATCTGCTTTCTGAACTTTTTCATCATATACGTAAGCATCATCAAGATATAAAATCCGATGACCTTCCTTCAGCAGTTTCAATTCAATTTCCTTGTCAAACCCACCAATTGCCTTTACCGACAACATCATGCTTTTGAAGAAACCGTATTTAAAGGCCATTCCCGAACCGATGATCGCAGAAGAGAGACCAAGTACGCGGTGACCCTTTCTAAAGATGTGATTGTTAATTTCTTCACTAACAGCATCGAGTATGGCCAATGAGGTATTCGTATTTTTTGCGGTCCTATGACCTTGAACGGCAATGCAATCCAGTTCAAAGATACTGTTGATCTTGGTTAGAAAATCATGGGCCATCACATTATCGGCATCTAAAATCACAACGATATCATAAGAATTGTCAAGTTGTTCCATCGCTTTGTTGAGTGCTTTTGATTTGGTGCTGGTTTCAAAAGAGACTTCAATTACTTTTATTGGCAATTGCCTTAGATTGCTCAAAGTTTCAGGTTGAAAAGAATCTGCAATGATAACAACATCAAACATATCAGAAGGGTAGTCTTGCGAAAGTGCCTCCTTAGCAACTTCAACAATGACTTCATCTTCTTTGTATCCGGGTATTAGGACAGCAATTTTCCGATTTCGGACAATCCCTGGATAGGGGTGTTGTTTATAAAACAAACCAACCAGTGAAAACAGAAAAATGTAAAATACAGATAAACCCAGAATAATTAGAATCAATATTTGAAAACTATTTATTCCAATTAACCAATAATCAGAGTCCATGAATATGAATTTCAAAGTTTTGCTTTACTTCCTTTTGCGTAATTTATTTCTGATTTTCAAGGCGACCTTTCTTAAAAAAGGGAAATATTTCCCGCTCGTTATGTTGTACATAATTGACTCGGCATCGAAAATCATCTCAAAATTTTCGGTACAAAGAACCGGTTTTTTTGTAATCCGGTTAATTACAATAGCTTGTGACAACGAGCTTTCAATAAAGAGGATATATGATTTTGACATGTATGTTTTAGCCTTATGCTCTGCGTGACAATTGGCTTTCATCCTGGCTTCCATATCAGGAAGGTCAAGCAATACAAGCTGATTGTATTTAACATTGTTGGCTTCCAGCCAGATCTCAGTTTCACGCCTGTATTTTTCAAGCCGTGATGTGACAATTGTCCCGATCCTGCTTCCAGGTATGAACAAAGGTTGGGCATGAAGAATGAAATCGATGTATTTTTCACCGTCGTCATTTTGTTCAGGCAACGGGTCAACACACAATACACCATCAATATCAAAACATGCTTTTTCAAGTGAGGTATGGTTGAGAATATTCCATTGAAAATATCGTGGGAGGGGAACAACTTCAAAATAATAGTCCACGAGGTTCTCTTTCCCCGGTATCACATAGATCGCACAATATTTAATTGAAAAATCAGAAGTTAAATTTTTTAAACTTTCCTTGCTTTTCGAAATTGCAGAGCCTGAAGCAATACTATCATCGACGATAAGTATTTTTTTAAAATCTTTAATATCGAAAAACTGGCCGCGGGCACCTGCTTTATAAATGTGGCCATTTAAAAACGAATTGATATCGGTATATGGCTTGTTAAGGTACAAGGCAAGCAGATTGGCAGGCAACATTCCACTCCTCGGAATTCCGACAATCAAATCAAAATCACGTGGAATAATACTTAACCTTTTCAGGATAATTTTATTCAAGTCTGAGACATTCCTGTAATACATAGTATCTTATTTTAGCTTTGTGTTTGCTCGATATGATTGAAAATACTCTCGGCGTTGTTTTTCCAACTGTGCGACTGTGCAAATAGGATCCGTTCCCGCATCTTGTCTTCACTGTTATCTTTAAGTGCTTTTTCGACAGCTTCCTGATAGTCGCTCACGTTTTTGCACAGATAAGCATGATCTTTAAATAGTTCCATTGTCGCTGTTTTTGTCGCGATAACTGGTTTCCCTAAAGCTAGGTATTCATCGACTTTCCGCGGGTAATTACCGTTGGTGATCTCATTCAGCAATTGAGGGTTCAGGCAGACTTGTAAGGTTGACATATACGTGGGAACCATATTTTTTGCGACACTTCCCAGAAAAAATACATTTTTTAAGGTATGCAGTGCGTGAGATGCAAATACTTTGTCCTCACGGCCAATCATAACAAATGAATAATCAGGTTTGCTCTTAGCCAACTCATAAATCAAATCGGGGTCTAGACGAAAACTGGTTATGTCGCCAATGTATCCGATTCTTGGCAAAGGTATTACTTCCACTTCTTTGGGAACAGTAAAATTTAAATCTGCATCATATGCAGCAAGGTCAACTCCTTGACCGATGTCAAAACTTTTGTTATTGAACTTCCGTGCAAAATCGGCCAATTGAGGCGAATTGCACACAACCAAATCACTTTTTTTTATAAGCAATGGTTCCAAACGGCCAACATGCTTTTTCCAATAATCAAAAGGTTGAAGATTGTCCCGTCTGTAATAAACAGAAAGTGCCGGACGAAGATACTCCTTTGCATAGAAACTCCGATAGATATCATTATCAATGAAATGAATAACATCTTTAAAATTCAGCTCATCTGCAATTTTTGAAATATATTTAAAAGTCTTTTTGTTATTAAGGCGGTTAAAAAAATCAAACAGGAAACCATCTGGCAATTGGTTGATCGACCATACCGAGAAAGGAAAATCAAGGACCCATAAGGAATCAGTTATCTTTCTTAAGGGCACTTTTTGTTTTCTTAGTACCTCCAACCGTTGTTTAATTTCGGGGGTAGGTTTGTTCCGCAAAATAGTCATTTGATCCAAAGGACTGTTCACATAAAGTACCCTATTCCCGATAGCAATTTCTTTTGCAATGTCGATAGCATTCGAACCAATTGGGATATCCCATGGTTGTAATCCAGTAATAATGAAATCTCTGCCTGTCATTTTATTCTATTTAATTGTGATTTATTAATTATCAGCTAATTGGTAGTCTATTCGGCTAAACTCGACAGCTCTTTTTGTTCGGAGGCAATTAGATCTATCGGCGTATCCAGTCTTTCGGAATTTAACATTATCGCCATGGATACATAAATCAGAATGCTGGTGGGTAATTGACCCAATACTGCATTCCCATATGAGGCTACCATAACACCAAACATGCCGGCAGTAAGGGCAGCCATTTTCATTTTAAGTATTGGGTCCCGGATCCGGAACATGATCTGGAAGGATGTTTTTCCAACCGTGTAAAAAAGAATAAATAGATGAAGTAGCAATCCGATAATGCCTTGCTCCACCCAAATCAGGACATACCAGCTATCGGTGGCTATTTGTGATAAATAGGCGTTCGGGAGATAACGCTGGGCTTTTACCCCACCATGACCGATCCCTCCCCCAAAAGGACGTGTCGCCAGATAAACTTTCAGTTTCTTTTGATTGTCAAGGCGAACCTGTAACGAAGCATCGTTTGGATCGAAGGCAGTCCTCATTCTTCTGATTTGTTGATTTCCCTGACCAATCAAGGTATATTTAAAGAAAACAAAAACCACAATCAGCAGGAAAAAGCCCGTGACCATTACCCCAATATTTTTCCTCAGAACAAAGTAGCAACTAAAGCCTGCTAATGGGATGCTGATTGCTCCACGCGTACCGGAAATAATCATCCCATAGAACCCCATCAATGCGACAAAAATAAAAAACATTTTTTTGCGCCAATCTTTCTGGACCATTGAAACAATGGTTGCTACGACCCCTGAGTAGGCCTGATTGGCACCATATTGTCCCGCATCGCTCAAAAAAGAGAATATCCTTAGTTTCCCGAATAAAATGTGCGTTTTATAATTGCCTTCATCCAACCATGCTTTCTCCCATTGATCGACTCCAAATGTAAGTTGGCCAATGCCTTTAAAGGTCACCAATAAAGTAAAGATCCCCCATAAAATGAGTATCGCATCCAATTTCCGATTGGAATCCACAAAGATCAAAGTTAGCGGTACTATCAGCATCATATACAAACCAATACCACGTCCCGAAAACCACGCTTCAAAACTTCTTGCCTCGGGATTTACAACTTCCAATAAGGAATAGGCAAACCAAATTGCCGACAATAAAGTGATATCCTTCTTTGCAGGAGTCCAATCGACCCGTTCTCTGAACTTGTTGAAAATTAATGCAATAAAGGTCATATAAAGAATCCCGTCCATCGCAAGCCCTACCTGCACTCCTTTAACATAACGTCCCAGGCCAAGAAGGATAAAACCCAGTATTATTGCTGTGTAAAGTCCTAGTATAGGGTACATGAACAACAGGTACAAATAGGTAAAAATGAATGGCAGAACAATTAATCCCATACCAATAGCCATACCCAATTTACTGGTGATCCAGGCTGATAAGACAACCAGAAAAACAAGTATGAGCATAAAATAGGGTGATCTCAACCGGTCGGAACCGGTAAATTGATCAAATGGATTTGTAATATACTGCATTGGAAAAATACAATTCAAAAAACGTTTTATCCTGCTTTCCGAACCATTTGATTCATTAATTTTTGATACATCGATTTGTAAAAATCAATTCCTTTTGTAAAAATCGACAGGTAATTTATCGACAATTCCCTGTCCAAATAAATGAATCCAACCCAAATACCAATAATTGTAAAAATTATGGACCCGACTGCAACAAGCGCAAGCGACTTGAATATAAAGATCGCAACCAAATCGCCCACAACATTAAAAATAACCATATACAGGACTTTTAATGCATTGACATTCGGTCTGTTAATGCTGTCGAGACCAATCCCTGTCATCCGGTCAATTGGTAGCAACAGGCCGTACAATGAGAAGATACGGACAATGTTTGCCGTATTGAAACCTGTGATAGGATCGACTCCAAGATATTGCCTGCCGCCCAGTACCAAAACGAAAAAATCGGCAAAAAGGAAAGTGAAAAGGCTAATAAATACAAAAAGATAACTCATTGCCCCTGAATAGGTGTAAAAAATCTCCTTAACTTCATTTAATTTTCCTTGGATACTTGCCTTCGACATCTTCGGAAAAGCTGTTGCAACGAAGCTTCGCAATGGAATTTGTTGCAATTCTGTAAGTTTCATCGGAATGCTGTACAATGCAACCGCTGCAGTTCCCAAAGGGCTTAAGCTTATGATCAAAGTATCGGCACTTCGGAGTAAATTGGTTCCAATAAGGGTGAATGTGGTGTATTTTCCAAAATCGAGCAACACTTTATTTGTTTGTCTGGTCGCTTTTCGGATGTGCCTTAAGCCATCCCATCCAGCAATGATGCAAACTGCCGATGTAATGGCATTTATAACTAACATTGCAAACACCAACTGAAGGAGGGTCATTTGCAGGAAGAAATAATTGACGATAAGCACCAAAAAGAATCCTCCGCTGTTGAGCGTTTTGACAAATAATATCTTCCCGAATTTTTGATCTGCCTGCATAATCACCAATGCAGTATTGTAGGGTAGGTTGATCAGTGCAAGCAGCGGATACCAGCTGAAGAATAATTCGTATCCGGCATGTTTAATAGATTCAGTAAAGGCAAAATGACATGCAATGAGTGCCAATGAAACAAAAACTGTAGCTACTAATCCTATTAATCCGTTTGATCCAATGTATTTTAGGCGGTCATTCAGTTCCACTCCGGCCAAATAGCGGATAATGGCAGTATTCGTTATTCCAAATCTGAACATCTCGATAAACGCACCGGATGATATAAATAAAACCCATTGACCAAAAATATCAAGAGAAAAACTTCGGGTTAAAAGGGCAAAGCCGGCAAATCCAAAAAAAGCGATGGTAAGATTGCCAATTAATGAAAGGAAATTATCCTCCTTTACAATCTTTATAAATGTTTTTTTCAACTAAATTGGTTTAATTTTATAAACACTTTATAATCTATTTGTTACGATTGCTTAATGAAGCCCATTTCCCTATTCTCGAGCTCACCTGATCGATGGTTAGTGGTTTGCTCATGTAATCATCCATTCCTGCTTCAAGACACTTTTCTTTATCATTTTGAAGCGCGTTGGCTGTCATTGCTACAATCAGGGGCTTTTTTGCTCCCCATTTCTCAATGATTCTCTTTGTCGCTTCTATTCCATCCATTTCAGGCATTTGAATATCCATAAAAATAATATCGATATTCATGTTGTTCACTGTTTTGATCGCTTCGAAACCATTTGCTGCAAGTTGAATATCGTATCCCAACATTTCAAACAAACGCGTAATCAGCTTTTGATTTATCGCATTGTCTTCTGCTACAAGTATGTTTAACGGATAAAGACCATTGAGCTTTTGAATCTGAGGTGGTTGTATGATAGGATGTGTTTTACTTGTGCTATTCTCCGAAAAGATTTTAACAATATAAGAGATGAATTGCGAATGCTTTAAAGGTTTGCTTATCCTGATAATGGAATCAATCAGCTTATCTGACCGATTTTCTTTTACATTGCCATAATTGATCATAAGTATTGGACAATCCACATACTCTTTTATTCTTTTTATTGAAGATATTAAAATGTTGGTCTCCATATCGGAGATGTCATTATCAATTATTATCAGATCTATGCTTTTATTGTTATTGAGAATATTCAGGCACATTCTTGCAGAATTGGCAGACAATAGGTTGATATTTAATCCCCTGAGTAGTTTACCTTTGATTTCTATACTCGTAGGGTTTTCATCTGCCAAAAGGATATTTTTGCCTTTCAGGATTGAAAGTTCTGTCAACAAGGATTTGTTGGGTTCATTAACAGACTGAATGATTGTTTTTAAGGTGAAAATAAACTCTGAACCCCGGTTGACTTCGCTCTTAACCCTGATATTGCCATCCATCATTTTTACCAAATTGTAACAAATGGCAAGTCCCAGGCCGGTTCCACCATGTTTTCGTGTTGCTGATGCATCAATCTGGCTAAAAGGTTTAAAAAGAAGGTTCACTTTTTCAGGTGGGATGCCCATTCCCGTGTCCTTCACCGAAAATTCAAGGACCGATACATCGTTATGTTTCGTTATTTCCTTAACATCTATGATGACTTCTCCAACTGTTGTAAATTTGAGGGCATTTCCTGTGAGGTTCACAAGGATTTGTCTTAACCGGGATAAGTCTCCCCTGATTGTTAATGGAATAGCCGGATCGACATCGTAATAAAGACCAAGTCTTTTTTCATTTGCGGTTGTTGAAAGCAGGTCAATGACTTCTTCGATAGCCAATCTCAAATCAAAATTTTGTTCCTCAAGGACCATTTTACCCGATTCTATTTTGGAGAAATCAAGAATATCGTTGATCAGGTTAAGCAATAATTCACCACTGACCCTGATTGTTTCAGCATAGTCACGCTGGTCATAAGTCAATTGTGTTTGCATCAAGAGGCTGGTCATCCCTATTACACCGTGCATAGGTGTCCTGATCTCATGGGACATGGTAGCCAGAAATTCTGATTTCGTTTTGAAGGCATATTCCGCAATTTGCCTGGAACTGATCAACTCATCTTCAATAATCCTGCGTGAAATACTGCCACCTATGCTTCCTGCAAGGGCTTTAAGTGTTGAAATTTCGTTGGTTGACCATTCGGTACCAATAGAACAATCGTCAAAACCTACAATTCCCCAAAGCTTGTCATTGACAAAGATGGGTGCGGCTACTGCAGATTTGACATCTTTTCCAATAAGTTTACGTTCAGTTTCCGGGAAAGCCTCGCTTAACCCAAAAACCGTTTGCCCTGATAAAAGGTTATTGTACCACTTTGGAAAATTTTCTTCAAATGAAATTTTCTGCAATTCTGGACTGTCGATCTGAGGAATGATACCGGGTGCTGACCATTCATATTTCTGACTAAAGAAAGTTTGGTCATTGATTTTATCCTCTATATTCTCGAAAATATAAACTCTGTCAACTCCTGCAGCAACACCTATAGCCTCCAGTGCTTTCCGGATGGCTTCGTCATAATCCTGCACTGTCAATAAATAATTCATGGCTTGTGCCGTTCCACTTAGTAGCCTGCTTTGGAGCAAGAGATCTTTTTCATTTCTTTTCCTTTTTGTGATATCCCTGTAAATCCAAAGAATCCCAAAATTCTTTTTCCCTAAATCCTCAATAGGTATAAAATCTCGTTCAAGGGAAGTCCCATTGCTCATTTGCAATTCTAAGCCGGTCACGATTTGCCTATTGGCCAATGTATGGTTTATGTCGTTAATAAAGGAAACCGGATCCTTGAACATGGTTTTCGATGCCTCTGCAGCTTCCTCACAATTCATTCCAATCAAAAGGTCTGGTTGCACAGGAATTGAAAACAAATTGCAAAAATGCTGATTGACGAGCACGACTTTTCTTTGTTCATCCTCAACCATTATACCGGCCTGAATACTGGAAATAAGCGACCTGAACCGTAAATTAGCAAGCTGTAATTCATCATACTGATTTTTTTGCTGCAAAATATCGTCAGACATTCCTAAATAACTGGCGTTCAGAATTGTTTTTTTTGAGTTTATAGCTTGGTTTAAGAGATTGATATTCTCTAGTTTGCTGAGGAAAGTACCGATTAGGTTGCAAATAGTGGAAAGAATTTCAACATCACCTTCGTTAAACCTATCTGGTTCTGTGTCCTTAATCACTAAAACTCCACTTACACGATCCTGATCCTTGATTGGTAAATATACCTGTGTCCTAAATTGGTTTGAAATATCCCCTTTTTCTTTCTTATTGTCTTCAACGATCTGTAAATTAATAATATGGATTAATTCTTTTGATCGATAAACTTCACCAGGATAACCTTCCATTGCATTTAAGGAAGCAAACCGGTTTTCTTCTTTTGTGAATCCTTTTGAGTAAACTAGGTTTAAACAAACCCCTTCTGTATCAATAAGATATAATTCTGTATATTTTATATTAAATAATTCTTCGAGGATATTTTCAATAGATTGGGTCAACCCATCAAATGAAGAAATATTTGAAAAGGATAAGATAAACCTATTCAATAGCTTAATTGATTGAATACTAAGTATTTCCATAATTACATCCTTTTTTATCGTTTCAATTAATGAATGTTATTGGCTTTTTCATACCTATCAAATATAAAGGCTGTTTGGGAATTTTTTTTCACCCCAATTGTGCAAAACTTTAATCAGGTTATCAACCCTCATCGGTTTTGTGACATAATCGTCCATTCCAACTTCAAAGCATTTTTCACGGTCGCCCTGCATTGCATTGGCTGTCATTGCAATAATGATTGGCCTGGTCATGTTCCTATGGGAAATGATAATCCTTGTAGTTTCATAACCATTCATTTCAGGCATTTGAATATCCATAAAAATGACATCGTATATCTTCCGTTTGAGGGCTTCCAATACTTCGATACCATTGGCTGCGATATCGATTTTATATCCCAATAATTCAAAAATATTACGTATTAATTTCTGATTGATCAGATTGTCTTCTGCAACTAAAATCCGAAAGGGAAATTTTACTGCAATCTGGGCAAAATCTTCGTTCGGTGTTGTATCCACCATTTCGGTTTTCTTAAATGGGGCGATCACTTTTAATAAAATCTCTGCCAGTTGTGAATGTTTGATTGGCTTATTCACAAAAAATGAAAATAGTTTACCCAATTCATCCGTTTCTCTGCTAAAACCAACCGAAGTGAGCATAATAAGCGGTAACTGTTCTTTTGTAAATTTGACCCTGATCCTTCCTGCTAACATAATACCATCCATATCAGGCATTTGCATATCAAGAATAGCTATATCGAAATGTTGTTGGTCAAGCAATTTCAAAGCTTCAACTCCGGTTTCCAGTGCCAATGTTTTTAAGCCCCAATATTCACACTGTGAAGTTAAAACCTTACGGTTGGTTGCATTGTCATCAACAATTAAAACCGATTTTCCGGATAAACTCTGAAGTGTTTTATACAATGGATTAATATCTTCCTGAGGAGTGGAATACCTCGTTTTGATTGTGAAACGAAAATCAGATCCTTTGCCGTATTCGCTGATGACCCAAATTCTGCCATGCATCAATTTTACCAAACTAGCAGTAATTGCAAGCCCAAGGCCAGTTCCCCCATATTTCCTGGTTGTAGAGGCGTCCACCTGGGTAAATGGCGAAAATAGCGAATCAATTTTTTCAGATGGGATTCCAATACCCGTATCTTGAACCGAGAATTCAAGGGCAACATCTAATCCGTCCTGTGAAGCCAGCGTAATGGTAATTAAAATATCCCCTTTATTCGTGAATTTAATCGCGTTGCTCACAAGGTTTACAATGATTTGACGCAACCTGAAGCCATCACCAAAAATATGCTGATGTATTTGGGGATCAATAAAGTAAATAATATCAAGGTGCTTTTCCAATGATTTGGGTGCCATTAGGTCAAGAACATCCTCGACACAAAGCCGCAAATCAAAGGAAGTCTCTTCCAATTCCATCCTTCCGGATTCGATTTTTGAGAAGTCCAAAATCTCATTGATGATATTCATCAGTCCTTCACCCGAATTCTCGATGATGTTCACATATTCGCGCTGAGTGGGCGTAAGTTCAGAAAGCAATAACAAACTTGTCATCCCGATCACTCCATTCATTGGTGTCCTGATTTCATGCGACATTGACGCAAGAAACTCAGATTTTGCACGATCAGCCGATTTGGCCATCACCATTGCTTCCCTTAATTCTTCCTGAGATTTTTGTCGCCTTAAAGCCCCTGCTATATTGTTTGCCAGCATACTTAGGACAGTTTCTTCTGCAATGGTCCACAAGTGGTCGTCTGTGGAGTCAGCAAAACCTACAAAACCCCAGAACATATGGTTTTTCGGATCAATGACCGGTAGGATCATTATCGAATTAATTAATTGTTTTTCAAATAGTTGCCTAACATTTGGCTGAAATTCTTTAGTGAATCCTTTAATTGTTTTTCCTTGTAAAAGTGGTTTATACCAACTATTGGCTTTATAGGTAAACGATATCACCTCGGCCTCTTTAGGGTCAACCTGCTTTTTTATTGAAGGATTGATATATTCATAGATACGTTTGACTTTTTTCTCCCTTGAAGAGTTCTCGGAAATATTTTTATAGATGAAAATTTGGTCTATACCAGAAGCTAGTCCGATTGATTCAAGTGCATAGGATACGGCAGAATCAAAATCCTCGTTGGTCAGGAGGTGATTTGAAGCCAATGCCATCCCATGAAGTATGCTCCTCTGCCGGATCAATTCACGCTGAATCTTGTTTATTTCAGTATTTTCACGTTCCAGTTCCTGCTTCTGACGATAGAATATGGAGATCAATCCGGCAATCTGACTGAATTCATTGTTATTTTTTTTTAGGACTTCAAGTTGGGATGTATCCCCTTGCTGCAAACTATAGGAGATGATCTTTAGTGGCCGCCTAATCCAATAGTAGAGTATAATAAAAAAGAACGAAATAAAGATTAACAGCAAAGTGCTGATAAGATAAAATACATAATCAGTGTTCTTGTGATAGTTTAGAAGTACAGAATTTTGTTTTTTAACAACGATATCTCCGATTTTCAGACCGGCATAGTTAGAGAGTTTTTTGGAGACAACGATCGAATCACTTGTGATGAATTGATCGTACCGATGGGCAATAGCTTCAAAATATACACGGCTTGCGGTATTTTGTGAAAGTTCATTAAGAAAATCCTTGTCCCATAACCTGCAAATGAAAAAATATCCGGAAGGAGTTGTCACATGTGCAGTGTCAAGTGTTGGATGAATTGAGGATCCAGAGATCTCAAAAAGCCCTTTGGGCAAAACCTCAAAGAAGTGGATTTTTTTTCCTTCAGCAATGGTTCTTGATATTTTTTTACCTATTTCCGGATCAGAAAAATAATTGGTAAACTTATTACCGAAATTATAAATTAACTTGTAATCAGCATTATAGACATTAACAGAATACAAATCGAACGAATTCACGATGCTTTCAATATTGTCTTTTGCCCATTTATTGTTAATGACCTTTAGATTGGGAAGGATATCGTCCCAGTTTGAATAGTCTTTAACGATCTGATCAAGTTGGACCGAATGAACATTGATGGCCGAATTAATAAGTATAACTTGTTGGTCAGTTGCCGATTGTAAAATTATACTGTTTTGATGTTCTTGTGCATTTCTGACAATGAACAAAACGGCAAACAAGATCGAGACAGACGCGAAAAATAGAAGGAACAATTTACTTCTGATATTCATTTAGTTTGTAATCAAATCGGTTAATCGATTGGTTAATAAATACATTTAAATTTGATTTCTTGAAAAGAACTGAAGCCTAAAAACGCTTTTCAATTTCCGGCGCAGCCAGCTTCTCTTTTTAGGCAGGTCTCCTAATATCGACTCAATTACCTGTAGTTCTACGCCATTCAGTAAAAAGTGGGTTTTTTGTTTTGTAAGCTCTGTCAATACATCTAGCGCCCCCTGATCGGCTTCTGACCATATCCTGTTTGAACGGCAAATCAGTATTGACATATCAGTATCAGAAAGTAATCCTACTGGATATGGATAAAACAGGATCGGCGGCAGCTCAATAAGAACAAAATCGGGAGTAAATGACAGATAATAGTTATTCAGTGCGAGAATTTCCTTGTAATTATTCACAGAATAAAAGCTCTCATCAACGTTGTAATACATAAACTCGTGTTCGTCAAGAACGTTTTCGTAGTGTTGCAGAAATGGGCTATCATAATTGATCCGTGTGTCGGGATAACCTAAAAGCCAATTGATAACTGAAAATTTCCTCCGTTTATTGGTGAACCTTGTAGTAAAATTTTGGTTGCGAATATCCGGGTAGCCTATTTGGGTCACTTCTGTTTTGCGCAACGATTCGTAAGTGAAATTGAGCACAAATACTTTCTTTCCTTGCTTCTTTAACTTCTGCGCTAAGTTTCCGATAATAACCGTTTTTCCCTCATTTCTTAAGGTGCTGAAAATCAATAACGTTTTAGTTGTTTTTTGTGATCTGTCTGCACTCAAATAGCGTTCGATATTTTGGATCGCAATTTCAAGTAAACGGTTGGTTATGAACAAGAAATTTGTGTTCTGTACCTTTAACATGATTTTGGGAAAGGCAGATAAAAATTCTAATTTCAGGATTCGGGAAGCCTTTGTCTGATTTCTTAAAGTATCATCAAAATATTCCAAAACAAAAACAGTTGTTAAAACAATCATAAAACCAAGCAAACCAGCTACAACAATAAGTATCTTGCGCTTTGTGGGTATCGGAGACACTGGGAAATAGGGTGGGTCAACAGCTTTGATATTGGAGGACAATTCATTATCTTGCATTTTCAGTTTCGCGAGATTCAGACCATGTAAAATTTCAAGAAACTCCTGTTCCGAAACGGATATTTCCCGTTCGATCCTTTTAATATTGGCTCCTGCCGGTGCATAAACTGCATATTGTTTCTGAAATTCTTTGATCCTTTCCCCCAGTACATCTATTCCTGCTTTGGTGTTCTCTGCTTCAATAACATTGCTGATCCAATCATTCAATATCGTACTGATTGGAAGTCCTTCTTTTGAGTTGCTAAAGGAATAAAATTCTCCTACGGCAGATTTGATTTCATTTTTCAGTTTCTCTGCCCTATTTTTCAAATCAACCAATTGCTGTCCATTTTTAACATCCTGTGCCCCTAAAATTTCTGCAGAGAGTATTTTGTAATTTACTTCACCAAGTTCATTCCTTTTTTCGAGGATATTCGAACTTTTTAGTTGAATTTGCTGCTGAATCCCAAGTTTCTCCTCCAGACCTTTAATTCCTGCCTGTATTCCTGCAAGTTTGATCCTCTTATTGTTAAACTCAACATCAAGGTCTTCTTTTACAACAGCTACGGCCTTACTCTGTTCGTAATAGTTGATAATATTGTTGTCTTTATTGAATTTTAATAGTTTATCTTCTGCAACTTTAAGCCGGCCGGCAGCCTGTTTTAACTGAAACTCAAAATATTTGACCACTGCATCCGATCTGTTTTCCTTAATCCCTTTGTAATTTTTAATACAAACATCGGTTAGAAGAGCCAATGTCTGCTGACAAATTCCTGGATCATCGGTCTCATATTTTAATTTGACCATGTCGCTGTTGGCTATTCGTTGCACATTGATCGAAGAAATAGCCTGAATCGAATAATGCGGATCTTCAAAGTTTAAAAGCCGATACACAAAATTGGTATCACTGCTCGCCATGTAATCGGTAAGGTTTTTGACAGTTTGCTCATAATCAGCTGCGTTGATCGACGGAGGTAGTGTGTTGGAACTAAGACCGGAGTTGTTCAGATCTGAAAAAGAGAATGTTGCGGAGGTATCGCTGCTAAGTTTCGGAACTAAAATGGTATCAGCAATTTTTGAGGATTTTGAAAAATCGTCTAAGAGCTTTCCGACAATAAGCGATTGACCTACTCTGACATTGTTATTTTTCAGACCATTCATCATTTTTATTTGATCAACGGACACATGGTATTTTTGGCTGATTGAAAAGAGAGTTTCATTAATATTAACAATATGTATCTGTTTTTCTGCATTTTGACTATTTTCGTCTTTTAGGCTGTCTTTTTTTGTTACTGCTAGGGCATTGTTCACAGAACCCTGGGTATGATCTGCTGATTTTACAACCAATGAATTAATGTAAGCTGGAGTGATTTGTTTTAGGTTATCATACGAGCTGCTTGAAATGTATCGGACATCGTAATTCGGTAGCATTAAATGCTGGGCTAATAACCTGATTACCAGCTCTTGTTGGGTTTCTCTCGATTTAATGACATTAATCAGGTTGTCAAAAGCCGTATTGGTTGCGAAATAGTTAAAAGATTTATCCATCTCAACACTTGAACCAGTTGCAAGTCCTGTATAAAGCGTTGTTTCGGAGGCATACTTAAAATCGGGTTTTCTTGTGAGGTAAACCACTAATCCAGCCAGAAGAATTGGAGTAACCAGCAACAAAACAATATGCTTGCGCAACAACCTAATGAGGTCAATTATTTTCATTGGCTGGTTTTATTGCGATGTTTAGGTTCAATTTAAATCCGATACTCTCTTCAAGGAGCATAAAAGCCGTAATAAAATCAGTTTTGACAATTTCAAAATTCGATTCACCTGTAGTGTATATCTCTGATATTCTTGAATATTCACTTAATGTAATCACACCGTTTTGAAATTCCTTTTCGATCATTTCCATATTGATCCTTGAAGTTTCAAGGTATTTCGACCTGATCTTCACCAGTTTCTGTTTTAAGATCAGGTCATTATACTGTTTGATAACTTGTTGCCGCAATTCGTTCCGCTGCTCTTTGGCCATATCCTCAGCCTGTCCGACCTCCGATTTGGCCATATTGATCTGATTTTTTCGGTTCACAATATCGAAAATCGGAAACTTCATATATGCACCGGCACCATAATTCAATTGGACACTCCTTGTAGCAAGTAACGCAGGATTCTGTCCTTCAGCCGTATTGGTCGAGAAATTGTCAAACGTCCCGTATCGGACATCTGTTTGGACACCGAAATTCTTCATCCACAATGAGCGCTGGTCCTTTAGTTTGTTTTTGTTGACACTGATCTGACGTTCCCTGAATTTCACGAAAGGATTTTTTTTCAATGCCGAATCGATCAAAGTTTCGAGCGGTGGAAGCATCATTGAAAGGTCATCAGTCAATAGATTAAACTTTTTTGGAGTTTGTCCAAAACCTGATAAATGCAATAATCCAATGATAACAATTAAAAATTGTATATGAAAACTGCGTTTCACGAGTGTCTATTAAAATTAAATTCAAAATCACCTGCTGAGTAACCAAAAACGGCAGCAGAAACGAAACTACAAATGCAAATAATTAAAATTGATTATTAAACTGTATCCTTTTGAAACAATGCAGGAATCGTCCTAAGTATCAATTTCATGTCGTACCAGAACGAGTAATTATTGCCTTCAAAGTGGTCCGAGTATTCGTTGTCAAGCTTATTCCTCTCCTCCTCCGACATTTTCCCTTTTCTCGAACGTAACTCGACCTGCCACAATCCGGTTATTCCCGCCGGTGCATTAAACCGTTTTGCCATCGTGTCCTTTGTTAGTAAAGATGCCTCATCTACCATAGGTAGCGGCCGGTTTCCTACAATAGACATGTCGCCTTTAATTACATTGATCAACTGCGGAAGTTCATCGATGCTGGTATTGCGGATAAATTTTCCAACTTTGGTGATTCGGGGATCATCTAAAATTTTTTTATAGACTGAATTTGCTTCTGCAATCTCTTTTTTCTGTTTGTTGTACGAATAATCACATATTGCGTGGTTTTCAATATATTGGATCGGTGAGCAAGTCTCTCCATTGGTTAAAGCTGCACATTTTGGGCATGGCAAAGAATAATCAATATCTGTTTTTCGGGATAAGGTGGTGTTGTATTTATTTTTTTCCTTGGCAAGTTTTTCCAATTCCAAATCGGCCCCAACACGCATGGAACGCAATTTGTAAAAATTAAAAGGTACACGGCCATACCTTTTCGAAATGTAGTAAACTTTCCCTTTCGATTCAAGCCTTATCGCAATCACAACGAGCAACAAAAGAGGTGAAAGTACGATCAATGCCGAAATGGCAACAAACAAATCAAATGCCCGTTTTATTGGTGGCATTTTAAATTTATCATCAGGCTTTATATAACTTTCAAACGATTTTAAAGAATTTTTGTTCCTGAAATCGATTAAAAACTCGATTCTGCCTACCATGCTTATAGCCGGCGGAAGGGGAAGTACATAGTAGTCATCAATGCGACTTTCAAAGGCCGTGATGAACAATTCATCTTTGAATTCAAACGAGACAAGGATAAATGCAACTTTATTGAATTCAGGCCTTGCCCTGATCCATTCGTGCATAAGGAATCCGCTTCCCCCCGACAGGTAATTCTCTGAGATCACTGTATCTGGATTGTCATTCTTTTCCAGATAATTAACTGCCTCCTGCATATTCGACAGTTGAATGACCGAAACACCAGAATGTGTCCGCAGTCCTTCAATATTTTGTGTGGAACGTCCG
Source organism: uncultured Bacteroidia bacterium (assembly GCA_903927965.1). Taxonomy (GTDB): domain Bacteria; phylum Bacteroidota; class Bacteroidia; order Bacteroidales; family Prolixibacteraceae; genus JAAFHB01. Next base: position 3,766 of record CAIYPA010000329.1, on the reverse strand, counting down.
ATATAAAGGACTTTTAATAATTTTTCCATATTACCATTTTAAAGCATAGTGAACCGGAAACAAATTTTTAAGTATAATCTCACTTAACTCCTCAGGATTGAATGGTTTTGCTAAAAAGTCCTGTGCACCGAGCCTGTAACACTTAACCCTTTCATTACTACTTTCAACGCCAGATAACATGACGATCGGCGTGTGTTTTGTATATCCACGCTGACGTACTTTTTCAATAAATTCATATCCTTTCATAATTGGCATTTGCACATCGCATATGATTAAATCGGGAAGGTTCCCTTCAAGCCATTCAAGCGCATCTCTACCGTCACTCTTGCTTACAACATCGTAGTTTTTGGATAGGAAATTCTCAAGCAACATACGGATACTTTTTTCATCATCTATAATCAGAATCTTGTGCCTCATTTTATTTTATGTTTTGGTGTTTAATTGATTACTAATTAGGACTTACAGCTTCGCCCCTTCAATCACATAAAAACAAATTTACAATTTTGTTCTTAAATAAGATCGAACATGTCCAAATAATCTATCAAATAGCAATGATAGGTATTCCTTGATTGATTTCCAAATCCTATTTTATGAATAGTTGGGATCAGTATGGACAGTTATTTTATTCCCTGCAATTATAGGTCTTCCGGAACAATTCAAATCCTTTTTGATTATTATTATGATCATCAAGTCCGCTTTGGAAGAATATGATGACCGTTTTTCGGGAACAATTCAAGCAATAAATCGTCCCTTCGAGTTTTTGCCCCTTGACAATTGTGGCATATTCGCACCGGAGGACATTCTTGCCCGCCAACTTGTCAGGAACCGCCATCGAAAACTCAATTCCCGGATTTCGGTAGATATTGGAATTTTTCATGTTTTGTTGTTGGGCAATTATTGTTTTATTCAGGTCTTCTTCTTTGTTGGCCCAAGTAACAGTAATCAAACCAGTGGTTTTCGATCCTGTCCTTTCAGCCGAAAAGTAATAGGCTTGGTTACCGATCGAATCATTTGCAATCATTTTCCAACCTTCTGCAATTGAGAAAGATATCCCGTCACGAAGATAGGGCAATTCTTTACTTTTACCAAAACACTGAAATTGGGATTGAGTCACAATAGTGGCGCAAATCAGGAATGGAATTAAATTTTTAACTTTCATGTTTATAAACTTTTAATTTATAGATGAATCCCACCTCAAATCAATAGCGTGAACCAGCCGTTTAAAAACAACACTTAACAATTATTTCGTTTCTTAAACAAAAACCCGGTGAATGTTTTAATCCATCGGGTTTTTGTCAATTTATTCAATATGAGGCAATTCTACTGCTTTAATCGGAATATGTATAAATTGGTTACCTATTCTACAGCTTTAAAATGCTCTTTATTGTTTTCGATGATTTTCCGGTAATACCAGTCCGGGTATGCCGGATGGAGTGGGGAAGCAGGCAATTTGCCAGATTCGTTCCTTTCAAAAACGCCATTTTTCTCAATCATCACATTTCCATCCTTGTATTTTATCAATAGGAAATGTCCCAGCTCCCTCCATTTTTTAACCGCTGTTTCAACCTGATTTACAGAGTATTCCGTTAAAAACTGATAAGCCAGGTCTTTTTCACCATTGTTCCAGAGGGTCAGAGCAGCCTGATCAACAACCGGTGTAAAGCTGAAAAATTTGTTCTCAAGCTGTGACTGTACTTTTTTAAGGTCCACGATCATGTCGCTGTACCTTGTATAACAAAGGTTAGAAACCTGGTTGAAGACCCAGAAAGCCGAATTGTCCGACCATGTAAGCATATCGCCATCCCCAACTTTCAAGGAATTTGGGATTTGCTTGATCCCGCAATAGATTGGCATGTAACAGGTCATATAGGTATCGTCGAGGCCAAACCATAAAATTCCACCGATTGGATTAGGTAAATTTGAACGGCATTGGGCAACAAACGAGAACCCTGTTTGCTGTGTGGAAATCGCCCTTTCATGAACATAGGATACAGAATCGACCTTCCATGTCATTGGACGCCAGCGATATGGGACTCCATAAGGGCCGGCACCCAAATCTTTTGTCATATCAAGAGCTGTACCTTCGTAATGGTCGCGCATGAGGTTCATCACATCCTTTAACGAAAGAAGCGAATCGGGTTTGATCCAGAGTGGCATTCTGTTGGTGGCAACTTTATTTCCATCATAAGTAACCTTACCCATCGCATAGTTTTCATATTGTCCCATTTGCTTGTTGACCTTATTGAAGCCAGACCAAACCCTTGCTTCACAGAATCGGGCTCCACTGAAATCAACCGGGGCATAAGTATCGGAAAAGCTAAAGTCCGTATTTTTTCCCTCAAACCAACCTTTTTCGCGGGCAAAAGAGATGACATCGGCTGAATAAAGGCAATTGTTCGGATCGTTTAAAGGGAAACGCGTGATCCGGGCTTGATTGGCATGTCCTGAGATATAACCATCAGGAATCCGCATGGCAACCCAAACCGCCCCTTTCTGACCCTCGCCTTTACCGATCATTTCGAATATCCAAACTTCATTTGGGTCAGCGATTGAAAACGATTCCCCACTTGAAGCATAACCGAAGTTTTTTACAAGGTCCGCCATGATGCCAATGGCTTCCCTTGCACTTCTTGAACGCTGTAACGCAATGTAAATCAGGCTTCCATAATCAACAATTGCATCTTTTTGAGTTGCAAGTTCTTTTCTGCCGCCATAAGTTGTTTCTCCAATTGCCACCTGGTTCTCGTTGATATTTCCGGTTACCTGGTAAGTGTGACGGACCTGTGGAATTTTCCCCATGTATTTTCCAGTATCCCACTCATAAACATCAAGTAGGGTACCATCAGCATAATTGGCTGCCGGCCAAAAATAAAGTTCTCCATAAAGTGTATGGGAATCAGCTGCATAGGTAATCATCGCAGAACCATCTTTTGTTGCACCTTTTGAAATAAGGAAATTGGTACAGGCATCAGCAGGCGTGAACTGCAAAAAAACCGATATCAGAAGGAAGAAAAAGGATTTTGTTTTATACATTGAAAATTGTTTTAATTTCAGTTTTGACAAAAATATGAAAATAGTTTTTGCTGCAATTTTTTATTTGTCGGGTAATTAACCTTTTTTTAATGAGTTTTATCATCAATTTACACCTTATATAGGATGCCCCCTATGTGGTCGCGGGATGAACCTGTGATCGATGAGAGGACATTGACTTGTCCTTTAAAGGAAAGTACCCCAAGAAAAGCAAAAATCAAGGCTTCTTTAAAATCGATCAGTTTTTCATCGGGAAGAACAATACGGCAGGAGCATTTTTGCTTCAACTTTTCAACCAGAAAAAGGTTTTTAGCACCTCCCCCGGTTATCAAAAGTTGACCTGTACTGCCAGTCGTGTCCGAAATCTGGAAGGCAATGTGTTCGTAAAAGGTTGCTGCCTGGTCTTCTATTGTAAGCCCCGAATTTTTTAACAATGGAATTATTTGATTATCAACCCATTCCCTCCCAAGTGATTTAGGCCATTTTTTCTGATAAAAATCAAGGTTGTTTAATTGACCAAGTAAGTGGGGATCCACCGTACCAGCGGATCCCAATTGCCCATCGCGATCGAAAGTTTGTCCTTTTTGCTGTGCCAGTTCGTTCAATACAATATTTGAAGGTGAAATATCCGAGGCAATCCTGCGACCATTGCTTTCAAAAGAAATATTTGAAAATCCACCTATATTTAAACAATAGTCAAATTCAGGGAATAAAAGTTGATCTCCGATCGGTACCA
>CAIYPA010000328.1 GCA_903927965.1 uncultured Bacteroidia bacterium | reverse complement strand
TTGATTCAGATGCCAAATACAACCGCTTACCTCTTTCATCTAAATGAGGAAGCAACAAAGTGAATTTTTCTTCCAAACGTTTATCGTCTTGCATACATTGAATTTTGCACAAATGTACACATTATTTCATATCACATCCTTAATATCCAGTTCATTGGCCAAGCGATAGCTCTCCAATGCATTGATTAAGGCTTTGTCGTAATCTTTTTTCTTGAATTGAAGAATGGCAATATTGTACAATGCCAATGGCAACTCCGATTTGGCCTTGACTTCCCTTATTTCCTTTAAGACCATCTCATAACCTTCAAGTGCCTTGTCAAGTTGAAAAGTAGAGGTATAAAGAGCCGAGAGGATAATTTTTGATGATATTTTTGTGACGGCAAGTTCGGGCTTACGTGCATAACCATTTGACAAATTGGCATACATCACGATTGAATCATATTTCTGTCTGAAAGTCTGGTTGGAATGGTATATTTGGTTAAAATCGAACTTCTCCATTTCAAACGACCGGTATAATTTCTCATTTTTGGCAGGATCGTTTAAATCCATTTCATATGAGGTGGCTGCAAGCCTGTTGTAGTTTTTTGCCAAACCCACAGAATCGTTCGTTCTTGTAAAAATGACCAATGATTGATTAAGGTATTCCAATGATTTTTTCAAATTGGCAGCGGCCCGGTTGGTCTCACCGATGTTCATCAGCACTTCCGCGCAATCATTTTGTCTGTCCAATTTCTGGTAGATACCAAGCGCCTCAAATAAATAAAGAATAGATTTTTGATTGTCGCCCCATATTTTCCAAACCATACCCTTGAAATTTAAAGCTTTGGCCTTTTCAACTTCAAGATTCAGCGAGTCGGCAAGCTGATAGGCAACCTCGGTGGTTTTAATCGCTTCCTTGTTACCTGCTTCTATTTGGTTCTCTGAAAGTTCCAGTAACAGACGCAGTTTTTTCTGAGGAGGCGTCTCCTTATTCATTGAAATTGGCTTTTCAGGCTTTGTATTTCCTGAATTGGAACCTGACTTATGAGCACATGAAGTGAAGGCGAGCAGAAATATGAATACAGCGATTCGTATATTTATTTTTTTTGTTTTCATCCTATACTTTTAATGTTCAAATAAGTAAAATAGATAGATCTGATTCCTATGCGTTCATTTTGCCTGGAAGTGTGAAATAAAATTTGCTCCCTTTTCCCACTTCACTTCTTACCCAAATTTTGCCCTTGTGCTTCTCAACAAACTCTTTGCAAAGGATCAATCCGAGACCCGTTCCTTGTTCGTTGTTGGTGCCGGTGGTCGAATAACTCTGGTCGATGCGGAACAATTTACTAATCATATTTTCGGGGATTCCTATCCCTGTATCCTGAACCGAAACCAAGACTCCGCTTTCCTCAGTTTTGATCCTCAAGGTAATCCTCCCTCCTGTTTGGGTAAATTTTATTGCATTGGAAATCAGGTTTCTGAATACGGTGCTGATCATGGACTTGTCGGCGAAGACATTTGCTTCAGGAGGATAATCCCTCATGATGAATATTGATTTTTGCACGGCAATGTCATCGAACAAAGGGATGATATCACCAAGGAATTGTACCATTTCGAAATGTTCAGGATGAAAATCCATCCTGCCAGTCTGCGATCTTGACCATTCCATCAGATTTTCAAGCAGGTTCATCGCCCGTTTTGACGATTGGAGGACATACCCGGCAAATTCTTCAGTTTCGTCGTAATCTTTGTTCCTTTCGATAATGCCCTCCATTCGCCACTTTGTATTTCGAAGTTCTTCCTCTGCCAATTTACGTTCTGTTATGTCATTCACACTTCCTATCCTTGCGACCGGACATCCGGAAGAATCGCTCACTACGCTGAACTGGTCAAAAAGCCAGCGATATCCTCCGTTTTTATGTTTGAACCTGTAATCAACCTGATAAGAATTTCCAACCAACCCTGACATTGAGGCGTTGATTACCCGGTTAATTTCAGGCAAATCATCGGGATGGATCAGATCCAAAACCGCCTCAATGGGCAAAGACTTCATTTCATCAGGTGAAAAACCAGTAATTTTCGTAATAACCGGACTAAAATATTCGTAGATGTTTGTTTGCAGATTCCGCTTATAAGATGCAACCAATGAATTTTCAAGTACTTCCCTAAAATGTATTTCGTTCTCTTCTGCCTTTGTTCTGGTCCTACGCAAACTGCCATTTAAATTGATTAGTTCAATATTCTGTACTTCAATTTCATCCGATTTTTGTTTGAGAAGTAACTCCCTGTTTTTAAGTTGGGTGATGTCCTGAAAAGTTATATAGAGCTGATAGGGTTTGATTTCCCCTGTCCGGATGATTGGTATCATTGTGAGTGACAACCAAATCAAATTTATATTTTCTGGGTTACAGACGCCCATAATGAAATCCTTAACCGGTTTGCCGTCATTTAGTGCAACCGACAAGGGGTTCTCATGTTTATTTATTTCAGAACCGTCCTCCCTGATCTTTCCCCAACCGGGATTTATAAAATATTTCCCTAACATTGTACCAGCCGAAATCCCCAAAATACTCTCTGCTGCGGGATTAACCGAAACGATTTCACCATTTGCATCGATGTAAACGACACCCTGCAACATTGTATCAAAAAGACGGTGGTGGTATTCTTCGCTCAGGCGCAATTTTTCCTCCTCCTGTTTCTGTTTGGTGATATCCCGGCTAAAAATGGCCATGCGCGAAACCTGCCCCTCTTCGTCAAGAATCGGATATATTCTGCTGGCCATCCATCGTCCATGTCGAATATCATCGAAGCCAACCAGATTTTTCGTTGATATGACTTTTTCGATATGGGGCAGGCGGGAAGCAACGACATCGGGTGGCAATAAATTGAAAATATCCTTTCCGATGAAATCCTGCGGTGACCCACCCAAACGTTTTGCGGCGATGTCGTTCAATCCCAATAAGGTATTGTCAGCCACTACAAGGTAAATTGATTCATCTGTGGCATTGAAAACTGCCGATAAAATATTTTCGCTTTCCTTTAACACAGCTTCAGCTTTAAGGCGTTCAAAAAGATCCAACTTATAAAGCTGTTTCAACTCTTCATGTTCCCTTGTCAGAATTTGTAGTTCCAACACTAGCTGATCTTTTGTCTTTTCGGCAGGCTCCATAATATAGTTATTGTAACACCTTGTTTTACATTATTTTAATATATAGGAGGGAATTGTAAAGTAAAACACACTTCCATTTCCATGTTGGCTTTCTACCCAGATTTTCCCACCGTGTTTTTCAATAAATTCTTTGCAAAGGATCAAACCAAGGCCGGTCCCTTCCTCGTTGTTTGTACCCGTGGTCGAATAACTCTGGTCGATCCTGAACAATCTACAGATCATATTCTGTGGGATCCCTATCCCCGAATCCGCAACCGAAACCAAAACACCTCCCTGGTCTGGACTGATTGTCAGTGTAATTTTCCCTCCGGGCTGCGTAAATTTTATAGCATTGGAAATCAGGTTCCTGAATACGGTGCTGATCATAGACAGATCGGCAAAGACAATTGCGTCAGCAGGAAAATCCCTCACAATGGATATTGATTTTTGCCCTGCGATATCGTCGAACAATGGGACTATATCTCCAAGAAATTCAACCAATTCAAAATAACCCGGATGGAAATCCATCCTTCCTGTTTGGGACCTTGACCATTCCATCAGGTTCATCAGCAATTCCATGGCCCGTTTTGAAGATTGCAGGATGTACCCGGCATATTCATCCAAACCATTGTAATCCTTATCACTCACCTTTTCCACGAGCAGATCGCTGAACCCTACAATGGCCTGAAAAGGGCTTTTCAGGTCGTGCGCGATAATGGAGAAGAACTTGTCTTTTGTGGCGTTGAGCTCACGGAGTTCTTCTGCTTTCTTTTGCAGGGCCTCTTCAGCCTGTTTACGTTCTGAAATGTCGTGAACAGCAGTAAAGCGGTATTTTTTATCCTGCACATAAATATTTTCGGATGATAACAACACATGTTTAATGTCTCCGTTTTTGGCTTTCAGGCTTGCCTCGGCATTGGTTACTGCTCCATTGCTATCTGCCGCCTGCAATATCGAATTTGCTGTTTCAATTGTAAAAATTCCCAAATCAAAGGCAGTTTTACCAATTACTTCATTTTTTTCAAACCCGAACAAGGTATAAAATGCTTCGTTTACTTCGAGGTATTTGTGAGTTTCGAGGTCGCTCAGGCCACATGCCGAAGGGTTCAGGTGAAACAATTTTGAAAACTTTTCTTCAGATAAATAAACCCGTGAAATATCCTTTGTAACCCCAAAGATCGCGGGTTTGCCGTCCCAGATACCTGGCTTTACCCTGGTTTCGACAGGAATTTGAGTCTCATTC
>CAIYPA010000327.1 GCA_903927965.1 uncultured Bacteroidia bacterium | reverse complement strand
TGATTCAGATGCCAAATACAACCGCTTACCTCTTTCATCTAAATGAGGAAGCAACAAAGTGAATTTTTCTTCCAAACGTTTATCGTCTTGCATACATTGAATTTTGCACAAATGTACACATTATTTTATATCACATCCTAACTGCAAACAAAGACAAGAATGAAATATCGAAGGTATTTGATATTGAAGTAATCAGAAGCTTGTTAAAACCCGAAGCGAATTACAGGAACATTCAAGGAAATCACATTACTAGCCCTACTATTGAAGTTGAAAGTATATATATAATTGAAAACATTCCAGACAAGTTTGAATTATCTTATCAGGTTACAAAATTTCGGAATGCCATTTCAGATAATAGACAAATATGGGTTGATAAATCTGAACTTTTAACAAACCCGAAGTTTCTAGTAAAACTTGAAAATCTATGCGTTCTTGACAGGTTTGATTTAATTAAACAACATAAGATAATAAATGATTATATAACAACCGTAAAAGGTCTTACTGGTAAAAAAGAAGATATCTTTACGGAACTGAATGCAAGTCATTTAGATATTTTAAACAATGAGTTTGTTAGAAGCATAGTTCAATTACTTGAGCGATTTCAAAATAAATCGCAGGCAGAAAATATTTTGGACGCAATTCAGATAATTGAGCTATATAAAAGTAATAAGGACGGTTTTTGCAAATTATTCGACTACAAGCGGTATAGTATTCAAAGAGAAAGAATATTAACTCTTTTCAACTCGTTTAATGCAACTTGGAAAGGTATTCAACCTAAAGAAATTAATATAAGTAAGAAAGTAAAAAAGAAAACTGTTCTAGTTCAAAAAAACTTTGGAATTGAGTTCCCCAAAGCTACTGACATCTCTAATGGAGAACGGGATGTGATTTCTTTTATTGGATGCCTACTAAAGGCTCAGTCAAATTTCAGAGGAAGACCAACCATATTAATAATTGATGAAGTTTTTGACTATCTTGATGATGCAAATTTATTAGCAGTACAATATTATATTACGAAATTTATTGAGTTTTTTCAAAGCAGAAAGCCACGAATAGAATTCTTTCCAATCATTTTAACTCACCTTAACCCATACTATTTTAAGAATTATTTCTTTTCTAAACAAAAAGTACATTACTTGTTAAGCTGGAAAGGAACCGTTGACCGAGGAATTGAAAACATCGTTATATCAAGAAACAATACTAAACTTAAAACATATGAAGATAATATAAGCAGCTATTTTATTCACTTTAATCCAGCAGACTTCAATATTGAGGCTAGTGCAAAATCGGAATTTCAAATTCAAAAACTTGGAAACGTAAACGAACAGCTTTGTAAGTCAGAAGAGTTTAAAAAAAGTGTCTTTGCATATTTTGATAATTATGTTAGTGGTAAAAAGAATTATGACCCTTTATCTGTTTGTATAGCTTCCCGAATCCTTGTCGAACAAGATATTTATAGTCAACTTCCATCTGATTTACAAACTGAATTTCTCGAGACTCACACTACAGTTGCAAAACTGGATTTTGCAAGAGAAAATACAGCCATAATCATACCTGAAATTTATTATTTTCTAGGAACTCTCTATAATGAATTATTACACATACGGAAAAATAATGATAATTCTAGTCCAATCTACCTGAAGTTAAACAATATGACAATTAGAGAAATGATTAAACAATTGAAAAAATAACTAGCGTTAATAAATAGGACTTCATGTGGTCTGCAAGACCCAGCATGAAGTGGTTGCACTACATATGATAATGGATCCAGTCAATTCCATTAAATGACCTACATTGCCAATAGCGATACATCCCTCTCGAAATCGTAAAAGGTTTTGCGCATAATATCGGCCAAAAAGAGTTTATAGTTGATAAACGCATCCAACCGGGTAAATAAGCGGTATTGAGACGTTCGCGTTCAAGTGCCATCGCCTGACTATCGATATCCCCGTTTGAATAACGCTGGCGCGAAATCTCGAAACTTTTCTCAGCAATGACAACCGTTTTTTCGAGCAACTGGAGCCGCCTTAGGTTGCTCTGTAACCTGTTGACCGTTTTCCTGACATCGCCCTCAATACTGATTTTATAGCCCGATAACTGAATCAAGTTTTGGTTCAACGTTGCTTCGGCAGAGTGTACCCTCGCCATGTTTTCGCCCCAGTCAATCAATGGGATACTTCTGGTCAAACCGACACCCTGATTGCCCGGACGCTGTTGCAGGTCATTCCAGACTCCGGAAAAAGTTATCTGGCCCAGGCATTGGGCAATAGTGCCTGTATAATGCAATACAAAACAATCGTAAGCATTCGGTAAACCCCGTATTTTAGATTGTTTTTGGGTTTTTTAAGTTTGGCCTTCATTTTTAAAAATGCCAAACGATGTTAAACGTTCAACAGTTTCGGTCCATTTATGACGGTTATCTGGAATCCGGCCTATCCGTACGTGATTATTGCGCCAACCAGCAATTGAAGGAGTCTATGTTCTATTATTGGCAAAACAAGCTGAAGGGACAGTTGCCGCCCAAACGGGGATTTGTGCCGGTGGTTTTTGACAACGGACAAAAAGACCGGACATCACGGATCCCGGCAACTGTGCATAACAGGCCGAAGGCCCATCCGGATTCGGCAACAACAAACAACACGATTTCCTGTGAGATAACCTACCCCAACGGTGTCTGTTTAAAACTGGACGGTTTGGCCGACCCGGAGATGTTGCGCCCATTGTTGGTAATAGCGCACCAATAGGATGTTCAGCCTCACATCGTCGATGCAGTATTATCTGTATTCTTATCCAACGGACATGCGCCGGAGTTTTTATACCCTCAGCGGAATGGTGACCGACCTGATGGGCGGCAACATCCAGGACGGGGACGTGTACATATTTGTCAACCGCCCTTGCACCAGCATGAAAATCCTTCACATGGAATGTGGCGGCCTTGTGATCTACCACATGAAGCTTGAGTCTGGCTGTTTCAAACTGCCTGTTTTTGACCAGGCCACCAAGACCTTCCGGTCCAGTTGGCAGGACCTGATGATGATGGTGCAAGGTGTCTCCAGCAATGATAAAGGGGACAAAAAAAGAAGAAAAAAGCTTAAAAATAATTGGAAATAACCTGTTTTTATTTGGCTGATTAATTGATATTTACTATCTTTAAGCCATTAAAGACAAGGGGAAATGACAACTGCGGAAGAGGCTTTTTTGCAACAAATCTTACAGGACCGGGACGGGCTTTTCAGGGAAACATCCAAGCTGAAAAGCCAGCTTGCCGGCTATGAAAACTTCGAGTCTGAAAGGGCCTCCTACGAGCAACAGATCGGCCAAAAAGACGCGACAATCGCGAGGCTGAAACAGCAGGTCGAGATGCTCCAGCGCAGGATCTGGGGCAAATCCAGTGAACGGCACATCAATGAAGATCCGCAGCAAAGGCGCCTCGATTTTGAAGGGCTTGACCTTCTCCCGGAGGAAAAAGAACTTGCCACCAGTGCCAAAGAGGAGATAGAGCAGTACAAGACAATCCGTGTCCCCGTAAAGGAAAAAACCCACCCCGTGCGCAAGCCCCTGCCGGAAAGCCTCCCAAGGGAAGAATGCCACATTTATCCCGATTTTCCCGGACTGGACAAGTGGACAGAGCTGGAACCTGAGGTAACCGAAGTATTGGAACGCGACCCTGCCAGATGGTTTGTCCGCAAGATCATCCGCCACAAATATGTGTTAAAGGACAAGGGCCTGGACGTGGAGAAGCAAATCGTGACCGCCCCGATGCCATTGCTGCCGATCGCCAAAAGCTATGCCGGGGCAACCCTTTTGGCCGATATCACCATCGACAAATACGTGAACCATCTTCCCTTTTACCGCCAGATCCAAATGTTCCAGCAACAGGGCATTACCATCTCACCGGCCACTATCAACGGGTGGTTCCAGGGCGTTGCCGACCTGATGAGGCCGACTTATTTTAGGCTTAAGGAGATTGTCCTGGGTTCCGATTATATCCAAAGCGACGAGACCACGATCCCGATCATAAACGATGAAAAGCACAAGACCATAAAAGGGTACATCTGGATGGTCCGGGCAGTGATGAGGGACCTGGTCTTCTTCCATTACGACCATGGTTCCCGGGCACAAAAAGTCGCACTGCAATTATTTAAGGATTATCAGGGGGTGATCCAGACCGACGGTTATGCCGTATATGATATGTACGAAAATAAGAAGGGCGTTCTCCCCATTGGCTGCTGGGCGCATAGTAGGCGACGGTTTGAGGAGGCTTTGAAGGAGGACAAATCCAAGGCAACGTATGCCCTGGAGCAGATAGGCCTGCTCTATGACGTGGAAAGGCGCGCCGACCTGGAAAACCTCTCCTTTGAAGAGCGTGCCGACTTACGTACCCGACTGTCTTATCCCATCATGGTCGCCTTTGAAAAATGGATGGCAAACGAATATCCCAAAGTTCTGCCCAAGGGGCGTATCGGTCAAGCCATCAGGTACACTTATGGGATTTACCACAAGTTGACCAGGTACCATCTGGATGGCCGGTTGAAGATGGACAACAACCTCGCGGAAAATGCTGTAAGGCCAATCGCACTGGGTCGGAAGAACTGGTTGTTCTGTGGAAATCACGAAGCAGCCGAAAATGCAGCCATTATGTATTCCATGCTGGGGTGTTGCAAAGCAAGCGGTGTAAACTTCCGCGAATGGCTTGTCTTCTTTCTGAACAATGTCCATAATTACGACAACGACTACAGCAAGGATCTGGCAGAACTGCTCCCACACAATTTTAAACCACAAAACTAAGATTGCAATAAATCTGTCCAATAAGTCTTTCAAAGTTCTCCGAACATTTAGGAGAAACTTTGAAAAAAATCCCGATTTTTCGAAAAAACAAGACGGACTTTACCGAATGCTTACTCTTGTTTTTGGTTGCATTAGAATACCTTTCCTCTGATAGATTGTAGGTTATTGGCCGACGAAGATTTCTCATGTCTACAGGTAATTCTGATGGCTTTCCAAAAGCTTCATTCATTATGAGAATTGTACGCTCATATTTTTTAATAGCCCATGAATATCCTGTTTCAATTAAAACATTTGGGTTTGGAGATGGCTTCAAATCTCCTTTCGGGATTTCAACCAAAATCGATTTATCATCTTCAGTTATTCCGATAGGGTTATGCCAAACTTTTGACATCGTAAAAGTTAAATCACCTATAAAGATATCTGAATTAAGTGATTGTTTCAACATTGTTTCAAGTAATGGAGGATTACCAGAAACACCATAAAATCCTTCAACTAATGGTTCAATTTCATAGTCAGTAATTTGCGAGACTGCATTTTCGATTGCATCTTTAATGAAAGATTTGTTTAATTCCTTTTTTATATCTGACTGATATGAATAAAATATACGATATCCCATATCCTAAAATATCTGATTAATTAAACTCTTAAGCAAAGCCTTGGAAATGGCAATTTTTGAATTAATTATAATCGAAATCGCTTCGATCTCCGAAAGTCTGCGTACAATTTCTTCTTGTTCATTTTTTGGAGGAACGGTTAATAATATTCTATTTAATGACTCCTGATTAATATTAGTATTTGCACTTGTGGTACTTCTTCTGCATATGCTGGCTCTAAACCTTTTTTCATAAAAACAATACTTTTTTAAAAGATGAGTTAGTTCATCAGTTTTGGTTCGGAAACGAATAATAAAACATGAATAAACAGTTTCTTTAAAGTCTTCGAGTAGTAGAGTTGTTTGACCAACGCCACTTTGTTTAACAGAAGATCGAACGAATAAAACATCATTCTCCCCTTCATGCGGTTCGAGCATCAAACCCAACAAATGAACAACAGATCGTGGCGTGTAAAATTCACCTGCCTTTTTGTTGGTCAGGTCGGCAAAGTGTTTGATCAGGTATTCATAAGCCTGCCCCAGAATATCGACATCGACCAATGAGTTGGATAACGAATATTGCGAAAAATGCTCAATCATATCGGTCAATAACCTGTCTGACAACTTGTTCTTGTTGCTCCATTGCGCATCACCAAAAATGCCGTACAAAAACTGCAGATTGGCCTGTTCAATTCCACGCAATGCTTTTTCGATGGCAAGTCCGACATTGGTCGTCACTTCCCTCACTTCATTCCAATGGCACCCTACCGGTACTTCAAACCGATGAAATTCAGGCAAAAGCGCATAATCCTGATCCCCATCCGACTCATCGAGGGCTAGTTTGTATTCATCGTCATAAACATCGGAAATCCTTTTAAAGAAAAGGAGCGGGAAGATTTAAACCTTAAAGTCGGAGGCATCGACCGGCCCCTTGAGTATCCAAGCCGCTTTTGCCAGGTATTGTTCAAGTTGAGAGATTGTTAATTTATTGTCGTTCATCAATTGAATCCTAAATGAAGTTTTTCAATTTCCAAACTTAACAATTACCGGTGAATTCTTCATTCCATCGGATTAAAAAACTGGAAAATTATCCTTGTTCAAATTGGATAAATTTAATTGATACTTTTATGTCGTGTTATTAAGGGTTGATTAGCTCAAAAAATTGTAATTGCGAAAATTATAAATATCATGAAAACAAACAGGCAAATCGAACGCATCATTGTTGGACAACAGACCTCGGATGGAGCAGGGGTGAAACTGACAAGGATTTTGGGACACCATACGACCGAATTGCTGGATCCGTTCCTGATGCTGGATTATTTCGGTTCCGACAATCCAAAGGATTTTATGGCTGGCTTTCCGTCACATCCCCACCGTGGCATTGAGACGGTTACCTATATGCTGGAGGGAAGGGTAGAACACAGCGACAGCATGGGCAACCGGGGTGTGATTGGTGCGGGAGATATCCAATGGATGACGGCCGGTAGCGGGATCATTCATGAGGAGATGCCCAAATATGAACAAGGAAAAATGCATGGATTCCAGTTGTGGGTGAACTTGCCGGCAGCCTCAAAAATGACCGCTCCCCGTTATCAGGACATTCCAGCAAGCAGGATTCCTATAGTTGAACTTGAGAACAAGACCAGGGTGAAAGTTTTGGCCGGGACATTTCAGGGAATAAAAGGTCCGGTGGAAGACATTATTGCCGAGCCTGAATATTTCGATGTGGAAATGCTGCAAAATTCTGAACTTGTTATTCCTTGTGACCCTACCCATACTGTGTTCGCCTACCTTTACGAAGGGACTGCGGTTTTTGATGAAAAAAGCAAAGAGACCTTGCGCACTGGCGAAGGTGCGTTGTTTGGCAAAGGTGATCAGGTAAGTATTCAAACGGCAGGATCAAAAGCCCGGTTTATCATGATTGCAGGAAAACCAATCAGGGAATCCATCGCCTGGTATGGCCCAATAGTCATGAACACAAATGAGGAAATAGATTTGGCTTTCAGGGAGTTGAGAAATAATACTTTCATAAAATCCTGACCAATCTCAATTTTGAAAACCAACTAAATTCATTATTATTTTTAAATAAAAATTTTAGCTTTACGCAATTTTTATAAATCCTTACAAAAACGATGAAAAACAAAGCTTTGTTCCTGTTTACGGTTCTTGCACTTTGCATTAATCTGGCACTTTTGGGTGCGGATAAGAAAAAGGAGTTTAAGATTCCTTATGAGAAGTATGTGTTGTCCAATGGGATGAATGTGATCCTGCATATCGACAGGTCGGACCCCATTGCGGTAGTTTATGTTGTGTGCCATGTTGGTTCAGCAAGGGAAGTTCAGGGTAAAACCGGATTTGCCCATCTTTTTGAACACTTGAGGTTCAACGAATCACAAGATATTCCACAAGGACAGTGGTTCAAAAAATTGCAGACTGCCGGCGCTAGCAATGTGAATGGCTCCACAAGTCAGGACAGGACAAATTATTTTGAAGTCATCCCAAAAAATGCGGTTGAAATGGCATTGTGGATGGAGTCCGACAGGATGGGATTCCTCACAAGCAAAGTAAACCAGACAACTTTTGAGACCCAGCAAAATGTGGTCTCGAACGAAAAACGTCAGGGAGACAACAGGCCTTACTCACAAAGCCAATACATGTCAACCAAGTTGATGTACCCACCAACCCATCCTTACGGACATACGGTTATCGGCGAATTGGAAGACCTTGCCGCAGCATCACTTCAGGATGCATTGGATTTCAATGCAAAATACTATTCACCCAACAATGCAACTTTAATTGTAGCTGGTGATATCGATGTTGCCCAGACAAAGAAGTGGATCGACAAATATTTTGCTGAAATCAAAGCAGGTCCCGAAGTTAAAAAGATGCCTCCAATGCCAATCAAATTGAGCGAAACCATCAGGTCATATTGTGAAGACAACCTTGCAACTACAGCCAGACTTACAATGGAATTCCCTTCAGCAGAAGACAATTCAAAAGACGCCTATCCTCTCGATTTTTTAGGCCGTATCTTTGCAAGGGGCAATAAATCACCCTTGTACAAAGTGATCGTTGAAGAGAAAAAGCTTGCTGTCAATGTATCAGCCCGTCAGGGGAGTTCTGAACTTGCAGGTGAATTTGGAATCAATGTTACAGCATTGCCTGGTGTTAAACTGAGCGATGTTGAAGATGCTGTTAAAGAAGCTTTTCAAAAATTTGAAAAGGATGGTTTTACCGACAAGGATGTGGAACGTCAGAAAGCAGGCATTGAATATAATTTTTACAGGCAGAGTTCAAGCATTTTGAACAAAGCCATGCGTTTGGGCGATTACAATATATTTAACGGAACACCCGATTACATTTCGACAGATTTCAACGACATGATGAGTGTTACGAAAGATGATATCCTTCGGGTTTACAACAAATACATCAAAAATCAGAATTACCTGTTAACCAGCATTGTTCCCAAAGGAAAGCCCGAGTTGGCCGCCGCCAATTCAAAATTATGGGATCCGAAGGAAGAATCGATTGCACAACAGGGAACCAAGAAAAAAGATGTTGCAGCCGCAGCACCTTATGTTCCGATTCCATCAAAGATTGACCGTACCATCGAACCTGTTAAAGGTCCGGATCCAGTCGTTACCCTTCCAAAAATATGGTCCGCCAAGACCGTTAACGGAATTCCTGTTTTTGGGATCAAACAAAGTGAGTTGCCATTGGTCGAATTCTCGATTATCCTGAAAGGTGGGATGTTGCTCGATAGTCCTGATAAGGTTGGAGTTGGGGCATTGACAGCACAATTGATGAACCAAGGAACAAAAAATAAGACCGTTATCGAAATGGACGAGGCCAAACAGGATTTGGGCGCGAATATCAATATCATGGGTGGCAAGGAGTCTATTACAATTACCGGAAGTTGCCTGGCTAGTAAACTACCTGAAACATTTGAACTTGCAAAAGAGATGATCTACGAACCCCGCTGGGACGTAAAAGAGTTTGATCTGGCCAAGAACCAAACGATCGAAGGACTTAAACGGACGGAATCCTCTCCTGCCGCAATCGCGCAAAATGTATTTGGCAAGTTGGTTTACGGCTCGGAGAATATTCTTTCGAACGATGCATCCGGAACCATCAAATCGGTTGGGACCATCACAATCGATGACCTTAAGAAGTACTACGAGCAATATTTCTCCCCTTCTGTTGCAAAGATCAGCATTGTGGGCGATATCACACAAGAGAAAGCTGTGGCATTGTTCGATGGCTTAAAAAATTGGAAGGCCAAAGAAGTAAAGATTCCTCAAGTTGCAGCAGTTGCTTCGGCTAAACCTGGTATCTATTTTATCGACATTCCAAATGCCAAGCAGTCACAGGTTACAGCAGGACATGCTGGCCCAAGCCAGACGAACCCCGATTTCTACAAAGCAGTGGTTGTCAATTACAAGTTGGGTGGTGACTTCAGCGGAATTTTGAACATGATCTTACGTGAAAAGAAATCGTTCACTTATGGTGCACGTTCAGGTTTCAGCGGTGCTTCCAGTACCGGTCTGTTTGCTGCTTCTACTGCAGTTCAGTCGAATTCGACTTTCGAAACAAGTCAGATCATCCGCGATGAGGTGAAGAAATACACCGAAGGAATTGCAAAGGAAGATCTTGACCAGGTGAAGAGCACGTTGTTAAAGAGCAATTCCGGAAGGTTCGAAACTTTGCCACAGTTGAACGATATGTTGATGCCGATCGTATTGTACAATCTTCCATTCGATTACATCAAACAGCGCGAAGCCATTGTGCAAAAAATGACCCCAGAGGACCATGCAAAACTTTCGCAGCAGTTTATCCATCCCGATCAGATGATTTACCTGATCGTTGGCGACAAAGCGACCCAGTTTGACAAGCTGAAAGAACTTGGACTGGGAGACCCAATTTTGTTAGGTAAAAACGGGAAACCAGTAACTCTTTAATTTATAAGAAAATACAATTGAAAGGCCGGAACGGGATTTATTCCTGTTCCGGCCTCTTTTTTGAGCTTATTGATAGCCTCACTTCAAGTGAGACTATCAATAATTACATCACATTTACAGAATAGCCTACAAAGAAATGAAAAAATTAAAGACGTCCAAAAACATCAGTGCTAACAATTATCTGTATTACAAGAGATTGTTTAAAATGAAAAATGTTTGGAACAAGATATTGAGGAAAGGATATATTCCATTTTATTGACTGAACGGGAGAAATCAAGAGGAATAACGAATGAAAGTTGTTAAATTTGAAGAGTTAATTTATCTGGTTTATCAAAGATAAAGTTAAATGCGAAACATTTGTTGTTTTTGGAATTGATTGTGAATCAATTAAATGGGATCCCATTATTTTTTATGAAACCCTCATAATCAGCATCCTGATCCTGTTTTTATTGTCAACGCTAATCTTCCTGCGATCGGTTCAAAAAAAGAACAAATCGTTTACGGATGAAAGAAACCAGAAGGATTTATTTGAGAATAACTTGAAAGAAAGTGATGAAAAACTGCAGGTTATCGTCAACGCATAGACCGTAGGGTTAGTTCTTAATGAATTGATAATTGGTCAGGATGGTAAAACTGTTGATTCTAAAATAATCGCAGTCAATCCTGCTTTTGAAAACCTGGTTGGATTAGGTAAAAGCGATATTATTGGCCATAATCTTTTCGAAATTATTCCTGAACTCAACACTTCCAATTTTCTGTTTAACGATAATTTGAATGTGGGAGAAATCACTAAAATTCTATTTTCCAATTCAAAAAAAAATACAAGAAATTATATATCTGCCTCAAAACCAGTCAAAAATAAATTTGTTACTGCATTCTTTGATATTACAGATATAAAAATTAATGAAATGAATTTAATTAAATCGTTTTCGGAAAAACCTGAGGAGAATAGGAGACCTAATTTTTCCTTATGGGCCGAACTCAATCTTGAATTCAGGACTCCATTAAATGGGACTATCTGTTTAGCCGAATTATTAGAAGACCCCAATTTATCGCAATATGAACAAAAGGAATTTATTCAGATTATTGGGGACAATGGTAACAGAGCATTTAATATCTTCGATTATTTTCTTTGCATTGCAAAGATACAGAATGATCAAATTGGGATAAACCTCTCAGATACAAATTTCACTGAATTGGTTAAGTCGGTTTGTGACTTTTTCTGTTCTGATCTTAGAAGTAAAAGTATTGAATTTCTGTTAATAAATAGACATGATCTGTCGGATGTGATCATCAAAACTGATCATGAGAAGGTCATCACCATTTTTACCAAACTGATTGAATATGCCATAAAGTTTAGTAATCATGGCTTGATCCAATTTGGATTTAATCCTAAAGAAAATTTCGTAGAATGTTTTGTGATAGATGATGCAATCGGCAAACATAATTATGAAAAACAAAGCCTCTATGAATGGTTCATTGAGGCTGAATCACTTAATAAAAGGAAATATAGTGGTGCCGGCATCGAATTGTCCAAAACAGAATCATATGTTAAAATGTTAGGTGGAGAAATTTGGGTAGAAAGTAAAATAGGAGAACGAACCACCTTTTATTTTACCCTGCCGCTAAATAAAATTTAATTAATTGAATATTAATAGGATAAGAATTATGAAGAATTTATTGGAACTGTTTGTCATTGCGTTTTTTGCACTTCTGTTTACTACTACTTCACTTTCTGGGGTACCTGATTCGAAGAAGCATTTAGGAATTGCTACCTATTCGGTGAAAGGGCTTGAAACCAATATTGGCGGGGCTTTTAAGGCACTTGCGGATGACGGTTATACCGTGATGGAAATTTCCAATTACGATGCCGAAAAAGGCACGGTTGCTGGGTACAAACCCGCTGAGTATTCCGCACTGGCAAAGAAATATGGCATGACCATTATTTCTAGTCATGTACGTGCCAAATTTGATGTCAAAGATGTGGAAGGTTCATTGGTTGCATGGGGCAAAGCCTTTGATGACCATAAACTGATGGGCTGCAAATATGTGATTTTCCCAATGAACATGTGGGCCGGCTCCGTCGAAGGGGTAAAAGCTGAGTGCGAACTCATGAACAAAATCGGCGCCGAGGCAAACAAAAGAGGGATCAAGTTCGGCTACCATAACCACAACCTGGAGTT
Organism: uncultured Bacteroidia bacterium; assembly: GCA_903927965.1. Classification (GTDB taxonomy): domain Bacteria; phylum Bacteroidota; class Bacteroidia; order Bacteroidales; family Prolixibacteraceae; genus JAAFHB01. The sequence goes on along the minus strand of CAIYPA010000327.1, from coordinate 40,584 downwards.
TGCGAAAATTGCCAATACGGATGAGTTCTATGAAGATTTCCTGATCGCCAATACCGACCCTGATAAGGTGTTTTTTCAAATGGATGTTTATTGGGTGACTATAGGTGGTCAGGACCCTGTTGCTTATCTGAAGAAATATCCCAATCGTTTCAAAATTTTGCACATCAAAGACGAATATGTAATCGGTGAAACCGGAAAGATCAATTTTGAATCGATTTTCAATCAGTTCTATAAAAACGGGAATTCGGATTGGTTTGTCGAAATGGAGGCCAAATCGACCAAAGAGCAGAAGGAGCAAAGTTTGGCGATGATGGAAGCGATGAAGAGTATCCAGTCCAAAGGTGGTACCATGATGGATGTAATGGCCCTGATGTCAAAAGGTCAACCACAAGGTGACCAAAAACCTGGGGCCAAAGGTGCTGCTCCTGCAGGAAATCCTTTTGGCCCACAAGATCCAAAGGTACAGGCCGAACAGTTAAAAGTGGCCCTCGAAGGGATATTGCAAAGTGGCGATTTTCTCAAAAAATCAAATTTCGTGAAATAATCAATAGACCACTAATCTCCTTATAATACTATTATTGAATTAATTAGTCGATTAAGGAAAATCGGATTTTTAAATATAAATTGCGTTGCCAAATCAGGTGACGCAATTTTTTTATACCTTTCCGAATGATACTTAAAATCATGTCACCAGAATAATAGACTTAATTATGAAATTTTTAAGCCGGTTGCTGTTGTTTCTATTCCTTTTACAAATTTTGAATGGATGCACGTCAAGGATCAATATCAGGAAGGTCAACCGATCAACAACTTCATTTAAAAGCATTCATTATGAATCTGTTGGCAGGTATCCCGAACCTGTTGTAAAGTTTTTCATGAAGAAATTAAAGAGCCCTGAGAAAATCACGATCACAAGCGGAATCGAATTGTTCAGGGTCTCCTATACTACTAAAGATGAAAACGACAAAAGTGTTATGGTTTCCGGCTTGCTTGCCATTCCGAGGAACAAAAAGATCAAGGGGGTCGTCAGTTATCAGCACGGAACGAACAGTGAGCGGTCGGAAGCACCTTCAAAACCCTCCCAGGATGAAGGATTGGGGATGGCTGCTATTTTTGCCGGTGGGGGTTATCTGACCCTGATCCCCGACTATATCGGATTTGGCGTTTCGACCGAGGTTCACACCTATCTTCATGCGGCAACAACGGTCAATGCGGTGGTCGATTTCTTAAAGATTGGTTCTGAAATTTGTACTTCTTTTACAGGCAAACAGACAAATAACCTGTTTCTTGTCGGTATCTCACAAGGTGGACATGCCACTGCCGCTGTGCACCGCTTTCTTGAACAAAACCCGATCCAAGGATTGGAACTGATTGCGACCTCTTCAATCGTTGGTGCCTATAACCTTAAAGAGATCAGTATTCCCTATGCTGTCGAGTACAACAACGTTTTTTACCTTGGATATCTTGCAAATGCCTATTGCCATATTTACAAAAAACCGCTATCTTCAATTTTAGTAACCCCTTATGATACTGTGGTTTCAAGATTGTTTAACGGAAACTACGGCTACAGGCAGATTGTAAACCGGTTGCCCAAAACGGCAGATAGTTTATACACAAAAGAGATTCTAAGCGACCTAAAAACAGGGAAGTCGGATTGGTTCACCGAAAAACTGGCCGAAAATCAAACCTACGACTGGAAACCAAAAGCTTTGTTCCGCATGTATTATGGTTCTTTGGATAAGGATGTTTCCCCAAAGGATGCCACTGAGGCTTATGCCCACATGCTGAAATTGGGCGGAAATGTACAGTTGATTGGATTGGGAAATTTAAGCCATGTTGCAAGTGCCTATGCTGCATTGCCCAAAACCAGGGCATTTATTGATTCATTGACTGTTGCACTGCAAATCAGGACAGTTTCAGAATAATTAAAACCTTCAAAATTGGGAAGGCTTATAAATCAGGCTTGTGTTATAAAATCTTCACCTTCCAAAGATCAGGTCAGATGGACATTAGATGGAAGAGGCAGGGCGTTTAAAAGGACACTTTTTAACTTAAAGGATTAGGAAATACTTATTTTATCTTTTATATTCGATAAATATCGTATGTATTTGTCCAATATAAACGATAATTTCAAGTGGCAAAGATATCGTAAAACCTTTAATCACTGAATATCAACAATAAGCCGTTGAGTTATCATTTCAGGAACTTCCAATTACAATTGAAGACAAACTTAATTATGATTTTATAAGTTTGCGGCGTGTTGGAAATCATACCTGATGTTCCAACAAATCCGAAAGCTATTGGATGCAGGCCATTCGTACGATGAGATTCTGGATTTTAATTTTGAGGATGACCGAATTGCAATCCTTAACGATTATGCCCTACGGAAATGGTTATACTAAAAGCGAAACGTTCTATGGAAGCCATTATCATACAGAAGCATAAATTGAGTCAAAAAAATTACATATGCAAGTGCTCAGAACCTAAACCAAAAGGCAAAAGCCATTACTATAACCTATTATGAATTTGCACCAGGCATAAGGGGAAAATCCGTAGTACACAAACCTGAACCCCCCGAAAGCCAATTCGATGAGAATCAAATACTTTTCTCAGATTAGTTGCAAATGGATTAATTTTAAATTTGTTTAAAGACCAGTCAGCCATTCATGAAAACGGTCGATCCAGGTATCGGTTGGGATGTTCTGTTTCCGCATCCCAAAACCGTGATTGCCTTTTCTGTAGATGTGAAGTTCAGCAGACTTTTTAGCGGTCACCCATTTTTCATATAAGGAAATACAGTGATTTTGGAACCCAAAAGCATCGTCTGAAGCGACTGCCATAAACATTGGGGGTGCATCTTCCGGGACGGCAGGATTGCCAAAACTTCCGACATACGGATAGATCGGGGCGGAAAAATCGGGACGGCTTTGGGAATCGTAGGTCATTGTTACACCTGCTGTTACAGTTCCGCCTGCTGAAAAGCCCATTATTCCGATCTTATCGGTTTTTAATCCCCATTCTGCGGAATGACTCCTAACATAAGCGATTGCCGCCTTTCCATCTGCAATGTCCATGGCAACAATGGGTTCAATATCCTTGTTGAATTTGTCGGAACCTATATTTTTGGATCCCATCTCTTTACCGGGATTATCCGTTACGAGATGTGCCAACCTGTACTTCAGGACAAATGCAGTAATCCCTTTGCTGTTCAGCCACTTTGCCACTTCATAACCTTCATTCGAGATGGCCAGCATGTGAAAAGCTCCCCCGGGACAAACTACAACAGCTATGCCGGTGGCGATTAATTTATCAGCCTCAAAAACGGTTAAAGAGGGTACCGTAACATTATAAACTGTTGTACCGGGACCGGTTCCCATCTCTATTTCCTTCCAGTTCCAGGTTTCCGAACCAGGAGCAGAACCCTCGTACAAACGGATGACTTTGTTCCCTGAAGGTTGTGCAAAACTGCCCAAACTTGTCAGTATCAGAATTAAAATTGTATATCTTGTTTTCATTCTTTTTGTTTCTTTCAATGATGGATAAACTACAATTGATATCATCTTTATTCTTTGAATTCATAGTAAATCCTGATCAATACTTGTACAACTTAAATTTCAGAATATTGTATTTACCAGTTGATGAAAGGGGAAATTTCACCGAAGCGATATAACCCTTGTTAAAGCCAAAACCATAGTCGCCACCGCCTGTTCCTTCATCTCCGTTCAACCTTCTTGTTGTAATCCATTTGCCGTTTACAAATGATCCTTCGTCCATGTATTCGATATCGATTTTGGGTTTTTTGGCATCGTTGTTAAGAGGGGTAAATGACAAGGTAAAATCTTTTCCCACCACAATAAATTCATCAGGTCCGATAGCAAAAACAATTCCACCCGCTGAAACAGCCCTTTTGTCTGAATTGGATATTCCGGCAGCTGCACCTCCTACTGGGGCAAACATGGGAACTATAAGATTTGTCTTAATTCTATAGCCAATTAGATCAAAGGTTTGCGTTCTATTTGTTGTATCTGCATAAATACCGACCATAGTACCTTTTCCCTGATGTTCCAAAATCAACTGCTGAACTTGTGATAAAGCCGCATAGCTTTTGGTAATTGGGTCTTCTTCCGGGGTTGTATCATCAATCCCAAAAGGGGAAAAGCAGTTGACATTGTGTTGACCAAATGCCCAGAAAGCCAAACTTGCTGTGGCAGCTCCTGGTTTGAATTCGGGAATAAATACCGGATTTCCTGGCCTGTGATATTGTTCTATTGTGTATTGCGATTCTGGTATAGGCACATAAATATCGGGTGCGATGAAATCAATAGCCGGAGCATTTAATCTCCAGATGTCCAAAGTATGGGGTGTAGGTCCTCCGCTTGGATACCTTCCCGGCCAGCCGGAATGGGGCTGCTTTATCCAGGCATTGACATACATCGGTATTGGGTATGCTTCCTTACCTGCAGCCGCGACCTGACCAATGTACCTTGAATAATAATAGACTGTGAACAGTTCTTCCGGTAAATACGAAAGTGCTTTCCAATTGTCTCTCACCAAAACACTTTTCCCAAATACCTCTTCCCAACTTCCAGCGGTTTTGCATCCGTTCGCTACCCAGGCGCTGTCCAACTCGGGTTGCAGTTTTCCTTTATTCTCAACCAGATAGTGTGTCAAGTCTGCAGGGACACCAAGTTCATATGCTTTAATTGCTTTTTCATTGTAATCCCTTGGCTCATAAAACAAGCCAACTTCGTTTTCAATCTGGGCCATAATTACTGTTTGGAACTGTTCATCGACCTGCCTGATATGCTGCATCAGTGTTTTGAAGGCTTTTGCATCGGCTTTCGTGGAAGCCTCACTTAAGGCAGACAACACAACAAACGATTCCCCGTTTTTATTTTTGACGCGCTGGAATTTTTCAGTGTCCTTCTTGACCCATCCCGGAGCATACATGGAGTAACCATTCTTCCAGGAGCCAAACCACAAGATGCACAGGTGCAGGTTTTGTTTCCTGGCACCATAAATCATGCTATCAACGAGAGTGAAATCAAATTTTCCTTCCGCTGGTTCAAGAAGTTCCCAGTAAACTGGTGCAATGACCGTATTGAGATTTTTCCGCTTCATTTGTTCCCAGATCGGCTGCATATAAGCAATTCCCGAAGTGCTTGAGTTGTGCAATTCGCCACCCAAGATCAGAAAGGGTTTGCCTTTGACAATCAATTGTGTCGTATTGCCATTTTTTTCAAGATGTGGAATTTCGGTTTTCTGGGCAAATAAAGGTGCAACTGCAATTAGAAACAGAATTGAAAAGGATAGTTTTTTCATAGTGATTATATTAATGACACAAACTTAATGATATTTAACTCACATGCCTTATTTATAAGCGTGCTATCTCACTACAACCCTTGCCCTGCCGAGGTTTTGGATTCGTGCAAAAGGAGTTTTGGCATCCCCTTCCCTTTGTGAAACTGCACGAAGAGTTGGAAAATATGTTCCAGGTTTTGTAAACTTATAAGTCGTTTTCAGGGTAATGGATGACCCCTTCACTTTTGCAGTTTTTAGATCGGTTGTGACCGGGAATGTACCTGCCCCTTCAAAGTCCCATTCTGCAGAAACTATCTTTCCGGTATAGGGAGGCAATTCAATCAGTGCATCGAATGTAACAGCCATTCCTACAGCAACTTCCGTGCGTTCTCCACCATCTGCCTTTAAATTGATAACAGGCTGGATCCCTTTGCGTTCCAATGCTGATGCAGAAACTAAGATTTGTCCATCCACTACTTTATAATTTGTACTAGCCGGAGGAGTTATCCCTTTCTCTACCCAATTGCTCAGGTCGCGCAACGCCTGCTGTAAAACACCAAGGTAGCTGACAGTATGGGTCGGATCTTCCTGTTTCGTCAAATCACCATGGAGGGCATGATCCGTAAACCAGACAACGAAATGATCATCCGCACTTTCTCCCAGATTCTCCTTTACTTTAGAACGATACCAGTCGGCCTGCCACGGAAACGCCTCGCGATCCCAGAGCGATTCCAAAAGGATCATTTTCCCTTTGAACTTACCTGTCTGGACTGTCCCGGAAGCCCCTCTGGCAAACATGGGTCCAAGTAACATGGGGCGCTGGGGATAAATTGGCTTCCCATCTTTATCTTTGAACTGGTCCCAAACATAGAAATCTTTCCCCGGGACCTGATGACGATGGTAGGTTTGAGCAGCCAGAAAATTGGAATTGTCCACCTGAACCTTGTCTCCAGGTTTGATCTGCATCAAAACTTTGGAGTCGGCAACACCTGGAATGACAATATCACCCGCAATTTGTCTCAACGATATCTTTTTGCCAGCCGCTTCTCCGGTCTTGATGATCAGATCGCCGCCCAGGAAATCTATGTCTGGTAGCTTGTCGGATAGCTGAAAGGCAACCGAGGGTTCTGAATCTTTATTCTCCAGGCTCTTCCAAGCAGCATCTGCAGTGCCACGCGCCTGACCGGGCATTGATCCTGCATCCAATCCCATTTTAGCTGCTTTTTCAACATTAATTGCCTGTTTGATCGTACTGTTTTTTTGAATCCTGGCTTTTAGCAACGATTCGGTTGGATTTGCGCCTAGGTAGCCAGGGACTTTCCAGAAGTCAGCGAAATAACCGGGGTCCATCATTGTCATTGCCTGATAGAGTACAGGAAAGGCTTGTATGCCCATTGACTTGTATCCAAACCATGATTTCGGGGGAAAACCCATCCTTGTCGCTTCTGTAAGTGCTTGACTTTCTTCTTCGTTAAGGACTGCAAATAGATCGCCGCTGCCTCCCGGTTCAAGCGCATCAACAATTAACAGGAATTTATCCTTCAATACACGCATGGCGTGCATCCTGATAGAGAAAACGTTTGGGATTGCCATTGGCGAACCAACCACATATGGAACTGCTCCATCCCAAACCCCATCTGTATTCTCAAATCCACCTATTGTGCGAAAGGCGCCGCCGCTACCTCCAAAAGAGTAACCAAATGGGCGTTGCTGATCCCCGTAAACCCGGGCAGCAACGACTCGTGAATATTGGGCACAGGCTGCATTCGCACGGTAGGCTGAGATAGATGGATCTGCTCTTGTCCCCGGTGCTGCCATGGCAGCGGATCCGCCACCGTTGGTTTCAATAAAATAGGCACCGCTAGTAATGGAAAAACCGATCTTATCTTCCTCTCCTTTTGCACCTTGCGATAGGGTCTCACTATCTGGTACCGGTGTGATGTACTGAAAGAACCGCCCCTGATATTGTTCCTTCAGTGGAAAGTAAAATGAGAACAAGGTATTGGTTCCTTTAAATCCTCCATGGATATAGTGATGGCGAACCGGCACATCCCGCCATTCGTCGAGATCGACAAAGGGTTCTTTAAAAAGTGAATCCTGTTTGACCGTTTCCTGAAAAGAGGGAATCGCTTTGGCTGTTTTATCTGCCCCCTGGCAAGGATTGGTGTTCCAAACTATCGGGAAAAACAGGCATACGCCAATTAGTAAGCTGATATTCATCTATTTGGTTGTTATAATTCTATCTCCCTTTGCATCAAACATATTCATCAGACGGCCTTCGATATGGTTGTCGCCTTTTTTTGTCAACTCCATGTAAACGTCGTAGTCGCCACTAGTCCAGTTGACTGTTGTCGAATTCTCAGTTTCGGTAATGCTCGTGAATTTTTTCGGGTCACTAAGGTCTGCTTTAGCAATTGTCCCCGTAAGTTTTCCGTCCACTCGTTCCAGTGATACCACCATTTTGGCATCGCCATCGGGTGTTCCGACAACCAAAAGACTCCACTTACCAACAAAATATTCCCCTCTTGTTTTGGTCTGAGCATTGACACCAATTGCCAAAAGGAAGAAAAACATACCTGCTAAAACTAATTTTACTTTTTTCATGATCAATAATTGTAAATTTAAAAAAAATGATTGTAACCTATAAATATTAAATTTTGTAATTAATTTATTATTAGGAATTTATTCCTGTTTCCATTGAAGTCAATACCAAATTTGTCCCGCTGATACCATCTGATACTCCAAATGGTTTTACCGCGGCGATATGCGCTTCCAAGTCGCTGAGACCTTTTAACGTACATAAACCTTTGATATAGACGGTGATCGTATTTAGGAACAATTCATAGGGAGAAACTTTGAACTTTTTAAAGAGGTCTGTTCTACCAATTGCCTGATATAAAATATAGATACCTTCCATTACTACTTCAGGTATGCTATCGGGTTTGAAGACTCCATCATTGATTCCTTTTCTGATTAAATTCTTAAACTGCATCTCAAATTTTGAACTTATTACATCCTCCATTTTTTTCTCCAGTTCAGGATAATAATAGTGCAGATCTCTATAGAATAAATTGTTAACATTGTAATCCCTCTCTATTGCCAAATACCAGATGTCGAAAAACAGGGTGGCAACATTTTGGCCTGCGGAGAGATTTTCAAGCACTTCGTACTGATGGACATAATGAAATTTTAAAACCTCTTCAAGTAACTCTTCCTTGTTTTTAAAGTATTTATAAACCGTTTTCGTTGAGATGCCCAAAGTGGCTATCAGGTTTTGAATGGACATTTCGCGAATGCCATATTTCAGAAACTGGTTAAGCGCTGTTTGTAAAATTTCGTCCTTCATAATTACCGATATTGGAAAATATATCTTGCTCAATATTTTCCGACAAAGAAAATGGAAAATATTTTAACAAACAAATTTTCCGGGATTCTTTTGTCTTTTTTTGTGCGATTTTAAAACAGACCACAATTTTCTATCAAATTCTAATATTCATAGCAACTTGTTGTTAAACATTCAGTTGGAGTGAGTAGTTTTGCGACTTGAAAAATAAATGGGAATGAGAAAAATAAGATTGATTTTGGCATTCAGTGCAGTTTTTATCTTTTTGTCTGGGAAGACCTATGCACAGTTCTTAATGGACATGGTGGATACGACAAAAAACGAAGGAAAGGGAATTTTGGGGTTATACAAGAAATTTGACCATATTAAGATTGGCGGTTATATTCAGCCACAATTCCAACTGGCCACAGGTAAAAGTGCCAAAAGCTACGAGGGTGGCGATTTCGGACCGGAGATCAGCAACCGGTTTATGTTGAGGCGCAGCAGGATCCGCATTGACTATATATCCCGTGGAGAGAACAACGACCCTGGCCTTCAGATCGTTTTCCAGTTCGATGCCAATGAGCGGGGTTTTACTGTACGTGATGTATGGGGCCGCATCTTCGAAAATAAATTCAAATTGTTCTCCTTTACAATGGGCATGTTTGCCCGCCCTTTTGGGTATGAAATAAACTACAGCAGCAGTGACAGGGAATCCCCAGAACGTGGAAGGATGTCGCAGGTCCTTATGAAAGGAGAACGGGATATGGGTGCAATGGTCAGCTTTGACCCACGAAGAGATATCCCGTGCTTGAATAAACTTAAAATTGATGTCGGACTTTTCAATGGCCAGGGGATCAATACAACCCGCGACTTTGACAACTACAAAGATCTGATCGCAAGGGTTTCATTAAAACCGATATCCCTTTCTAAAAATATCTCCTTTACTATTGGGGTTTCAACATTACAAGGTGGTTTATTACAAAATTCCAAATATGAATACCATACTGGCTTAAGCAATGGAATTGTTACAACTCTTGTCGATTCAAGTGCTACAAATTTATACAGCAAATCTCCGCGGAAATACTATGGGGCAGACGCACAATTGAAAATAAAGAACCGAATTGGCCTTTCAGAATTTAGGGCTGAATACATTACAGGAAAACAGACTGCAACCAATTCAAGCAGCGAATCCCCCATCGCTTTGATGACCGGCAAAGATGGGTTCAATGTGCGGAATTTCAGGGGCGGATATTTGTATTATGTCCAAAGCCTGTTTTCAACGAAGCATCAATTGGTTCTCAAATATGACTGGTACGATCCGAATACCGAAGTTAAGGGAGGCGATATTGGTGTTGCAGGTTCAAAATTAACCGATGCCGATATTCAATACAATACTTTGGGTTTTGGATATATTAATTACCTAACTGAAAACATCAAACTTGTCCTTTATTATGCCAGGGTGATGAATGAACATACAAAGTTGCAAGGATACACCTCAGATGTAAAGGACGATGCAATGACTTTCAGGATACAGTACCGATTTTAAAAAGAAAGGCCCAAACCGGATGGAATGGGCCCTTTTTTCTTGGGAATATTTAGATATTCTTGGAAATGGATCGAAAAATTTAGAAATATGTTGAAATAGATCGAAATATTTTGAAATAAGTCGAAATATTTTGAAATACATTGAAATATAGAAATTGACTATAAATCAGCGTATTGCAATATAGTTATGCCAAAATCTTGGTTGTGATATTTTTAATGCTGGTTTCGATACCTTCAAATGGTTTGCCGTTGCCCTGATTGTCGTCTTCAACAATATAGAATTTGGCTCCTGCCTTATCTTTGGCTGCCCAGATCTTTTTGAAATCGATCACACCTACACCAACACTACAGATATCGTCCTTGATCACTTCATAGAATGGCCCTTTATTGGTGAGCGAATCCTTGAAATGGAGCAACTGGAACCTGCCCGGGTATTTATTGAACATTTCAATCGGATCCTGTCCTGCCTTGGTAGCCCAGAAAAGGTCCAATTCCATGGTAATCAAGTCGGCATCCATTTCTTTTAAGAATATGTCATAATAAGGCACGACACCATTGGTATTCTTGAACTCAAAATTGTGGTTGTGGTATCCGAACTGAATGCCAACAGCTTTTGTAATCTTGGCCACTTCGTTACAGTCGGCAATCGTCTTTTTGTATGATTCAATATTCCGGTCAGCTTCTTCGATCCATGGTTTAATGCAATATTTAACACCAAGTTCCGCATGAGCATCGGCCATGATCTTCGCTTTGTCGAGGGTGATATTTGCAGATTCAACCTGAGAATGGCTACTTAAGACGACCATGCCCAAATCGGCGACCATTTTCTTGAATTCGGCAGGTTTAAGGCCGTAAAATTTACCATCTGCATACGAAGCGGCTTCAAGATTAATGTAACCCATATCCGCAACTTTTTTCAAGGTTCCAGGAAGATCGGCAGTCATGGCATCACGAATGCTATAAAGTTGTAAACCAACGCCAAAGCTTTTTCTATCCTTCGCACCACCTGTACTACAACCGGCAGCACCTATCAACATCGCGCCAACTGATCCTACTGCTGAAATTTTCAAAAACTCTCTCCTGCTTTGCATAATCTCCAATTGTTATTTATTAATATTCGTTGTTATTCTTAAAGGCTAAAAGTAACAATCTTATTTTATTCTTAAACCGAAGTTGGGAAAAAAAGTTTAATTGAAAATATCGGAACCTCCTTCGATAAAAGTATGACAACTCTAAGGGTAATCCCAAACTCCATAGTACTGTACCATTGAGAAAGTTCAGGATAACGACAATGACCATTATGAAAGTTGTAAATTTTGTTTTTTTCCTGAATTTTTCAAATAGGTTATGTATTCCCGGTTAACCTGTTCGAACGATTCGGTGTTGATCCTTTTGATGATTTCGACATCAAAGAAATCTTCCAGAAAGCGTTAATCAATACTTCCTTTTCAACCATGCTTCCGGAACCGGTATGACGCAAATATTCATTGACTTGTTGTCTTCCGATAACATGGCCGACTGGATGACAATCCTTGTCCCGTCAGGACTGAAAGTTGGATGCGGGTGGTCGGAAGCTGTTTCCTTGTGACCGGCAGAAAGCAGCAATCTTTCACACGAATGCCTGTCGAACAGGTAAATTTCCCTTAAAAAGTCATCGCCAACTGCCCAACGACCATCCGATGAGCCATTTACATGCCATACTCCGCTACCATAAGGGATTTGCCCGGCTGTTGTCATTTCCCGTGTCCGCAGGTTGACGATTCCGAGTCCGGTGGGTTTTTCACGGCTTCCACATGGCCCCCATTCTGTCTCGTGGCCTGGGTTGATTGGGTCTGCTGATTTCGCAACAGTTGAATTCGGGATGGATTTGATCATCTCTTCAACCTTCCGATGACCCATAATCGCAAAGGCCACTTCATCTTTAGAAAACAGGGATTCGTGGGTTACCCATTCGTATTCTGCCTCAGGATAAAGTGGACGCAAACCAGATCCATCAGCAAGGACAGTCCATGTTCGTTGTGGGGCTTTACCGCCTGTCTCCCAACAAAATACGATTTCACCCGAAACCCATGGATTGGCTTGGATATGACCGACTTGAAAAGGAACCGCCACAACCATTGAGGATTCTCCGGTTTTTAGGTTCATTTTGCCAATTCCAGTAGGACCGGCACCCATGTTTCTCGGACCAAAATTGCCTTCCAGCTTGGTCCCTTCCGGCAGGTGCCGAGCAGCTTCCTCTTTTCCTACCCTGAAATAGACAAACTCCTCGTCGGCATCAAGGGCCAGGTCACCACCAGCACCCATTTCGGAGGGTGTTGTACCGCAGACTTTCTGATATTCTGAAGCTTTTTTTAATTTTCCGTATTCGCTGTCCATAAAAAGTTTGGCGAGGTCAACCACCAAGACATCAACACGTAAGGGTTTAGCAACTGCGGAACCTGCTTCCTCAACGTGATTTCGCATGAAATAGAGCTTCATCGATTTTCTTGCGATATTCAGCATTCCGATAAATCCACCTTCGCTGACCTGGACTATTGCACCACTTTTTTCGTTGACCGCAAAGGCTTCGCCCTTTACCCTGTCGGAACGGAAAATGATCCAGTTTCCATCTGAAGTCCATTGGCTGTGGGTTTGATAGATTTTAGAATCCCCTGCGGGCTTGCTGGTCAGGAAAGTAAGTTTTGTTCCCGTTTTAGGATCTGTGACGATCTTCTTTTCAGAAGGAAAGCGAGTACCGATCTGCCCAAAGGAAGTAAAGAGTGTCAATACCGTCAGAAAAGGGACAATAACAAAAGCAATTCGAATTTGGGTTTTCATCTTAACATTGAATTAGTCAGTAATCTTAATGCCATTGAAATCATTTTGCCAAAATAATCAATTATTTTAACTTAATCACTTCCTAAAATGGTCAAAGAACCATTGGATTATGACAAAATAGCTGCTTTAAATTGATTTGAATCTTCTGTTTATTTGGAAATAAAATGTAAATAATCTTTTTATGCCGAAAATCTGTCGTCAAATTAACAAATCAAGGATAGATACAATTATCCGGGTTTTGGCTGGTTTCATGCTAATTACCGCTATGATTTCGTGTGAGGAATCCGAAGATTCTGTCAAAGACGTTATGAATAAGGTGATTACAAATCTTTATAAAAACACTTCTGCAAACGATTTACAGAAGTTGGATGTTGACCATGCCATGGCCCTGTTTTCCAAAGAGGATTTGAAGGTCCTTTCGACCCGCCATTGGATGTTTGATGTGAATGTTCCGGTGGTCGTTTCAGTGATGCGCAGTAGTGAGCAGAAGATTGTCCCATTCTGGTTGGATAAAGCAGGATTCAAAAAAACCGCGATGACCGTTAAAAATGAGCAGGTCACGTACGAAATCTGGCAAAAATCTTTTGCGGCAGGAAAAGTTGGACTTGGGATCAATGGCCTTGAAAACTATTCTTTGCATTACTTTGTCTCTGTTGCGCCCCAAAATAAAAAGGATCAATTGGTTTTGAGCAATTTTTTCCCGGCTAACCAATTTGTTGGTGTCCTCGAAAATGGAGCTTTTACCTATCACGATTGGGATGAGCTTGTCCTTCAGAATGTTCCTACAGAAATGAAAGGGGAAAAGTTGCTGACAACCATTCGGGGCAGGGGCGTGGAAACCCATCTTGTGGGTGCTTTCAGAAAAACAGAGTATCCATCCTTATCAAAACCCGATCAGATATTGTTGACCTGGAGTTCCGATCCATCAAATAGCATGGACATTCAGTGGCGGACCGATACCACCGTTCAACACCAAAACCTTGTTTATCGCGAAAAAAGTACGACCACGGAAATTTCTGCTCCTGTTAGTACAATCAGGATGGAAGACCGGCTTCTTATGAATGACCGGTATATTAAACATTCCACAGCAATGTTGAGAAATCTGAAACCTGGATCGACTTATGAGTATAGGATTGATAACCAATTAGATTGGATGTCCACTCAAACCTTTACAACTGCCCAAAAGGATGATTCCTTCTCGTTTGCCTGGTTCGGCGACACCCATTTTTCACCAAAATACAAACAGATCCTTGAGAAGGCAGTTACTGATCATCCCGATATTTCGTTCTTTGAAATTGCCGGTGATCTGGTCAGTGATGGATTGCACCGAAACCAGTGGGACGATTTCCTTGAATATTCCAAACCTGTCGTTTGTCGTATCCCTTTGATGGCGGTTCCGGGAAACCATGATAACCGTTCGGGACTTGGGGCACAGACTTTCCAGGATGAGTTCAGCTATCCCCAAAATGGCCCTGATGGTGTTCCGAAAGAACAAACCTACTCGTTTATCTATAAAAATGCACTGTTCCTGATGATTGATGCCACCTCCCCGATGGAACCGCAAACCAAATGGATTGAACAGCAATTGGCCCAATCAAAAGCGATGTGGAAATTTGCAATGTTCCATTTCCCACCTTACAACTGGGAGGAGCCTTATTTAAATATTCAGAAAGATTGGGTACCCATATTTGACAAGTACCATGTGGACCTGGTTTTTAGCGGCCATATCCATTATTACATGCGGTCGAAGCCGATGAAAGCGGGTCAGGTTGTGGATTCGTATAACGATGGGACAGCTTACATTATTTCAGTAGGTATTCCCAATTCACCTCATCAGATGACCGATGAACCGTATGCCGTGGTCAGGAATGGGGAAGGGCATCTTTACCAATACCTTAAAATCGAAGGAAATAAACTGTCATTTGAATCGGTTAATTATGAAAATCAGGTGATTGACAAGTTTAGCATCAAAAAGAAATAAGTTGAAATAAGTTGAAATAATTAAATACAAAATATGAATAATTTTTCACGCAGAAATTTCCTGAAATCAACAGCTGCTATTGCGGCTGGCACATTGATACTTCCGAATTTGCAGAGCAGTTGCAAAAACAGCAAACTGGACATAGCGGTCATCGGGGTTGGTGGCCGTGGCGAGGACAACTGGAGCACGATCCTTGAAGATAACATTGTCGCACTATGCGATGTGGATGAGCAACGTGCCACAAACGGGTTTGTCAAATTTCCAAAAGCAAAACGTTACAAAGATTACAGAGTGATGTTTGATGAGATGGCCCATAAGATCGATGCCGTCATTATCGCTACACCCGATCACAGTCACTTTCCGGCTACCATGGCTGCCATGCAACTGGGCAAGCACGTCTATTGCGAAAAGCCATTGGCACACAATATTTGGCAATTGCGCACAATGAAGAAGGCTGCCAAATATTATAAGATCGTTTCGCAAATGGGAAACCAGGGGCATACAACCAATGGGATCAGGTTGATCAGGGAATGGTATGATCTGGGTTTACTGGGACAGGTCAAAGAGGTCCATGCATGGTTTGGTCCCTTTGACTTTAAACCGGGTGGTTATTGGACCAAGCCCGATAGTTTCCCTCCATCAAGTCAACCTGTACCTGCTAATCTGGATTGGGATTTGTGGCAGGGGCCTGTGGCAGAACGTCCATACAATAGCGCTTATGCCCCAAAATCGTGGAGAGGCTTTTATGATTATGGGAATGGAATGTTGGGCGATTGGGCTTGTCATACTTTGGATGCCCCTTTCTTGGCTTTAAACCTTGGGAATCCCCTTTCGGCTGAAGGCGTTATCGAAAATCCGATGGCTGACCATAGTTTTATCCCTGACCAATCAGTTGTCAATTACCAGTTTGCTGCACGTGGTGAAAAAGTGCCTGTGAAGCTTTCCTGGTATGAGGGTGGGCTAAAACCAGAAATCAAACCTGAGTGGGGAATCGAAAAATTGCCCAATTCGGGAATGTTGATGGTTGGCGATAAAATGTCGTTAATGACAGGTGGTCGTCCCAACCAGCCAAGGTTGGTGATGTCGGATGAGAAATGGAAAGCCTTTCTGGAAAACCCACCCGCAAAAACTATCCTCCGTGTTGGTGAAGAAAAGCCACAACAGGAATGGATCGATGCGATTAAAAACGATAAACTTCCGGGATCCAATTTCGATTATGCAGCCGAATTGTCCGAGATGATATTGGTAGGGGTACTGGCACAGAGGTTTGCAACGAAGATTGAGTACGATGCCCAAAATATGAAAATCATCAATCATCCCGAATTGAACGCCTACATAAAAGAGCCAGTTCGAAAAGGATGGTCTTTTGGTGAAAATTTGTAGAGTTATTAAAACTTAATAATTGCGTGAATCACGTTTAATTATTTTTGTTCTGCGAAATTCAGCGCGATCTGCGGGAGATATTTTAAATATGTTCCCGCAGAAACCGCAGATTTTCGCAGAAATGGAATTTGATAAAATTATGGCAATCTTTTGAAGTGGTTTTGTATTTTTATCAATTATTGGATATTATGCAGTACGATAATAAAAGTCCAATCGTACAGGCAATTAAAGTTTAAACCAAACAGGGAATTCAAAATAAATCAAGCAGTTTCTAAAAACAGCCAATACAGATGAAAACATTTATTTTCAGGACATTAATTCTTACTTTAAGTTTGGGTGCGTTACTTACAATTTCAGTCAACGCCCAGAATGACGAACCTTTGGATCATGTCAACCCGTTTTTGGGCACCGATTTTTTCGGACATACCTACCCGGGTCCTTCCCTGCCTTATGCAATGGTTCACTTGAGTCCTGACTGCGGGACACAAGGTTGGACTTTCTGTGCAGGGTATGTCTATTCCGAAAATACAATCATCGGTTTTAGCCATACACACTGGAGCGGCGTGGGGATGGTGAATGGGGGAGAGGTAATGCTGATGCCAACCATAGGGAATAAACTGAAAACCTGGCCCGGATCACCTGAAATTCCCGGCGATGGTTACAGGTCCCGTTTTGACCATGCAGACGAAACCGCTTCTCCGGGTTATTATTCAGTCCTGTTAAAGGATTGTGGTGTAAAAGCCGAATTGACAGCTACTAAACGTGCTGGATTTCATCGATATACATTCCCAAAATCTGAAAATTCAAGGATCATTTTAGACCTCGGGCATCAGATCGGGAGTAATTCCTCTACAGAATTATCTGAACTTAATATATTGAATAACAATAGAATAGAAGGTGTAAAAAGTGCAGGTCTTGGTAAAGTCTATTTTGTGGCCGAGTTCAGCAAACCTTTTATGTATTATGGCACATTCGACAATGAAACCAAAACCCCAGAGTCGGGCGGCAGCATATGGCCATACAAGAATGGCGAAACTGGCAAAAATATTGGGGCGTTTGTAACATTCAGGACTTCTGCGAATGAGCAGATCCTTGTTAAGGTTGGGATCTCCTATACAGGGCTTGAAGGTGCAAGGAATAATTTACATGCCGAGATTGCCGATTGGAATTTTGACAGGATTAGGAACGAAGCAAGCGGAACCTGGAAGAAAGAGCTGTCGCGGATTAAAATCGAAGGTGCCACCGATGACCAGAAGGAAATTTTCTATACGGCCATGTACCACTCCTTTCTCGCGCAATACATTTCTCAGGATGTCGATGGCAAATACTGGGGTTCCGACAAAAAGGTTCATGAAGCCAAGGGTTATGATTTCTATGGATCTTTCTCATGCTGGGATACTTACAGAAGCCAGCATCCTTTACTGACATTGACTGCTCCTGACCATGTGAACGATTTTATACAATCTATCGTAGCCAAAACAAAGGATTATGGCTGGTTGCCGGCACAACATTTCCTGAACATTTACGGTGAAGCAATGGTTGGCGACCACCTGATCCCTGTAATTGTCGATGCCTATATGAAAGGTTACCGAAATTTTGATGTCAATTTCCTTTATGAAGCGATGCGCAAAAAAGCACTCGAAGAACCCAAGCTTCCGGTCCCACATACAGCCGGAAGGTCAGGTCTCAAATATTACATGGAGTTGGGTTATACACCGGTCGATAAAGTGACCGAGTCTGTGCCAAATACGATGGAACTGGCTTATGACGATTGGTGCATTGCTCAGTTGGCAAAGGAACTTGGCAAAAAAGAGGATTACCAGTTGTTTATGAAAAGGGCTGCCAATTATGCCAATTTATGGGACAAACAAACCAATTTTATGCGCCCCAAAAAAGCAGATGGAACATGGTTGGAAGGGTTAAAAGGGCGTGAGCAGGAGATCGTCAAGGAAGGTGAACATTCGTATTACAAATATTTCGATCCGTTTTTGGTCGGTCGTCGTCCCAACAGGCATTTTACCGAATCGAATGCCTGGCAATACATCTGGTCCGTGCAGCACGATGTGCAGGGATTGATAAATCTCTTCGGTGGGAACAAAGCGTTTACGGCAAAACTGGATACTTTCTTTGCGATGTCCCCTAATATTACACCTCCCAAATATGTTGGGGTTGTGGGTACGATTGGGCAGTATGTGCATGGCAATCAGCCGTCCCATCATGTGGCTTATTTGTACGACTATGCCGGAGAACCCTGGAAAACACAACTTCGGGCAAGGCAGGTTGTCGAAGAGCTTTACAGGATCGGCCCGGGCGGTATTTGTGGCAACGAGGATATGGGATCGCTTTCCTCCTGGTATATTTTAAGTGCGATGGGATTTTATCCAGTCACTCCAGGAAGCACGACCTATGCCATAGGAAGCCCATCCTTTGGAAAGGTGACAATCGAATCAGGAAAAGGGAAATTGTTTGTAATCAGTGCCAAAGATAATTCACTGCAAAACAAATACATCCAATCGGCAAACCTCAATGGCAAACCGATCACCAGGACATGGATCACACAGAAAGAGATCACCGATGGTGGCGAACTTAATTTCCAGATGGGTCCGGAACCAAACAAGAAATGGGGAAACAAGCCGGAGGATGCACCGCCTTCGATGAGTGTGCCTGCCAGGAATTAATGGGATGGTCATTTGAAGCGGCTGGCGGCTGGCAAGGGGCCTAGGGCATGGGGCAACTGGCGACTTGCTACTGACAGCTGGCTTCTGGCGACTAGCGTCTGGCAACTGGCTTCTGACAATGATCGAACGATATTTCAACCTATTTCCATTTATTTCTATTTCTGGCTTCTGGGGGCTAGCAACTGGCGACTGGTTTCTGACAATTGACCTAACTTATAAAATAAGCCTATTTCAACTCATTTCAACCCATTTCCATTTATTTCTTAACTATTGGTAACTGACTATTTTAAATATCCCCGCAATTTACAAATTTTCAGTAAGATAGTTGATGACCAGGTTGACACATCCTTCAAGGTCATTTTTGATTTCATGTTCCCAGATACGAATTACGTACCAACCCTGATCATATAAGAGCCGATTGTTTTCCCTATCCCGTTGCATGTTCCTTTCAATCTTGGGGATCCAAAAGTCGCGGTTGGTTTTTATTTGTTCCTTTTTTATTTCCCAGTTGTACCCATGCCAAAACCCACCATCCACAAATACTGCCAAACGTTGTTTGACGTAAACAATGTCGGGGGTTCCGGGCAACTTTTTTACATTCTTCCGGTACCTGAACCCAAGATTCCAAAGTGTTTTTCTTAAGACTAACTCCGGTTTCGTATTCGTTGACCTGATCCTGCCCATCAGCTCGGACCTCTTCTTTGTCGTATAAAAACCGTTGGCTTCATTAAACCTTGGTACAATAATCTGGTTTTCTGAGTACTTTTTCAACGTTGTTAATTGTTGATAAATAAATGCAAAATAACATATTTTAAAATAAAAATAAAATCTTATTTTTGTAACCATGTGTAATGTTGATTAGCATGGTTATATTATGAAGAATTTATATTCTATAGCAGAGGTGGCCGATCTGTTATCAGTAAGTAAAGAAACTCTAAGACGTTGGGATAAAAACGGAAAATTAACTGCAATAAGGGAACCTATGAGCAATTATCGGGTTTATCATAAAGATCAATTAAAGATTTTTGATAACCTTGATTTTTTATTTGCATCATCCGAAAATGAGATTTCTATGGATCCGGTTAGGGATTTTAATTCAATTGAATTGTTTGCAGGTGCAGGTGGGTTAGCCATCGGACTTGAGCAAGCAGGAATAAAATGCCTCGCATTAAATGAGATGGATCATTGGGCATGTGAAACTTTACGCAAAAACCGACCTGATTGGAATGTCATAGAAGATGACGTAAAACATGTCTCTTTCTCAGATTTTCAGGGTAAAGTGGATATTGTAACGGGAGGTTTTCCGTGCCAGGCATTTAGTTATGCGGGAAAAAAATTGGGATTAAATGATGCAAGGGGAACATTGTTTTATGAATTTGCAAAGGTTGTTCAGGAAACTAACCCGGCAATTTGTATTGGCGAAAATGTCAGGGGTTTACTAAGCCACGAAAATGGGAAAACGATCGAAGGAATGATATCCATATTGGATGAAATTGGATATCATGTTATTACGCCCAAAATTTTCAAAACTATTTTTTACAGAGTCCCTCAAAAGAGGGAGCGTGTTTTGATTGTTGGAATAAGAAAAGATTTGAATCACCATCTTTTTGAATTCCCAAAACCTTACAAAAAAGTTTATACTCTTAAAGATGCCCTTAAGAAAGGCGAATTGTTTGATTGTGATGTACCAGAATCTCTGGGGTCTAAATATCCCAAAAGTAAAAAAGATGTATTGGACTTGGTTCCGGAAGGTGGTTATTGGAGGGATTTGCCGGTAGAAATACAAAAAGATTATATGGGGGGCAGTTTTTATTTGGGAGGTGGAAAAACGGGGATGGCCCGACGGATAAGCTGGTCGGAGCCAAGTCTGACATTAACTTGCAGTCCAGCACAAAAGCAAACTGAGCGTTGTCATCCCGATGAAACAAGGCCTTTTACGATAAGGGAATATGCCAGGATTCAAACTTTTCCTGATGACTGGTCTTTCTCGGGTTCTGTTTCTCACCAATATAAACAGATTGGTAATGCGGTACCTGTAAATTTTGCTAAAGAAGTCGGATCTTCAATTGTACAGTTTTTAAATAAAATATTTCCCAAATGATATTGTACTTAATTCCATTTATTTAAAATAAACTTTACTTTTATGGCTTTATTTAATGTACAAATTAAAGCCTATGCCCTGGTTATCATGGATTGATGATTCGGTGATTAAATTTGAAGTAAATTCATTGCTTTCAAATGCAAAAAAAGCTCAAAAGTCAGCAGAAGTTAAATTTGGAAAGAACGTAATTGACCCGTTTGCCGCCATTTTCGAAATGTCTGGTTTTGACATTGATTATGATTCATGGAGAGAAAGTGAAACGACCAGGCAGGCACAGAAAACCTTACAAAATCATGTCGGCAATTTCCACCAAAGAATTCTTGGCAGTTCAAAAGGTTGGAAAAACATGAAGGTTGGGAGTGTAATTGATATATTATCAGAAGAAAACAAAATTCTGGCTGAGGTAAAAAATAAATTTAACACTATATCTGGAGGAAAATTATCAGATTTGTATTATTCCCTGGATAATTTGGTGAGTCCAAAGTCAAGTATTTATAAAGGATTTACTGCCTATTATGTGGCAATAATCCCCCAATACGGGAAGAGATACAATAGACTTTTCATACCTTCGAACAAAGAGAAAGGAGAAAAATGCCCTCAAAATGAACATATTCGTGAAATTGATGGTGCCAGTTTTTATAGCTTGGTTACTGGTTCTGACACCGCGTTAGAAGACCTTTTCGATATATTGCCAGCTGTTATAAAAGAATGTTCAGATGGAAAATATCAGGTAATGGAAACTTTAAAATTGAAGGAGTTTTTCTCAAAAGCCTATAAATAAAAATGTTCCACTAAAATATATTTTACTCAATCTCAGTCCCTTCAAAATTGTATTTCAGTATTTTGACCAATTTTTCCTTAATAAGCCCACCATACACGGCATCACCACTCGAAATATAACTTCTGACTACCCCTCGTTCCGTGGTTGCAGAGCGGACATAAGCAGCATACCATTCATTATCCAGCTCAACTTTTCCATATTGGAATCTTATACCCTTGTAAACTACTGTTCCTTCAAGGTCGATGCCTGTCTCTGAAGTTGTTGTCATGAAGGCCTTATCCGATTTGAAAAAGTCGATCACCGCAGCCATTGCCGCATCAGTTTGCTGATCATCTGCATAGTGAAAATTAAATTCGCCAGATGTATAGATTTGATCCTGCATCTCCCTGACATTTTGTATGATAGACCTTTGATTGATTACAGTCCTCAGAAAAAGAAGAATTGTATAAAGGGAGTTTTCCCCTGAAACAACGAGGTTCCACATACGGAAGCTATGGTAGAAATGTCCAGATTCTTCGGCACCAGCAAGGACACCATTTTCCTTCATGTATTGTTTGATTTGTGAATGTCCGTTGCGGAAAAGGACCGGTTCGACATTCATTTCGGCCCATTTCTCCAGGGCAAGTGGGTTGACTTTCGGATCGTAAAGCACCTTGTGGTTTTCTTCAGTGAATCCATGCTGGTCGATAATCGTTTTGAGGATGGTGATCATCACAAAACCTGCACTGAAAATCCCTTTCTGATCGCCAAAAACAATCCGGTCGCCATCGCCATCAATTCCAATCACCAGATCGGCATTTTCGGCAATGGCACATTGAATGGCACCATCCATCTTGTTCTGGCTTGTTGGATTGGGCGATCCGGTAGGAAAATTCCCGTTTGGTGTCAATCGTAAAGGAATAACATCGACCCCGGTTAAACAAAGCGCACGGTAAAGTTCGGGCCCTGAAGAACCATTGAATGTATCGAGGACAATTTTTAACCCCTTCAAATCCCCAGGGAGGATATTGGCCAGTTTCATCGAATATTGGATATATTGCTCTCCGGGATGTTTGATCACCTCAAGACTTCCACCGGTTTTAATTTCAGGGATGAAAGCTCTTGAATGGTACAGCTCCTTGATTTTGGTCAATCCACCAAGCGGGCCACAGTCGTATCCAATGGCCTCGACTCTGGGAACGGTGAATTTAATCCCGATATATTGTTTTGGGTTGTGCGATGCTGTAATTGTAAGTCCCATTGTCATTGGATATTGCAAATTAGTTTGCATCGCCACAAAATAGGACATTGGTGTACTCATCGGGTCGAAACAGACCAAAACACGGAAACCCGATTTGACTGCTGCCTCGATTCCGATTTCCATCACCCTTGCACAGCCAAGACGGGCATCCCTTGCAAAAACCAGTGTGTCTACTTTTATTAGCCTTGCATATCCAAAAGTTGCTTCAAAAAGTCGAAGTACTTTACTGTCATTAAATTCGCTGACTTCCCAACGGGCGTCGTATGTTTTGATCGGATCTTTCATATTTTAATTTTATCTTTTTTATCGTCAACGTCAACGGATTAAAATCCTTTGTTACAACATGAACCGAGCCTACGGCTCTGCTGCGATTTCACTGTTTTCAACGGATTAAAATCCATTGCTACAATATGAACCGAGCCTACGGCACTACTACGAAATCAATAGCTCTCCCTCCTGGATGCTGAGCGGAGTCGAAGCACCACCCTAAGCCCCTTGCTCCTTGCCCCTTGCCCTTTGCTCAATGGGTTCTTTTGTAAAGTAGAACGCATAAATGGTGACCATCACGAAACAAAAAAGCGGTATCACATAGGAAACCTGCACACCATGATTGTCGGCAATCATTCCCTGGATTGGCGGGAAAACGGATCCGCCAATGATGGCAAAGTTGAGCAGGGCAGAACCTTTCCCTGTAAATGATCCGATCCCCTCAATGGCAAGACTGAAAATGGTTGGGAACATCACCGAAAGGAAAAGACCCAGGCTTGCAAGGATAAATTCGTTAAAACCGGTATTGAACAGAATGGAAATCAGGTACAATACAATCATCCCGATTCCAAAGAAACCAACCAACCGGTGTGCTTTGATGTATTTAAGCATAATTACGGCCAGGATTCCCATTACTGCGGTAAATACATAGTATAGAGTAAGGTAACTAGCTGCTCTTTGATCGGTAAAACCCAATACCGTTTTCAGATATGGGATAAAAAACCCACAGGTACAGGCTTCTGCACCCATATAAAAAAACATCGCGAAGAGACCGAAAAACAAGTGTTTGTGTGCATAACCTTCGCTGATGATCCCTTTCAACGTAAAAAGTTCATCATCACCCGGTTTCATCGAAGGAAGATGGGAAAAAAACATCAGTAGCGCAATCATCAGCAAAGCGATAGCAAGCAACAAATAGGGAAAATGATACCGAATCTCTCCCAATTGGGTATAAATAAGGGTTGTAGCAACAGCGGGTGTGACCGCATAGCCAACACGTGAAAATACCTGCACAAAATTGATGCGCTGGTGGGCACCTTCGGGATCACCAAGCAGGGAGGCAAAAGGATTGGCGGCAACATTGATAATCGTGAGACCGGTAGAGATAATAAATATGGCAGTTAGGACAAGGGGGTAGGAATTGAACAATTTTGCCGGGAGAAAAAAAGCGCAACCAACAGCACATGTGACAATAGCAGTCAACAAGCTGATCTTGTAGCCATAACGATGGATCATCCAGGCTATTGGAATCGGAAAAATAATATAGGTGAGATAAAAGGTGAACTGAATCATCGTGGCTTTCGTATAATTCAGATTGAAATGGGTAATCAGCGATGGGAGCAAAATGTCGTTCATGCAGAAAAGTGCCCCTACCATAAAAAACATGAGCGAAAGCAAAAGCAATGGTTTGTACTGGTGTTTCATCTGATTACATTTTAGTCGTGATGATTAATGAATTGCGAATATCTAAAATTCCAATTGTAATAAAGTCTGAATATTTATCAGATTCACACGGAATATTGACTGTTTAATTTATTGATCTGGTCAAATCACTTTTCTCAAATCCAAAAATAGCTTAATCGTCATTCAATTGTTCTGTTATTTTTCTTCAAAAGTGTTTTGTACTATTAAAATGTCATGGAATTTTAACATTTATGTAATCTTATTTTAACAAAATAATACCTCTAAATCGGTTTAGCATGTGAATTAATGTTAATATTTGATGCAATATGAATAAAATTCTATAAACCTTGGCAGTTTTAATGTATAATCTTTGTTCAGGATAGTACTCGTCAAAGAGTCGCTTTTAAAACTCGAAAAGAAATTGATTTTTTACGAATAGCAAAAATTAAGTATCTATGAAAAGAAAAATTTATCTGATTATGAAAAGAAAGATTCTGCAAATGTTCTTGTTGAGCATGTTTGCACTTCTTGGAAGTGCGGCGTTTGCCCAAACCAAGGTGAGTGGGGTTGTCAAAAGTTCCACGGGAGAGGCACTTCCAGGTGCTGCGGTAGTGATTAAAGGCACAACTCAGGGAGTTGTTACCGATTTTGATGGAAAATTCACCATTTCAGCTCCCAAAGCACAATCGGTACTTGTTATTTCCTTTGTGGGAATGGAAAGTAAGGAAGTGCCTTTGAACGGTAAGACAACTTTTGAGGTGATACTCAAATCGTCAAGCATTGATGTTGAAGAAGTTGTTGTGACTGCAATGGGGATCACCAAAGCGAAAAAATCGCTTGCATTTTCTGTAAGTGATGTTAAATCTGACGACTTGGTGAAGGCAGGAAACACCAATGTAATGAAATCACTTGATGGCAAAATCAGCGGGGTGAGCTTGACCAACTTAAGTAACGACCCGACTTCCTCGGTTTTGGTGAACATCCGTGGTACATCCGTAATGCCACAAACAGGTGATGCCAACGTGGCCGTCAAAGCACAACCTTTGTATGTCATTGATGGTATTCCTGTTGGCAACCAAACATTTACAAATAAAAATGGGATCGACTTCGGGAATATCCTCTCCCAGTTGAACCCTGAAGACATTGAAAATGTGACCGTTCTTAAAGGAGGTAGCGCGGGAGCGCTTTATGGTTCTAACGGTGGTAACGGTGTTGTGATGATCACGACCAAATCCGGTAAAGGCGGCAAAAAAGGGATTGGAGTTTCTGCATCCTTTAGCGCAACAGCCGATTCACCTTATCAGTTTATTGAAGAGCAACAGCTGTATGGCCAGGGTGAGCGCGCTTACGAATGGCAATATGACAATACAGACACTTGGGGGCCCAAATTGGATGGTAAATACTCTGATGCTTACTGGAACACGAAAACCCAAAAATGGGACAACGGCCCAATGGTTTCCTCCAATGAAAACCGTATGAAAGCATATTTGAATGTTGGAACAACCAGAACTACCAACGTTAACGTGAGTGGCAATTATGATAAAGGATCTTTCCGTTTGTCAATGACCAACATGGGGAATTTAGGTGTTATGCCGAATACCAAAACAAATCAGAATTCAATTACCCTTAATTCTGAATATAAACTGACCGACAAGATTAAAGTTTCGGCCAATGCCAATTATACCCGGACTTATTCTCCGAACAAGCAGAACGTTACCGGAAGCAACAGTATCATCAACAGACTTTTGTTTAACTTCCCTGCCAACTTACAACCTTTGTCCGATATGAGAAACTACTGGATGACAGGTTTTGAAGGGATTATGGAAAATGGCGCCATAATGAAAGACAATGGCATCGATGTTTCTGAACCAAACCCATGGTGGTTGACCTATGAAAACATCAACAGGTTCTCACGCGACAACTTTTTTGGTAAAGTGCAGTTAGATTGGCAGTTAACAAAAGAGCTCACGATGTTGCTGCGTTCAGGTATCGACAATGTTGCCGAGAACTATGAATTCAGGAAATCTTTTGGAGGTACAGCTTATGCCAGCCGTGCTTCAGCAGGTGATGGGTCTTTTCAGACCAACAGTTCCAACAGTGTGAGCATTAACTCAGATGCTATTCTTTCATTTAATAAGACAATTAATGATTTCTCTATTTCTGCTATGGCAGGAGTAAACTATGCTTACGGTACTTCAAATTCATACAGTATCAGTGCAGGTTCATTGAGTGTTCCACAATTGTTTACAATGGCCAATTCTTACCCGGGAAAATTAACAGCTTCTTATAGTTGGGGCGCTGGTCCTTCATATAGTTTATATGGAACAGCCGACCTGGGTTGGAAAAATCAGGTATTCATCGGTGTAACAGGTCGTGAAGATTATATCGGAAACCTTGCGGAGGAGAAAATTCATTATTTCTATCCATCTGTTTCTGCTGCATGGGCAATCAATGAATCTGTTAAGCTTCCGGAATCCATCAACTTATTGAAAATCCGTTTGGGCTATGCAAACGTCGGTAACGGTTTAACAAGGGTTAGAAACGTTGATACTTATGGATTTACGACGCCAGACTGGTCAAGTACTGTTAAAACAGCCAATCTTAGCGCTACTTTGGTTGACCCGGATATCAAACCAATGTCGTCAATTACCAAAGAAGCCGGTGTTGACCTCTGGATGCTGAACAAAAGGGTACAGTTCGACTTCACCTATTTTATCAAGGATCAGGTCAACCAGTTGGGCGATATTCCTGTAGTTCAGGGTACAGGTTATACTTCAATGAAGACCAATATCGGTGATGTCAGAAACAAAGGATATGAGTGGGGACTTACATTGAATCCGGTAAGAACAAAAGACTGGAATTGGGATGTAACGGCTACATTTACCCACTATAAAGCAACCATTACAAGCTTATCGAGCAAGTTTGCTCCAAATGGCTATGTATTTGCTTCCTATGATGGAAAAACGAAAGTGAAGATTGCTCAGGGTGAAGAAATTGGTAACATTTACGAAGAGAACCCAATTCTGAGGGTTAAAACCGGTAAATATGCAGGTCAGCCATTATTGGACAATGACGGCAAAATTCAGAAATCATCAGATGAAAGGGACCGTGCCCAGTTGGCCAATTTCAATCCGGATTATATCATAGGTATCAATACAACGCTGAAATACAAAAGACTTTCATTGAATTTAGTAGGAAGTTTGCGTGTGGGAGGACATTATGTATCTGTTAACCAGCAATATATGGACTCAAACGGTAGGTCATGGGAATCTGTTAGTTCAGGTCCCAACAACCGATGGTGGATGGGTGGACGAGATGCTTCACAGGGTGGTTTAAAATGGCCTGCAGTTGGTGCCAGCCAATATGCTGAAATGAATAGCTACAATGACGATATCCGCTCCGATTTCCAGGATGCAAGTTATGCCCGTGGAGTATGGTTGAAACCGGGTGGAAATCCTGCTAACGATGCTGATTACATTGTAAACGGTGCCGATCCAAACAATACTTTCTATGATTATCCATACAATGGATTTGGTGATGTCATCTGGAACTTTACAGCCACCCGCGTTTACAATGCAACCAACTTCAAAATGAGGGAAGTCTCCTTAACGTACAATCTTCCGACTGCAATTTCAAATAAATTGAAATTGAACAATGTGAATATCGCATTTGTGGGCAGGAACATTTTCCAGTGGAATGCCTCAGGCCGTCATGAAGATCCTGAATCTGCATTTTCCGGCGCTGGTGTAAGCCAGGGAGTCCTTAGGGCTACTTTACCTTCTGTACGTTCTCTTGGATTTAAACTTTCATTGGATTTTTAATCATTGACTCTCAGTAAAATAAATATGAATATGAAATCATTTGTAACAAAAATATTTGCAATCGTCTTACTGTTAGGGGTAGTTTCCTGTGGCAAGGATGATTTGCGGCAATACGATGCGTTGCAGTATAAGAACGCAATTGAAAATATGAATGACCCTTATCTCCTATCATCCATATTGACCAAAACCACCCTTTTCTATCAGGATTTGGGTTGGGGTACCACAAGGCTTCCAGGTGCAGTGCAATATACCGAACGGAACTATCAGGGAGGCGACAACTATTATTCAAGTTTCAAATCCACCACCACCGATATGTACGGGGCAATGGATATTCTGAAATTCATTGACATTGCAATACAAAAAGCAAAAGAAAGGGGTTCAAGAACTCACGTTGGTATTTTTACCACTTTCAGGGTCCTGCTTTTCTCGTTCATGACCGATTTCTATGGTGATGTATATTACACACAAGCTTTGCAGGGACGCGAGGGAATCCTCTATCCTACATATGACAAGCAGTCGGATATCTATGCTGGTTTGCTTAAAGAACTGGATGGTGCAAACGCCGATATTGCAGCTGGCACCGAAACGATCAGTACTTCCTATGACCTGATGTTTGGCGGTGATAAAACACAATGGATAAAATTCTGCAATTCGCTAAAATTAAGGCTATTGATGCACGCGTCAGCAAAACTGAGCGATGCAGGTGCCAGAATTACCGCTGTTGCTGCTCTGCCCCTTCTTTCAGCTGACGCTGATGGAAATGCTTCTATTGCCTACGTTGGAACAAGTTCAACCAACTCATGGGTGGGTGGCTCAAATAACTGGGGCACTACAGGTGGTGAATTCGACAGAAGACGTCCTTGTAAAACTTTGGTAGATATAATGGCAAATTACAATGACCCAAGGGCAAGCGTGTGGTTCGCACCGGTGGAAAAACCCTGGACTGCGACTGCTGGCAAAAATGGCACAGTTGTCAACACGATCGATCCCAATGGTTTTACCTATACATCTACATGGGAATATCTTGATCCAGCCATCCCTGCTGTTTACCAATACGCAGCAAATGTTCTTGATAAGGATAAACTCTATGTAGGCTTCATTGCAGGTATGCCTGGCGACTGGAAAAATGGTAACGGACATTATGATACATCACTTGGAGGTGCTTATGGAAACTTCAAAGTTTCAAAATATTCTAAACTTTTCCAGCAAAATGCTCATGCCCTTCTTCGTGCACAGATCATGAACAAGGATGAAATCCAGTTTGATTTGGCAGAAGCTGCCGTAAAATCATTAATTTCTGGAAGTGCAGATACTTACTATCGTGCTGGTATCAGGTCATCAATGAAACGTTGGGGCGTTAGTGATGCAAATATTACAGCTTATCTTGCTCAGGCTTCAATAGCCTTGCCATCAGATAACCCAGGAAAATTGGCAAAGATTGCTGAACAGAAATGGATTGCATTGTTCTCTGTTGCCACCGAGGCATACCTTGATCTTCGCAGGACAAAGCTGCCAAATATTTTTGCCAATGGCAACCTTGGTGGCTATCCTTTCCCTAATCGCTTCCGTTATCCGGGAAATGAACTTGGACAAAACGTGGATGCTTACAACAAAGGCGTTGCTACCCTTGTTCCAGCAACTGATGACGAATTCTCCAAAATGTGGCTTTTACAATAGTTTCAATAATTTTGTTTTTTGATTAGTAAATAATGAAGGGGTGCTGTGGTATTGCAGCACCCTTTTTTTTAAGGATTTCGATAAACAAATCAAAGTTGTGACCGTTACAAAGTGAAAAACATCACATTTTAGGATAAGTAATATTTCAACTTATTTCTATTTATTTCTAAATATTTCTTTTATATGAAAAACCAAATTCAAACGATCACCCTTATTCTGCTGTCGTTGATCCTGATTTCATTTAACCTGAATGCTCAGAAAGCCATTCAGGTACACCAGGATATACCTTTCGTTCAGGAATTCAGCATTAAGTACAATCTTGAAAATAAGGATATTAATCTCCTTAAAGTTGTTTCTGATAGAAATGGTTATATTCAAATCTTATCGACTCAAGGCCTAATGCGTACCCGTGACGGGCAATTCCTGTTTCCCGGTACGCTTGTTAAGGATGTACAAGACAGGCCGACATCCGACAAAAAAATAGCTGGGATCGGAACTTATCAGAATCAATTGGTTTACGTTGACAATAAGGCCGTTCTGAGCAATGCCTGGGCAGGCAAGTTGTTCTTGCAACATCAAATGCCCGATGCCAAACTGTTGGCAGGAGGAAAGGACTTCCTGTTTTTGATTTCCGATGGAAAAACATTGAACCTTTTAAAAGGTTCTGAAAAATTATGGGAAGGAAACCTTACCGGTGAAGAGATCCGCGACATCAAATTTGATGAAGCCAACAATCTCTTTTGGATCTTGGGTAATAATTCAACAATCAGCTCTTTAGCTCCTGATAAGAAGGATTTGAAGCAAGTTTTCAAAGGAAAGGATATCAATTGTATTGAAGTTGCCGGAAATAAGGTCATTGCCGGAACAACGGATGGTTTTTTGGAAATTGACACCAAAACCCAAAAGCAGGTTGGGGACATTAACCGGAAAATGCCCTGTACCAATCTGACGACGGTTAGTGTGATCGATGGGAAAATCTGGTTTGGTTCCACCTCCGGGGCCATGAAGTTGAACGACAACGGCAAATTTGATTATTATGCCTCCGAACGCTGGATCCCTTCCGATCAGGTGATTGGCATCTCGAAAGGTCCTGAAAATTCAGTACTTATCCTGACTACAAAAGGTTTGGGTAAAATTTGCACAGAGAAGATGACCTTGTATGATAAGGCGATGTTTTATGAAAAACAGGTCCGTGACCGCCATATCCGGTTGGGATTTAATGCGACTGTTTCGCGGATGGTAAATGGCGATGTAACGACTGGAAGCATGGAAAATTCCGACAATGATGGGTTGTGGACCTCGATGTACCTTGCTGGTGAGACTTTCCGTTATGCGGTCACAAAGTCGGACGATGCGTTGCAAAATGTCCGCGAATCACTTGATGCCCTGGAAAGGCTCTATACGATCAATCCGATGAAATCGGGCTTTCCATCACGCTCTTTCGAAAGATCCGGGTACAACAAAACCGATTCGCCATGGAGACCGACCCTTGATCCCGAATGGGACTGGAAATCAACCACCAGCAGCGACGAAGCCATTGGCCATATTTTTGCATTTGGGGCTATAGCTGAACTTGTACCGGTCCCTGAATTGCAGAAACAGGCTATCGTATTGATTGATACGCTGATGTCGCACGTTCTGAATAACAATTACTATATGATCGATTGGGATGGCAAGCCAACGCGTTGGGGCCGGTGGAATCCTGAGTATGTGAATGCCCGTCCTGTAAATGTTGGAGACCGGAAAATCAACTCTTCCAACATCGTTTCCATGTTGCAAACTGCCTATCATTTTACCAAAAAGGAGAAATTCAGGACTGCCGCTTTTGACCTGATGATAAAACATGGTTATCTTCAAAACCTGATGCGACCAATGAAATCGGTAGGTATGGCCCCGGCAGATGCTGATGAGCTTAGCAAGGAATTGTCGGATGGCTGGAACCATTCCGATGATGAGATGTACTATTGTGGTTATTGGGGTCTGTACCGTTATGCTTTCAACGATACGCTGAAAACCAAATACAAAGCTGCAATTATCGACCATTTTGAAATTGAACGCCCTGAAAAGGAAGGTCTTTGGAATATTATGACCGCCATTGCCGATACTAAAAACATCGACTTGAACGAGGCTGTCTGGTACCTTCAGAAATACCCACTCGATCTGATCAACTGGACGATTATCAACAGCAAAAGGAACGACATTGAAAAAATAGCCCCCAATTTCAGGAGGCAAACGATAAAAGAGATATTGTCGCCTGCCGAATTGCCGATTTCGCGCCACAATGGCAATAGGTTCGACCTTGATGAACGCGGTGCCGGAAGGTCGGAAAACAGTGCCGGCGATATCTGGCTCCTCCCCTACTGGATAGGGCGTTACCTGAAGGTCATCGGGGAACCGGTTAAGAATTAGGCGGCTGGTAATTGGCAGCTGGCTACTTGCTTCTGGCAGCTAGCTTCTGGCAACTGGCTTGGGGCATTTAGAAGCAGTAATTCCCCCTCGTTGGAAAAAACTCCCCCTCGTTTTTAACGAGGGGGTAATGGTTTGTCGTTTGCAACGATTGTTCAACAAATGGCTTAAATCTTTCAAATGACTAAATATTAACTATTTATATTGAATTCTCTTCTTCCTCCCTTTAATGAAAGGAATTCTTTCAAATGAATTTTTCATTCTTTAAGAATGAATTGGATCACAATTTATCAGTCTATCTTGATTTAATCCGAACAACCCATTATTTTCGTACTTTTGGTTTTTATGGTTACGTGCTTGTCGAAGATAAGTCCGATAGGCATTTAATGCAAGTTATTAATTGTTAATAGAATGGGTATAAAAAATATCATTTTCGACTTTGGGGGTGTTGTAATCGATTGGAATCCAAGGTATTTATACAGAAATATCTTCTCTGATCCATCCGAAATGGAGTATTTCCTCACGAATATTTGCACTTCCGCATGGAACGTGCGGCAGGATGCAGGATACCCAATCGCCGATGCCACTAAGGAGCTTCAAATGCAATATCCTGAATATACAAACGAAATCGCTAAATTTTATGGTGACTGGATTCAAATGATCAGTGGTGAGATTGTTGAAAATACCAGGCTTTTGAAACCGTTAAAAGAGAAGTACCGTCTGTTTGGACTGACCAATTGGTCGGCAGAAACTTTTCCAATCGCATTTGAGAAGTTCCCATTTTTTCAGATTTTTGAAGGGATCGTTGTTTCAGGAGAGGAAAAAATAATAAAGCCGGATAAAGCGATATTTGAATTCCTGCTCAATCGGTATCAGATAAAAGCTGAAGAGACACTGTTCATTGATGATAGTTCAGAAAATATCCTGGCAGCCAGGAAAATGGGTTTCAACACCATCCATATCAGGGAAGGTATCTCATTACAAGATCAACTTATTGATATGGAATTAATTAGCAATTAAGTACAAATTGGTTATGCAATATAATAAACTTAGGTTCCGATTGGGGATTGTTCTGATCTCGATTTCAGTGGTCGTTTTTCTTACATTGTTTGCATTGCCATTTGTTTCGATGGATGCAAAACTCAAAATAACACTGGGTACGATATTCATTGTGATAGGGGAAGTACTATTCTGGCTGGGGACTATTCTGATTGGCAAGGAGGTTTACAAAAAATTCATGGCCATGTTAAAGTCTGGACAGTGGCTGAAGAGGAAGGAGTGAATCCGATCTTCAAGCGGAATTGAAGGCTTAGTATCCGATCAGTTTTTAAGAAGTTTTTGATCACATGCGGCTAGTGGCTGGCAATTGGTTACTTCAATGTTTTATTATTCTCCAAAATTTTGTTTATGGAATTACAATAAATAGAATTGACATTTATATATTTTACAAAGTTTAGATCATCATCGTAATGCACGGTCAAACTTTGAACGAGCGCCAGTCGCGAGTTGCCAACAGCCAGCCGCAAATGGCTCTTATGTGACGATCCAAAGTTTTTTTTACCTTTACCCTATCAATAAAAATGTGCCAATGAACGACAATCTTTTCTCTTTTGCATTGCTCTGTTTTACTTCCTTCTTCACACTCCTTAATCCACTTGGAGTGATGCCACTTTTTATGACCATGACCAAAGATTTGGAAATCGTTTACCGTCGTAAAACAGCATTAAAAGCAATCGTGGTCGCTTTCTTTACGATCATAGGATTTGCCCTTTCGGGACAACTTCTGTTTAAGTTCTTTGGTATCTCTGTCGATAGCCTTAGGATAGTTGGGGGCGTGATCTTTTTTATCATGGGCCAGGACATGTTACAGGCCCGGCTTGGGAATACAAAAATTACTGCGTCCGAGATGGAAGAGCACGTCACAGATATTTCGATAACCCCGTTGGCCATTCCAATGATCTGCGGACCAGGGGCAATCACCAATGCCATTGTTTTAATGCAGGATGCCGGTACTTTGGAAATGAAAGCGATCCTCTTTGGGTCCATATTTGTAATCTGCTTGATCACCTATCTTGTTTTGCTGACCGCTTCACCGATTATGAAAGTCCTTGGAGATACCGGGAACAAGATTATGCTTCGCCTGATGGGATTGATCATGATGGTCATCGCAGTCGAATTTTTCTTTGCCGGATTGAAGCCGTTTGTTGTGAATATGATGAAGTAGGGGGAAATTTCGAAATAAATGGAAATATTGGAAAATTTTGAAATAAATTGGAAATAAAATTGAAATATGAAATTAGCGACATGACTTATTGTACCTATAAATTGATAGATAGCTAATTATGAATAATCAATTGAAATATATTGTCTTTCGAATCTTTAAATAAACACCTTGCACGACCAATACACCGTAGGTGTTAAAGTATTGTAGAAAGGTATCATAAAAAGGAGAAGCGGTGCAATCAGGATTTTCATTGGAACGCATATGTTATCTGCGTCGCCACAACGAATTTTATCTAATTTTGATTCGTAAACAAATCACATTTCGAATATCTAATAACCAATACCATGAATTACAAACCCATCAAATTCGCCACCATATTCTTGCTCGTCTTTTCCATATTAGCACCCAATGCAAATGGTCAGGGAAAATTCGATGAAGTGGCACGACTGCTCAAATCAAAACGTGCGGTATTGGGTGGGAATGTTTGTATGCTTGTTTCCAAAAACAATGAAATCGTGTTTGAACAAAACCTCGGTGATTACAACAGGAATACCCCTGAACGGATCGCCAGTTGCAGCAAGTGGCTGACTGCTGCACTCATCGCCACCTTTATTGACGAGGGTCGTATTTCGCCTGATGATTCCCTTGGCAAATTTCTCCCTGATTTCTCAAGTTACAGTAAAGGAAGCATCACGATTGGTCAGTGTATGAGCCATACCACAGGGATCGAAAGTAGCGAAATCACGATCCGGTCCCTTCTTGAACGCCGGAAATTCAAATCGCTCGACGAGGAATTGAACAGCTTTGTGGTTAGACCAATTGCAGGGAAACCGGGTAAAGTATTTGCATACGGTAATATAGGCCTTAATATCGTGGGGCGTATCCTTGAGCTGATTTCGCATAAGGATTTTGAAACCCTTTTCCAGCAACGGATCGCTAAACCTTTGGGAATGAAAAACACATCATTTGCAGCTGATAAGGTTGTGAATCCCTCTGGTGGTGCAGTTTCCACACCGATGGATTACATGAACTTCATGAATATGTTGCTGAATAAGGGTGAATATATGGGTAAACGGATCCTCAGCCCGGAAGTAATTTTCCAAATGCAACGCAGTGGTACGGATAATGTGAAAGTTATTTATCGTCCCGCAGAAGCCAAATACCTTGATTACGGCTGGGGAGAATGGATCCTCGAACGAAATGCGGTAGGCGAAAGCACCGTTTTAAGCAGTCCAGGATTGTTTGGAACCTTTCCATGGATCGATACCCAACGAAACTATGCAGCGATAATTTTTGTGAAGAACATCCATTTTAAAGACCGCCAAAAAAACACAGAGGACGTTCGGGTGGCGGTAAACAAGGTATTTAAATGAATTATCTGGATATGATTGAATTGATATAATTCTATGTAGAGGCTTCTCTTTATATTCTGGTAATTTGACCGAATGACAAATTTTACAATATTTGTTAAAGTTTTGGTCTACAATGCACCCCATCAACCTGTATTCTACACACCAGCGCAGCATATCAATGACACTGATATTTGAACCATAAGATACTCCATTTCTTTTGTCCTGAGGGAGAAGGCCTGGTTGAAAAAACCATTACTTTTGTCCGTGCTACCTGAATAGTGCTAAATGGGTAATTTTGAAATTCAATAGAATTTAATCGTGTCAAAAGCATAAAAATGAATGGAATCCAACAAAAACTGAAGTCATTTGTCCTGATTATTGGACTATTAGGAGTGATTGCTTCTTGTTCTGAAAAGAAACAACATTTGG
The DNA here is from genome assembly GCA_903927965.1 of uncultured Bacteroidia bacterium. Taxonomy (GTDB): domain Bacteria; phylum Bacteroidota; class Bacteroidia; order Bacteroidales; family Prolixibacteraceae; genus JAAFHB01. Next base: position 3,852 of record CAIYPA010000327.1, on the reverse strand, counting down.
ATCTGACCAAATACGTCGATCCGCAGATTGGTTCGGTTCATGGCCGATGGTTTTTCTACACACCTGCTGCCGTACCGTTTGGCATGGCCAAGCTGGCACCGCACACAAATGCCTATGGAAGTCAGGGTAGTTGGGGGCCATGCGGATACGACGATCGCCATGCTTCGATCGAGGGTTTTGGCCATTTTCATGAGTTTCAGGTGGGTGGGCTAGTTTTTATGCCAACCATTGGTGCTTTACAAACTGTTCCCGGTAAACTCGAAAATCCGGATGGTGGCTACCGTTCGCGGTTCGACAAAACAACAGAACACGCCGAACCCGGGTACTATTCTGTATTCCTGAAAGATTACAACATCAAAGCCGAAATTACCGCAACCGAACGGGTTGGATTTCACCGCTATACTTTTCCTGAAACCAAACAGGCCCATCTGATTATTGATATTGGTCACCGTCAGGGCGAAAGTAGCGGAGTGACCGATGCCTGGGCCAAAGTTGTCAATGGCAATGAGGTTGAAGGATACATTGAAACCTATCCTGAATACGCCAAATTTTGTGATCCGGGTAAAAAGGTGAAAATGTATTTTGTAGCTCTTCTAGGCAAGCAACCATCAGCCACAGGTGCTTTTATCGATTCTGTTCAAACACCCAACGTTTCTGAAACCAAGGGTATTGGCAACGGCTTATTCCTGAATTTTGACATGAAAAAAGATGAGCTCTTGGAAATAACCACAGGATTGAGCTACACTTCAATCGAAAATGCCCGGTTGAACCTGAAAACAGAAGCTACCGGAAAGTCATTCGATCAGGTCCGCGAACTAGCACACAAAGCCTGGAACGAAAAACTGGGACGGATCAAGGTTGAGGGGAAGGATAGTCTCAACAAGGTGAAATTCTATACCGGATTGTACCATGCCCTTCTCGGTCGCGGCGTTTCGAACGATGTGAATGGGCAATATCCGATTGTTGATGGTCGCATCGGGCAAATTCCGCTGAACGACAAGGGAGAGCCAACACGCAGGCATTTCAATACCGATGGCATTTGGGGCGGATTCTGGAACCTAAGCCAACTTTGGGCACTGGTTTATCCCGATTATTTCAGTGAATACATCCAATCGAACATCGATTATTACAAAAACCGCAGCTGGCTTCATGATGGGGAAGCTGCCGGGATCTACACCAACGGTGTACAAACAAATTTTCAGGGATTGCTGATCGCTTCGGCTTACAACTGCGGAATCCGCGATTTTGAAGTGGATAAAGGTTACGAAGCCGCCTTGAAGAACGAAGTGGAATACCATGGCCGCAATCTTGGAAACGGCAAGTACGACCTCAACTATTTTGTCAAAAATGGCTACGTTCCTTATAAAGATACGCTCATAGCCAATGGATGGGTGTTTAATTTCGGATCGTCGCACACGCTCGAATATGCCTTCAGTTCGTATGCAGTAGGCCAAATGGCCAAAGCGCTCGACAAGGAACAGGATTACGAAAAACTCACAAAGCAGGCCACCTATTATAAAAATCTGTTCGATTTGGAAACCAAATTCATGCGGCCTAAAAAACTTGATGGAACGTTCATTTCAAAATTCGATCCGATGAAAGCCTGGGACGGATTTCAGGAAGGAAATGCGTTTCAATACACATGGTATGTTCCACACGATGTGGCTGGGTTGATCAACCTGATGGGAAAGGACGAATTTAACAACCGGTTGGGCAAAGTATTCAAAGATGCTCAAAAAGGCAAGTTTGGAGGGAAGTCGGATCAAATCGACAGTTTTTCGGGAATTGATATGCAATACAACCATGGAAACCAACCTTGTCTACACGATTCATGGTTGTTTAACTACTCCGGACAACCCTGGCTCACGCAGAAATGGACCCGTGCGATCTGTGATGAGTTTTATGGAACCGAACCTTTGCGTGGATATGGCGTTGGTCAGGATGAAGATCAGGGACAATTGGGCGCGTGGTATGTGATGTCGGCGCTCGGATTGTTTGATGTTCAGGGACATGCTTCGATGAACCCAACTTTCCAGTTCGGCAGTCCGCAATTCGACAAAGTCATTGTTCAACTTGATCCCAAATATTATTCAGGAAAAGAGTTGGTGATTGAAGCCAAAAACAATTCAAAAGAGAACGTCTATATTCAGTCGTTAAGCTTTAAAGATGAGAAGATTGAAAACTGCTGGATCGACCGTGAAAAGCTGACCAAAGGTGGGACGTTGACTTTTGAAATGGGTGCCCAACCGAAGACCAACTGGGGGGTAGCGACTCCTCCTCCCTCCATGTCAACTACAAAATAATTAAAACAGAAGGAACGATTTACTGTAAAAACTTAAAATAATTCCGTGATGAATCAAAACCTGTTATTGCTCATTTTCTCCCTGATCGTCAGCTTTTTTGCTTCTGCCCAGCAATCTCCTAAACCTCCTATTGGTTACCCCGATCGCTCTGCTGGATTGGATGTTTTGCCAGGTTTTATTCATCCACCAAAAGGGTATGGGGATGTTCCATTCTATTGGTGGCAAGGCGATACCCTTACCCGTGAACGCCTGACATGGCAATTGGATCAATTGTCAAACAAGGGCATTTCGAGCCTTCAGATCAATTACAGCCACCAGGATTCGGGTGGCATTTCGTATGGCTGGTCCAATCCGAGTAAACCTGCACTTTTCACTCCCGAGTGGTGGAAGTTGTTCAAATGGTTTGCCATCGAAGCCCAGAAAAGGGGCATGTCGGTCAGCCTTAGCGATTATACCATTGGGATCGGACAGGGTTTTTCGATGGACGAAGCAATTGCGCAAAACCCCGATTTAAATGGTTCTGTATTAAAAAACACTATCAATATCCTTAACGGGAAAGGTGACCTGAAGTTGGCCGACAACCTGCTTACCCTTACCGCATTAAAACTTAGGGAGGATTCTTCTTTGATCGTAGAATCCAGAAAAGATTTGTTCCCACTTGTAAAAAATGGAGTGCTTACATACGACTTTGGGTCGGAGAATTGGAAAGTCATCGGTGTTTACGCTGAGCGTTTGTATCCATCCTACGATCCCATGCACCCACTCAGCGGAAAAGCTTACACCCATTTTTTCTTCGAAAAGTTTGAAAAGGCACTTGAAAACAATGGTGGTGGTGCGCTGAATTTCTTCTTTTCGGACGAACTGAATTTCAGGGTAGGCGGGAATCTGTGGGACAGCTATTTTGCAAATGAGTTTAAAAAACGGAAAGGTTATGACATTGTCCCATATCTGGACGCATTGTATGTCAACATTGGGGCAATCACCCCAAAAATTAAACTCGATTACAACGATGTGATCGTTTCGTTGAGTGAAGAGAACTTCTTTAAACCGGTTTACCAGTGGCACCAGGACAGGGGTTTGATCTATGGCTGCGATCATGGTGGGCGTGGCAAGGATGTGGCCGAGTTTGGTGATTATTTCCGTACGCAACGGTGGAATCAGGGGCCCGGCTCCGATCAGCCGCACCTGTCAAAAGACATTATCAAGGCCAAAGTGGCATCCTCGATTGCCCATTTGTACGAACGTCCACGTGTGTGGCTCGAAGGTTTTTACGGAAGTGGCTGGGGGACAACCTCATCGGACGTTACGGATGCCATTTTTGGCAATTTTGTGGCCGGTTACAACCTCTTGTCTTTTCATGGCCTCTATTATTCGACCCAGGGAGGCTGGTGGGAATGGGCACCCCCGTGCAACCATTTCCGGATGCCTTACTGGAACCAGATCGACCCATTAATGAATTGTGTGTCACGGTTATCCTATTTGTTGTCGCAAGGAGTTCACAATTGTGATGTGGCCATTCTGTATCCGACCGAGCCGGTAATTGCCGGAC
>CAIYPA010000326.1 GCA_903927965.1 uncultured Bacteroidia bacterium | reverse complement strand
GGGTGATGCGAAACCACAGGTATCAACTGCAGTATGCATTCCCGCAGTTTTACAGGCTATTAAAAGTTCCAAAAGAAATTCGTGCTGTGACAAAGGTTCACCGCCTGAAAAGGTTACCCCTCCACCCGATTCGTCCATAAAAACCCGCTCCTTTTCAAGAACTGCCATCACCTCCTCAACTGTATTTACATTCCCAACCACTTCCTTATCAGAAAATGAGATGTCGCCAATACGCGATACCCTTTCGAGTATGCAGGGTTTCGGATCGAGGCTTTCGGGATTGTGGCACCAAGCACATTTCAGTGGACAACCTTTCATAAAAACAGTTGCCCGTATCCCAGGCCCGTCGTGTACCGCAAACCGTTTGATATCGAAGATGATACCAGTCATTAGAATGAAAAATGAAAAAATGAAGAATTAAGAATGTAAGAATCCGAAATCAAAAATACGAAATCGGAAATTAAAAGAGTATGGGGGACCCTTTCAGATCAATTGATCCAACATTCGAACAATCCTTTGCCGAAATGATGGTACAAATTAAGCCTGTAGTTTAAAGTGAATTTCATGAGTGCGAAAATAGGCAAAAACCGGATTGATTCCAATGAAAGACTTAATTTTTTGCTACTAAGAAACGAATTGTGATTTTTTAATTGTTGTTCAAATTTATCTTAATTCCATTTTCTTTGATCAGGTTCCAGGCTTTGACAAAACTAATTTCATCGCTGGCGGTCAGCCTGTTTTTGCGAAGGATTTTCTTGACCAGAATCTGGTCTGTCTTATCAAATTTTGAAAGCAGTGAGCTTTTACTGATCCTAACAAAAGTATAACCTTTTTTAGGGGAATAGAAGAAATAGCTATAATCCTTTTGATACGACATATTCTTTTGCTTTCCCGAATCGTCCAAATAAACATCACAAAGCAATAAACCCACCTTCCGGTAAACCAACAACGATATTCCACCATCGCTTAACACTTCAAAAAAACGGAAACCCGACATAAAACCGTCATAATATTGTTTGCGAAATAGCCTTGGAGCCCCATTTTCATCGATAAAAGAAAAACTTTTAAGGCTTACCTTATCGATCACGATCTGGGTCGAAATCGCCTTGTTGAAATAGATGAGCTCATCACGGTAACAACTGTAACGAAGCCCAACATCCTGTATCTTTACACCATCATTGAACTCGATCTCCCCTGGCAGGAATTTGCTTGTCAGATATGGATCCCCGTTTGCTGCGGGATAGGGTACAAGACGAGTTCCCCTGATCTTTTCCGTATTCCAGTTATTGCTAATGTTTTCCTGGGCTTTAAGCGTAGGGATTAAAAGTAAACCACAAACTACGACAAAATAAATCGATAAAATCCTGTTGGCCATATTAGTTTACTTCAAAAATTTGTTCCTTATAAAAATCAGAGCCGTCTTTGGTTTTTCCACATACGGTCAGTTTGAACGTTCCCTGGATATCAGAAGTCTGAAATTCAATCGGGATTAATTGTGCAGGTTTCACCGAAGGATTCCATAGCAATACCTGTCGAAAATCGGGGTCTGTTTCGGTTTGTTTGACCGGATAGTTCAGGATTGCCTGAGGCTGGATCACGTCGAGATTCAGTTTGATCAGGTTATCCGATTCCTGAATCTTGGAATAATCGCCCTTTGTACTGTAAATGGCCAGGACTCCCGGAAAACTCAGATCACCAAAAAACCGTTCATTCTGTATGATCTCAATTTTATCAATATCGGCTGATCCCAAAACTTTGATCATGTTCAGATCCTGCGTCGGAATACCATCGAACAAAACCAAAGGAGGATCTGAAAAATAGTTAAACATGGCCATATTGAGGATCTGCAAACTTGGGATCCGGTTGTAAGTCCTGAATTTGACCCCGGGCAACAATTCGCGGGAAATATCCGAAAAATCCGGCAATTCAATAAACAATTGAGGATCAACAACTTTCATTGGAGACCCATAAAAAGGATAGGTATCCCTTTTGATAACTGGTGATGGCTGTTCGGTGACTTCAGGCTGGTTGAATACTTTTCGAAAGGTGATGGCATCTGTATTTCGTTCAACCCGTTTTCTAAGTCCGGAAGGAAAAGGTTGTGTTTCAAAACGTGGTATGATCCATTTTAAGCTATCAGGATCGTTTAATGTAATTTTCAAAAGTTGCGACTCATCTTTGGCGTGACATTGGATGACGACAGGTATCTTGCCAAAATAGTTGACAATCTGAAAATAAAAACGTCCATCATCTCCGGTTATAAAATATTGGAATCCAGGCAATGAATCGGGAATGGATAGGTAAACCACAGCATTCTTAAAGGGTTTTGCACTCCTGAGCTCTGTAACAGTCCCTTCGATCAGGATCCCCTGGTGGTTCACAATCTGCTTTTTAGCCCCAACAGTTTTCAAATTAAAGGTTGAGGTTTTAAAGTCAGGGATGACTTCAGCAATTTTTAATAGCAGGTCACCATCCACCTGACCTAAAAGATCGCCTGGCAAACGAAGGTCTGCCTTTACTTTATCCCCCGGTTTGTATTGCTTTTCTATCCCGTTGACCTGAATTTCAGCATTGGGGATTTCGGTAACCGGAAGAATACCCGCAGGTCGTAATCCGCTGTTTGTCAATGGCAACCCAATAAACCTGTTTGATACATAGATCTCCTTAATTGTCAACACATTAATTGCACTTGTCGATGTCCTTAACAAGTAATATCCCGAGCTCAAAGAATCGGGCAAAACAATAAAACCGTCAGCTTGCTGGTTCCTTATCTCTTTGATGATACCAGTGATCTTTTTCCCTGATTGATTGATCAGATCAATGGAAATGATCCCTGAATATCTGGATGAAGGGACAAAGACCTTTAACAACAAAGTCTCCCCACTGATGTAAAGGTCACGGTCTGTTAAAAGCGTGATGCCCTTTTCTTCCTGAGCTTTTGCTGAAACAACAAACAGGAGAAACAGTACGACTATTTTCATTTTCCTTTTCACCTTGAAATATCTATATTTAAAATTTATTTTTAAGTTTCCGGACTTCCCTTCACCTGTTTCCAGTCCGCCCCATGCCCCATGCCCCACGCCCCATGCCAATCATTCCCACCATGACGGGGGAAAACCTTTGGTTGTCCCGGCAAACGGAATCGTGGGATAACTGTTGATCTGCCTTGGAATACTCGTGTTATTCCGACCGCCTAAGGTGATATAATACCTGTATTGGCGGTATGAATTGAGGTCGAAATAGCCGAAAACTATTTTTGATGCATCTGTTTTGCAGGTTATATTCCCAAAGATCTGGGTTTGAACCGGATCGAACAAACTTCCATCGGCTGCAAACTGACTGTTCAGCTTTTCGTGAAAATCATACGATCCCGCAGAAGTCCCAAACTGGTCGATCATCAGGATCCAACACTTTTGTACCACCGTGTCGGTTTGAAGGTAGTCATAAGTACTGTATGACATCGTCATCAGTGGTTGTTTCTCAATTTTACCGGACTGACTGTAGATTTTTGGTCCAGCAAGGTAAAATTCCGATTTATAATAAAACGAATTCCATCCATAAATCTGGGGAGGAGGCGGACCTGCCACTTCCGGAGGGGTATAAACCCATTCCATGATGGATCGTAAAACAAAACGATAATGAGATAGGGCAGATGTTATTGGAGCATCAATATATGTTTGCCTTCCTTCAAAAATGTATTCGATTGGAGCACCTGCTGAACTTGTCCGGTATTGCTTTTCAGCTTTGTGTTCTGTATAAAAGGAAGATATTGAAGGGATAGGCGGCATCGCAACAACTTCCGACTCATATATGTCCTGAAGTATCGTAATCCGCAGTTTATAATTTTTACCAATTACTGGGGTTGATGAAAAGTAGAAATTACCTGCACCACTTTCATAAGCAGTTGTCGTAGTGTTAGAATTGCCAATGACTTGAACAAGTTCCACTTTTGCACCGGTCACAGGCTCTGCAGGCTGTGTACTATAAAAGGCATTGGTTTTTGTCAGATGTACATAATTTTGGGAAACATCATTCGTGATCTGTGCATCGACAACCAGTTGGCCACCAATTGTATCAATTTTTGGGGTGTAAAACTCTTCACACGAAGCAAAGAGGATGACCAAAAATAAGGTGTAATTCAGTTTATTAAGCATCAGAATTTAAAATTATAGGTGATCGAAGGTACAGGAACTCCAATAATTGACAACTTATAAATCGAATACTCACTTTTATCCGCACTTTGAATTGAGGCCTCTTTGCGATAAAAGACTGAGTAAGGGTTTTTGCGCCCGTAGAGGTTATAAATAGAGAACGTCCAGCTCCCTTTCCACATCCGTTTGATACGAAGGTTTTCGTCAAAAGTAATGCTCACATCCATGCGGTGATAGGGCGGCATCCGGTATTTGTTCCGATCGGAATAGATCACAACCTGGTTCCCATCGTAATTGTATTTCTGCTCCGGTAAAGTGATTGGCCTTCCTGAAGAAAACACAAAATTCCCCGAAAACCGCCACCTCCTGCTGATTTTGTAGTTCATAACAGCTGACAAATCGTGGGGCTTGTCATAAACCGAGGGATAATATTTTCCACCGTTAATGATCTCATCCTTGTACTGTCCTGCTCCTTTCCGAAAAGTCCGTGAGTAAGTATAACTGACCCATCCGTTTAACCGGCCGGTGTTTTTCTTTGCAAACAACTCAAGACCATACGAATAGCCATTGGCCAATAGCAAATCCCTTTCTATGTTCTGGTTCATCAGCAACTCTGCCCCATTTTTGTATTCGAGAAGATTTTGGATTTTCTTATAATAAACCTCAACCGATGTTTCAAAAACCCCTTTTTCCTG
>CAIYPA010000325.1 GCA_903927965.1 uncultured Bacteroidia bacterium | reverse complement strand
GGGGATGTCAAATTCAAAAACCTGAATGACGGAACCAATTCCACCAACCAGATTGATGCAGGTAGCAGCACCTTATCTGATCCGGGCGACCGTAAAGTGATTGGGAACAGTTCTCCGCGTTACCAGTTTGGTGTGAACGGCGGCTTGACATGGAAAGGGTTTAGCCTTAACGTATTCTTACAAGGTGTAGGCAAACGCGATTTCTGGACGAGTGACGACCGCAGGTGGCCCTTTAATTCCTCGGAATTTGGGACTATTTTTGCCGACCAGCTTGATTACTGGAAACCTACTGATATTGCCACAGGGAACTATACCGCCCTGAATCCGAATGCTGAATATTTCCGTATCTACAACCAGATGGAAAACTCAGGTTCCAATAAACGGGTACAGACCAAGTATTTACTGAACGCATCGTACATCAGGTTGAAAAATATCAGCCTCAGCTATGTTGTTCCGGCCAAACTCGTGCAAAAAATAGGGCTGACAAGCGTGAAGCTTTTCTCAAGCATCGAAAATCCAATTACATGGACGAATTTGCCAAATGGTTATGATCCTGAACGTTTATCATGGGGATATCCATTCTATCAGACAACCTCATTCGGTGTAAACATTACGCTTTAACAATTAAAACGACTAAAATGAAAAAGTATTTTATCATCCTCATATTTGCCGTTTCGACATTGATTTCATGTAACAACGATTACCTCGAAAAACTACCTGTTGAAACCCTTACGGAAGCAACTGCATTTGGTTCCTATTCCAATTTCCAGACTTATGCATGGTCACTTTATGGCGTATTCGACAATGCCAACATCCTGAGAAAAATCGGGACCTATGGCGATGCAGGGTTAAATTTGGGCGATATTTATGCAGGCTACCTGACCCAGAAAGGGACTAGTCAGTACAATCCATATGCGTTTCAGACCATCTCGAATTCTTCTTCTGGCAATGGTTGGGATTTTACTTATGTGCGTTCAGTTAATATTATGCTGGCCAATATCGACAAGGCCAATATGAGCACTGTCGAAAAAGCGCACTGGCGTTCAGTTGGTTACTTCTTTCGCAGTTATTATTATGCCGAATTGATCGCCCGTTTTGGCGATGTACCATGGGTTAACAAAGTTCTTACAGATACGGATTCAGAAATTTATGGTCCCAAAATGGCACGTAAAGCTGTTGCCGACAGTGTACTTGCCAACCTGCAATATGCCGAAACAAACATCAAAGCAGCCGGCGACGGAAAGAATACGATCAATGTCAATTGTGTCAGGGCTTTGTTGTCGCGCTTCGCACTTTTCGAAGGAACCTGGCGCAAATCCTATGGCTTGGGTGATCAGGACAAATACCTCAACGAATGTGTGAGGGCTTCTGAATTGCTCATGACCACATTCCCTACGGTTCACAGCGATTGGGGCGCAATGTTTACGAGTCCTGACCTGGGCGTAATACCAGGCGTGATCCTGTATAAGGAATATGTTGCAAACGTAATCATGAATCAGTACTCCCATTACGAACGCACCTCCTCCGGAACCGCGGAGATGCCAAAAAGTACTGTTGACATGTACCTTTGTCAGGATGGAAAGACGATAACCAGCAGTGCATTGTATGCAGGTGACAAGACCCCTTATACGACTTTCCGCAACCGCGACCTTAGGATGCTTCTGACCGTAGTGCCTCCTTACCAATTGTCAAAAACAAGTTCAACAGCGGCATGGGATTATCCTGAGGATGCAACTTACAGGGAATACCTTGATCTGATGGGAACTACAAAAGTGATTGCTAACCCTGGTGAAGCAGGTAAAAACAAGGTTTTCCCATTGATGAACTGGTCGGCCAGTATCGTGTTGTCGATGCCAAATCTCTCCACAAAATCGAGCCAGCAGTTCCTTTCCTGCAGGGGTGGATACTATTTCTACAAAAACTACAATGTTTGGGATTTGTGTTCAAACCTTGGTTCGACAAATACGGCAGATAAACCCATTTTCAAAATTGAGGAGATTTTGCTGAACGAAGCGGAAGCAAAATATGAGTTGGGCCAATTCAGTCAGACGATTGCCGACAAGACCATCAACAAATTGCGTCCTAGGGCAAAAGTTGCGAATATGAATGTTTCCGACATCACTACCGCTTTTGATCCCAACCGTGATCCATCAGTGAATCCTGTTTTATGGGAAATCCGCCGCGAACGGATCATCGAACTGATGGGCGAAGGTTTTGGTTTTTACGACGTACGCCGTTGGAAGGTGGCACCCTGGTTCGTCAACAAGCAACAATATGGGATGTGGGCAACCAAAACGCAGGTTGGGACCGGTTCTTTGCTCAACCTTACCACAAAGTTGTCCGATCCAACAATGACTGAGGGATATGTTTATCTTTTCAACGATCCGGTGAAGGATGGGAAGGGGTGGCTGGACAAATATTACCTATACCAGATCCCAACAAATTCGATCCAGTTGAATCCACAGCTTACACAAAATCCAGGTTGGTAACTATTTGTTATAGTGATATTTAATCAAATGGATTCTCCACAATAAATGACTTAAGCACTTTACAGTTAGTTTTTTAACTGTAAAGTGCTTCTCATTTATTGGCAGAAGAAATGAACCCTTATTACTTAGGGGACTTACCAGAGCCATCGGCTCGGCCCATTTTGTAACAACGGATTTTAATCCGTTGAATTTGACTAAAAATCCATAAAGCATGAACTACCAACATCTATTATTCGGCACATTGGCTTTGACCGGTATCGTGGCGAAAGGCAACCCTCAACCCAAACAACCTAACATCATTTTCATCCTCACCGATGATTTAGGATGGGGAGATTTCGGGTTCCAGTTTCAAAACCAACGAGCCAAACTGAATGTTAGGAGCGAACCATGGACAAAAACACCCAATCTTGATCAACTGGCAAAAAAAGGTGTGCAGATGCCAAACCATTATGCACCTGCCCCTGTAAGTGCCCCTTCGCGGGCCTCGCTGATGTTGGGACAACACCAGGGCCATGCCAATGTTCGCGACAACCAGTTCGACAAAGCACTTGAGAACAACTACACAATTGCAACTGTCTTAAAAACAGCAGGATATTCAACAGCTATTTTCGGGAAATGGGGATTGCAGGGTTTGGGAAATAAGAAATCGGACCAGGAACCCACCAATCCATCCGACTGGGTGGCCCAACCGTTGAACCGTGGCTTTGATTATTTCTATGGCTATATGCGCCATAGCGACGGACACGAACACTACCCCAAAGAGGGGGTTTACCGCGGCAAAAAAGAAGTCTATGAAAACCTTAAAAACGTAGCTGCCGATCTTGATAAATGTTACACTGCTGATCTCTGGACCGCAAGGGCAAAAAAATGGATTGTCGAACAAAAGCTGGAGAAGAAATCGGAAAAACCATTTTTCATTTATCTCGCGTACGATACGCCTCATGCCACCTGTGAATTGCCAACCCAGGAATATCCCAAAGGAGGTGGACTCAAAGGTGGTGTTCAATGGATCGGTGAACCCGGACACATGATCAATACGGCTTCCGGGGAGGTCGATTCATGGATCCACCCCGATTATGCCAACCAAACTTATGACAACGACAAAAACCCGGCAACACCCGAAGTGCCGTGGCCCAATGTGTTTAAACGTTATGCGACAAGTACGCGACGTCTCGACTGCGCGATAGGAGACATCGTCCAGTTGTTGAAAGACCTCAAAATTGAGGACAATACAATGATCGTAATAACAACCGACAATGGACCTTCAAGGGAGTCCTACCTTAAAGAAGACTTTGAGCCCAACTTCTTCAACAATTTTGGTCCGTTTGATGGCATCAAGCGTGATCTATTGGAAGGTGGAATCCGGGTTTCTGCCCTTGCTTATTGGCCCGGCCATTTCCCTGCGGGACGTGTCATTCAAACGCCAAGTTCTTCATACGACTGGTTGCCAACTTTTGCTCAAATGGCAGGAGTAGCTGCACCCGCTGTGGCAGATGGGGTTTCCTTGCTTCCCTCTTTAACAGGAAAAGGGAAACAGAAGGAGAGCTACGTTTACGCCGAGTATTTTGAAGGTGGAAAAACACCCGCATACGATGAGTTTTTGCCTGATCACCAGAACAAAAAGAGGAACCAGATGCAAATGATCAGGATGAACAATTATGTAGGGATCCGTTACAATATCCTGTCAAACAGCGATAACCTCGAAATTTTCGACATCATAAAAGACCCACAGCAGGCCCATAACCTGGCGGGAAATCCCGGTATGGACATTGTTCAGCAACAAATGAAGGATAAGATGCTCCAATCGCGACGACCAAACGATTCTGCAAAACGCCCATATGATAATGAGTTGGTTCCGGCCACCGAAGTAAAGAAAACGGAGCAGGGAATTGAATGGAAAACATTTAAAGGAGATTTTCCTTGGGCCCCCAACGTAGCGGAGCTTGTCCCTTCTGAAACAGGAAATACAGATTATCCTGATTTAAAGGTTATTACAAATACTTACAATCAGGCTGTTTCATTTGCCGGATATCTTCAAATTCCTTATGACGGTGAATATACTTTCACGCTAAGTGCCAACGAGAAGGCCTTTTTACGAATCCATGATGCGTCGGTGATTGATGCCGATTTTGGATATGTTGGCGGAACTGAGCGGACAGGGTTGATCAAACTTAAAGCGGGGTTGCACCCGGTCAGGATATACTGCACGACAAAAACAGGTTCAAAACCCTTTCTGAATTTTCAATGGAGTGGTCCGGGGTTCAGTCAGCAAAAAGTACCTGCCAGTGCATTTTTTATGGACACAATAATTTGATTTACACATATATAGACAATTTTTTCAAGAAATGTTTGTTTTTAAAATTAAATAATTCATTTGAGAAATTATGTCCTCAGTTTCCCATCGGGAATTAATATCCATAGCAACAATTATAGATGATGAAGGATTCCCTGGAAGGGATATATAGTTCATCTTGTTGATATTCAACGAAAATTTTGATTTAGCAGCTTTCATACTGTTGATCCCCTAACAGGGAATTATTAAACGATGGCTCATTTTTCTATTGATATTAATGTCCTAACGGGCAAAAACGTAAAGCACATAAAGAACGATCTTAAGCAGTATAACCATGAAATACAAAATGTTAAAACTTATTGCAGGAGCAATGTTCACTCCCGCAATGTTAATGGCTGCCGACAACAAAAAGCCAAACATCATTTACATTCTGGCCGATGACCTTGGTTATGGCGATGTTGGCTGTTATGGGCAGAAACTGATCGAAACGCCAAACATCGACAAACTGGCTGCCAATGGCATGAGGTTTACCCAGCATTATTCGGGTGCGCCTGTAAGTGCCCCTTCGCGGTGCGTTCTTCTGACCGGCAAACACATGGGCCATTCCTATATCCGTGGAAACGACGAGTGGGCCGAACGCGGAAAAGTATGGGATTACAGGGCCATGCTCGCCGACTCGACACTTGAAGGTCAACGCCCCCTTCCCGATAATGAAGTTACATTCCCCCAACTTCTAAAAACGGCAGGTTATACAACCGGAATAGTTGGGAAATGGGGACTTGGCGCACCCAACACTAATAGTACACCTTTACACAAAGGGTTCGACTTTTTCTATGGCTACAACTGTCAGCGACAGGCACATACCTATTATCCGGTTCATTTGTACAAGAATGACCACAGGGTTTACCTTAAAAACGATACGGTTGAGCCAACCACTTTACTGGCACCGGGAGCTGATCCATACAATCTTAAAAGTTATGAGAAATTTACCCTCAAGGAGTATTCCTGCGACCTGATGTTCAAGGAGATGACCGGTTTTGTAAGCGAAAACAGGAACCGTCCGTTTTTTATGTATTGGGCCACAACCATTCCCCATGTACCAATTCAGGCACCTCAGCGTTGGGTTGATTACTATGTGAAAAAATTTGGGGATGAAAAACCTTATCTTGGCGAAAAGAGCTATTTCCCCCAACGTTACCCACATGCAGGTTACGCGGCGATGGTCTCCTATTTGGACGAACAGATTGGACTTCTCGTTCAACAGCTTAAAAACCTGGGACTTTACGAAAACACCTTGATCATCTTCACTTCCGACAATGGCCCTACCTACAATGGCGGGTCCGATTCTCCCTGGTTCAACAGTGGGGGTCCTTTCAAAAGCGAATTTGGCTGGGGAAAAGGGTTTACCCATGAGGGTGGTTTCCGGGTTCCCATGATCGCAAGTTGGCCAGGTCAGATAAAGCCGGGGTCGGTGAGCCAGCATATTTCGGCTTTCTGGGATGTGTTGCCAACCATGTGCGAATTAACAGGGATCAAGATTCCTCAAAATACTGATGGGATCAGCTTCCTTCCTGAATTGAAAGGCCAGAAGCAAAAAGAGCACAATTACCTTTACTGGGAATTTCCAGAAACAGGTGGACAACAGGCTGTCAGGATGGGCAAATGGAAGGCGATCAGGCAAAATATCAGCAAGGGAAACCTCAAAATCGAGCTTTACAATCTGGAGGCCGATTTGCAGGAACTGACCGATGTTTCGGCAAAGTACCCTGAAATCGTGAAAAAAATGGAACAGATCATGGTCGCCGAACACGTCCCCGCAGTTCAGGAGATCTTCAAAATGAAAGCGTTGGGGGATTAGTAATAGCCTATATATCATTTGATTGTCGAATTGCTAGAACTTTGTGAAACCTTGGTGACTTGCAGACTTTCCCGAAAATCGGGACAAGTTGTGGAATATTGATTTTCAGCCAGTAAGACTCAACTTTTCACAAAGTATCTAAAAACCTAAATATGAACGACTTTATGAAAATTAAGCCTGCTGGTTTTGTTATCCTGTTTTAAAACTTTAATTTGCACAACTTTTCGAAAACAGGCAAAACGGATATTTAAACTAAAACAAATCTGATGGCAGTTAAATCTAATGTCAACTTTGATGAAGAAAGAAAGCTACTGATCAAATATATCCTCAGCGAGAGCAACGAGGATGCCAAACGGCCACTCTTGTACCCATTTTTCAGGAAACTGAACAAGGAAAAGTTCAAAATCGAGTCGGATGCCTGTGGAGCAGATGTTTACATCGAAGGACAGATCATCGTGGAGGCAAAGTCGAATTACTCCGATTGGCTCGATGGTTTTTATCAGGCGTTGCATTATTACAAGAAACACGGCCTGGTTTATTCGGTTATGATGGTGATCGCCCATAAATTTGTGGGGATCTGGCGTTTGAATAAATTGCCAGAATTTTCGGTAATCCTGTCGCATACCGCCGATGCACAAAAAGCACCCAGTTTGATCGGAAAGGAAAACGCACGGAAAACAGCCCAAATCACCAAACAATTGATCAGGGATTCTGCGATTTATTGGCTCGAACCCAAAGACCTGGACGACAAAAAATTTGGCGGGGAATTCAAAACCATTACGATTGAGGCATTTGCGATCCAGAATATATTGAGGAATCCCGGTGTCGAGCGGCTCCAGATGAACACCCGGAATTTCATCGAACACATCGAACAGCTCAAAAGCTACTTCGACCGCCCGATCGATGCGGTCCATGCCTTTTATTCGATGGTCGCCTATTGGGACATTACCTCCACCATTTCGCTCAACGAAAATTCAAACAAAATTTATCTTGTCGGTTTCAAGGGACAGAAGCTGAGCGATGAAATCGTGATCAACCCATTGTTGTACAAGGAGTTTAAGAAATTTGTCGAAAACAGGTTTATTTTTACGAACGAAGGATCTGGCCTGACTGTCGATTATTATTTCAGCAGGTTCGACGAAGTGATTTCGCGCATCGATCCCGAATATGTGAAACAGCATGGGATTTTCTTTACCGACATCAACCTGAGCAAGTTTGCGTTGTGGTATGCCAAAAAATTGATCGACAACGATTTAAGCGAACAATACATTTTCTTCGATCCTGCCGGTGGATCGGGTAACCTGATTTCGAGCTGGCGGGGAAGGTTAAAGCACAAGATCATTTCGGAGCTGCAACCCGACCTTTTAAGGATCATCGAACGGCGGATGCGCATCGACCCATGGCACATCGAGACGGGGTTTACGATCATCCCCAAGACCTCCGACAATGAAGGGCTAAATTTTCTGGATTGCGATGCCAAACACTATGTGGCCAAGCTTGACAAGGAACTCAAGCTCAAAAACCTGGCGATCGACAAGCCGGTTGCATTCTTACTGAACCCGCCCTATAAAAATACCGACGAGCACGAATCGGCACGCGAAGACAAGAACGCCAATTATACGATCCACCCCTCGATCCTTGAACTGACGGGCGAAGATGCCGGAAAGGAACGCTACCTTGCATTCCTGGGGCAGATCCTGAACATTGCCAAACTAAAGGCACAAACGCCCGAAACTTCCGAATCGCTTGTGTTGATCTTTACGCCAACATCCTGGCTGATACCCCGCCCAACGTATATTGCTTTCCGCAAGGAGTGGGACAAGCACTTTGCCTACCTCGATGGTTTTATCATCACGAGCAACGAGTTTTTCAAATTGCAGGGAAAATGGCCGCTTGCGTTTACGGTCTGGAAATACAACTTTGACGAAACCCGTAAAAATGAGGTCGTTGTTTCCGATTATTCCCATTTTACGAGGCAAGACCTGAACATCAACTGGAACATGGGAGATGATGAATTGAACTTTCATATTGGTGAAGAAAAGCTGATTGCCAATAAAATAAGATTGGATAATAACCGTACAGAAATTAAAAAATCAATTCCTACCTTGGTTGTCGATGAAAGAATCTTGCAACAATCGAGGTGTAATATATATCGTAACAGAACTAAATTGGATGAAGGGAAGGATATTGTCAGTGGGTTTCCTTTAAAAGATGACCGGCATTTTAGAATAAGTGCACCACATGGATTTATAGATGGTTCATTTGTTGGTTTTATGGACGATAACACACCAGTACGTCTGAGACAAGAACCATTACAACGCTTTTCAAATAAGCCGGATCGGATTTGGTTCAGGCTTGATAGTGATTTTAAAGGTATTAATAGATCAAAAACTTTTGCTGGTACGCCAGACAACCGCGGATACTGTGCATATTCGCTTGAATCGGCCCGCGCATTAACTACTTGGTTTTCAATTACTAAAGTATTGAATGGCAATTATCCTGTATGGGCCAATCAATCAGATATTTGGGTGCCAACTATTACCGATGGTTTGGAAAAGTATTGGCATGCCCTCTGTTTTGCCTTTGTGCTGGCCGAGAACCGCTGTGTGGCAACTACTTTCGAGAAAGACAACCCTGTGCCGGGTGCGCCAGAGGTATTTGTTGACAACCCACTTTGTCCGGCAAACCCCGAGTCTTTCTGGGCCACCATCCTCGACAGCGAGGTTTTGCCCGAGCATGGAATAGCCTATGAATTGGTAAAGAAGGTCAAGCTGTTGTACAAAACCTGGAACATCAATTATTGCAAAGGGCAATACCTGCGGAACGTGGGATTAAAGGACGAACCTTATTTCAAATATTTCAGCTACGAAGATTACCTGACGCCTTATTCCGGTCTGATCCAGATCCGGAAATATGCCACCAAGGAAGGGCTTGACGACATCCATCAGTTATTTATTGAAATACAGGAGCTTACAAAGAAGGTCAAGGAAGAAATTTATAGGTTGTTGGTTGAGGAATTCAGGTATTTTGAATAAACGCAATAGTGATAGTCTCACTTCAAGTGAGGCTATCACTAATAGTTGACTAAAATCTCCCCATCGTACCATGATTACTTGCTGGGCTTTCTATTTTTATCGTTGATTTTGGCAGGATCTTGTCTTGTATCGAAAATGTCAGTTATCAAGATACCTTCATTAACTCGCCTATAAATAATCTTATAATTTCCTTCGACTAAATAACGATGTTCTTCTCCAAGATTTTCCAGCATCAATTCAATTTGGCCAGATGTTGGATGCTTAAGGAGTTGTTTGGTCGATTCAAATATTTTCGTTTTAATTCTTTGAGCAACTGGATATCCAGCTTTCTCTTTGTGATATTTATAAATATCATTAAGGATCTGCGAGGAAAAATCTGACCAAATAATCTTCATTTTCACCAGTTTTCAGATTCCAACTCAAGTTGTTCCTGTGATTTGAACCTACCCGATAAATAGTCCTGATTAGACTGGTTTGCACGATCAATTAATTGTTTCTTTGTAAATGGCTTTAACCCACTATCTTTCTGATTTCTAATCGAATCTATGCTCGCTTCGATTTTGGTAAATACTTTTTCATCCTGAAGGTTTATCAAGTATCCAATCGCATTCAGCTTTCTTGTCTGTAAATCCATAACAGCTTAATTTTATGCAAATATACAAATCATCAGAAAAATAATCCAGCAATCGCCATTTTTGTTTTTCAGCCTTGCAGGTAACTTAACCGGTAACACTTCGGGTCTGGCAATCACCAAACAGCATTGCCATCACTCCTGCCCCATCGTTGTTATTCAACCAAAGGCAACAAAGGACTTTGGCCGCCATATTTTTCAGTTATATAACCCTTAACATCAATTTTCCAGTATTTTAATACACCAAAAGTCTCTTTCAAATAGTTTTGAATATAGCCAATTTCAATAAAAGGGATCAAAATATCAATTGCCTCTTTAGCACAAAGAATAGATTTAGTTTCATCCAATACTAGTGCATTACCATAGAAAATGCTCAAATTCATTAAAGTCCCAGCAACATAGGGCAAATAGGTTTGTGGGTTGGTTTGGGCCAATGTCCTGTAAATGGAAAGGGCTTCGTTATAGGATTTTTCCGCATTTACGAAGTCAATTTTGGCTGACTGTATATTTGCTATATTGTTTAAAGTTTGGGCAACATCAGGCAAATAGGTTTGCGGGTTGGTTTGGGCAAAAGTCTTTCTAATTGAAAGGGCTTCAGTAAAGTATTTTTTCGCTTGTTCATAATCTTTTTTATGATACTGTAAATTGCCTAAATTGTTCAAAGCCGAGGCGACATCGGGCAGATAGGTTTGTGGGTTCGTTTCGGCCAATGTCCTGAAAATGGAAAGTGCTTCAGTATAGGATTTTTCCACTTGTACATAGTCCTTTTTATCCTCCTGCAAAAGTCCCAAATTGTTCAAAATCCCAGCGACATCGGACAGATAGTTTTTTGGGTTGGTTTGGGCCAATGTCCTGTAAATGGACAGGGCTTCTGTATAGGATTGTTCCCCATGTACATAGTCATTCATATCTTTCTGTAAAATTCCTAAACGTTCCAAAACTT
This sequence comes from uncultured Bacteroidia bacterium, assembly GCA_903927965.1. Lineage (GTDB taxonomy): Bacteria > Bacteroidota > Bacteroidia > Bacteroidales > Prolixibacteraceae > JAAFHB01. The sequence goes on along the minus strand of CAIYPA010000325.1, from coordinate 2,602 downwards.
TAGCGACTGTAGGTAAATAGGCCTGCGGGTTGGTTTTGGCCAATGTCCTGTAAATGGACAGGGCTTCTGTATAGGATTGTTCCCCATGTATATAGTCATTCATATCTTTCTGAAAAGTTCCTAAACGTGCCAAACCTTTAGCGACTTCAGGTAAAAAGGTTTGAAGGTTAGTTTTTGCCAAAGTTCTGAAAATGGACAAGGTTTCTGTATAGTATTTTGCCGCTTGCACATAGTGATTCAATTTTTCCTGTAAAATTCCTAAATTGTTCAACGTTATGGCGACATCAGGCAAGTAGGTTTGTGGGTTGGTTTCGGCTAATGTCCTGTAAATGGAAAGAGATTCTGAATAGGATTTTTCTGCATTTACAAAGTCAATTTTGGCAGTCTGTACATTCCCTATATTGTTCAAAGTTTGGGCAACATCAGGTAAATAGGATTGTGTTTTGGTTTGGGTAAAAGTCCTTCTAATGGAAAGGGCTTCAGTATAGTATTTTTCCGCTTGTACATAGTCATTTTTATCCTCCTTCAAAAGCCCTAAATTGTTCAAAGTAGCGGCGACTTCGGGCAGATAGGTTTGTGGGTTGGTTTCGGCCAATGTCCTGTAAATGGAAAGGACTTCTGTATAGGATTTTTCCGCTTGTAAATAGTCATTTCTTTCTTTCTGTAAAATTCCTAATTTGTTCAATGTTATGGCGATATGAGTCAAATAGACCTGGGGTTTAGTTTCGGCCAATGTCCTTCTGATTGATAAGGCTTCTGTATAGTATTTTTCCGCTTGCAAATAGTCATTTTTATCCGACTGTAATTTCGCCATATCGCTCAATGTACCTGCAATTAGGAACAAATAGGCTTGTGGGTTGGTTTGGGCTAATGTCCATCTAATGGCGAGGGCTTCTGTATAGGATTGCTCCGCATGTTCATAGTCATTTTTGTCTGACTGCATATTACCAATATTGTTCAAAGTAGAGGCGACATTAGCTAAATAGGCCTGAGGGTTGGTTTGGGCCAATGTCCTGTAAATGGACAGGGCTTCTGTATAGGATTTTTCCGATTGTTCAAAATCATTTTTATCTGATTGCAACATACCTAAGTTATTTAATGTGTTTGCGATATCAGCCAAATAATGAGGGTTAGTGGTATTATTGTACCTGTTTATCGCTAGTGCTTCTTCGTAATACCCCATTGCTTTGTCGAGTTGTTTGTTGTACTGCAGGAAATAGGCATAATCAAAAAGTACGTCAACATTTCTAAAGGAACGAAGGGATAGTTCGTAGTACTTGCAGGATAAACTAAAACGATTGGGTATATCAAATTGCAAAGCCGTGGTCAGGGCCTTAATATAATACTCTTTTGCATTATCACCCAATTGCTTTTTGATGGTTGCAACATCCTTCCCCTTTAGCTCCAAAGCCTTTAATAGATTGATTTGGTCGTTTTCCAATTCTTCGGCTTTTAAAATGGCATCAGCCAGTTTTATTTCCCCTTTGTCAAAATGGGCTTTTGCTTGTCTCAAACGTTCGGTATTGATCTCGATTTTTAAAAAAATGTCATACAACCAGCCAACGGTCGTTTTAAAACTTTCAATGTTCTCTTCTGTTTCTTCACTTTCTATGTTGTTGGTATTCAAGTCTTTCTTAAAACTTTCATCAGAGGGATAGGTTTTAATCCTTTTGACAATTTTATCCCTATTTTCCTTAAGCTTTTCATTTCTTGTGATCAGTTCTTTATAATCAATACTATTTATAATCAGAATATTAACGATTGTGCCATCGTTCATTCCCACAATAGCATGAGCACTTTTTCCACTTGACTCATGTTTAACTATGGTTATTGGTTTTGGTTTTTTCAGGACCAAAACAACCCCATAAATCCCGAGGACCAAAACAAACATAATCACAATGGTGTAGGCCATTCGATTTTTTAAGATTTTTCTTGGTGTTTCAGGCGAACCAATGTTATTCTCACTCATCGTGATGATAGTTAATTGATTACAAATTAGATTCTGCGATTTTCATTTTTGATAGACCAACATTTTATTAAAACCGAAATTCGCTGGAAATATGCAACGATTCAAAATTACAAATTATTTTTCTGAGATTAAGGCAATTGCAAAGGAGAATATCTTGAGCATATAAAATCCTCGTTAAATAAACTCCTTTCGTTTTCCTTCAACCTTTGCCAGTTCCGCTCTTGAAAAAATAAGGTAAATAAGGTTGATTTCGAAGGAGGATCCATGGCTATTAAGGTTGAAAAATAGGAAAAATAAGGTTTGTTTTTGCTTAAAAACCTTATTTTCAACTTTTTAACCTTAGTAACAGGGTAAAATGACCTCCGTCTTTTAAAACCTTATTACCTTATTTTCAGTTCTATAATCTTCATGTTTCGAACTTGATTTAGTGTCCGGGTGACTGGAAAGCGGTTATTCTTCGTAGGGGCAGTTGCGCCAAGTCACCGGGACACTGCATACTAAATTTTGTTATTCCTATCTAACATCAATCTACTCAATTGTATGATGAAGATATTCATGACATTGCAATCTACTGACTAACTTCCTGTTGTGGATTCTGAATATCATTTTTGCACGATCAAAACCCCAGAGGGG
>CAIYPA010000324.1 GCA_903927965.1 uncultured Bacteroidia bacterium | reverse complement strand
GACTATTCAGGGAACCTCGTTATCACTGTTGACCATCAAAAAGCTGAGATATTGATCCCCTTATCTGACGAGATTATCACCTCAATTGATGAAGAAAAACGAGAACTCTACCTTGATTGCCCAACCGGATTGATCGAAATCTACCTTGGGTAATGTTATAAAAATCTAAAAAATTAAATGCTGTGCAACTTTCAACACAGTTGTGCGTCTTTTTATAAAATCTCTAATTTTTGAAATTATGAAATCACGTATTACCACATTATTTGTCTTTTTGCTTTTCACTGGATTACAATTGGCAATGTCCCAAACCAGCCAGAAAAGGGATTTATCGGCCTTTTCACAGATATCCCTGCGCATAAGCGCCAATGTCCATCTGCAACAGGGAAATACCCAAATTGTTGAGGTTAAGGGAAAAGAAGAGGCACTTCAAAAACTAATCACAGAAGTTAACGACAGAAAGTTGGTCATAAGGTTTCCGAGCGAAACATTTTTCAACAAATGGAAACCAGGTCCAATTGATATTTATGTAACTGTGCCTCAAATTGATGGACTGACCATTTCCGGTTCTGGATCGATTACTTCTGATGGGAAAATCGAATCTAGGATACTGGACCTTGCAATCAGCGGAAGCGGTGACATCAAACTTGGTGACCTGAAGGCAGAAAAGGTATCGTCTGCCTTATCCGGCTCAGGGAACATCCATCTAACGGGCAGCGGAAACGCAGCTGAAATGAAATCCTCCATTTCCGGTTCCGGAAATGTAAAGGCGATTGATTTTCCGGTTGAAAATGTTGATATAAGAATTTCGGGATCCGGAAATTGCTGGGTAAACGCCACAAAGAAACTGGATGTGAAACTTGCAGGTTCGGGGAACGTGGTTTACCGAGGCAACCCGTCAATCAATTCAAGCATTGCCGGTTCAGGGAAAGTGAAGGAAGAGTAGGCAAATTGCGGCTGGCATCCGATAACTGGTGGCTAACTTTTGGAAATCTACATCATAGAGAATATTATCCTCAAAAATTTCTTGATAGAACTGTTTTTATTATGTTATTGTATATCAAGGTATTGATCCTTTAATAGTAAGGTGTATTTTTTTAAAGATAAACCAAAGCCCACGTTTCATTACCATTTGCCAGTCGCCAGCCGCCAGTAGCTATGTTCCATTTGCCAGCCGCCAGCCGCTATTTTCTGATAATTTCAATCTGCCCACCAACCCCCAGTTTGATGATACTTGAAGGTTTGGATCTTGAAAAATCATCCTGACGGTAGGTGACAATATAATTGACCGACTTTTTTACCTCTTCGCTGATTTCGGTATAATTCTGTGGCGACTTCTGGCCACTGATATTGGCCGATGTTGAAACGATTGGTTTTCTGAACCTTTGTACCAACTGTTGTGAAAACGCTTCGTTGGTAATGCGGATCCCAACACTTCCATCTGATGCCAATAAATTGGCTGCCAGATTTTTAGCTTTTGGATAGATAATTGTGAGCGGTTGATCGGTCACCTCGATCAGTTCCCATGCAATTTCAGGAACCTCGGCCATATATGAAATGAGCAGGTTTGGGTTTTCCATTAGGACCAACATGCTTTTTGAATCTTCGCGCTGCTTGATTTCATAAATCCTTTTTACCGCTGCCACGTTTGTGGCATCGCACCCCAACCCCCAGATGGTGTCGGTAGGATAAAGGATGATTCCGCCTGCCCGAAGAACTTCTACGGCTTTTGCCAGGTCATCAACAAAACCGGTCTTCATCATGCTTTGTATTCAATAAAATGTTTGTTCTCGAATGGCCGGTATTTGAATATTTTTTCAAACCAGTACAACACGAAATACTTGGGTGTAAATTTCTTTTTTTCAACCGAGAGCTGAGGATGCCAGTCTAAGTTGTTGATCCTGTTGAGCATCACTTTTGGATGGGTTTCATTGAATTTCTCCAGGCTATCGATCCCCTCTTCATACACAAATTCAGCTGATGGCTTTTGCTCCAGTGTTTTTAAATGCTTTGAATCGACTGACCAGTATTGCTTTGAGCCCTCTACCTTGTCTTTCATGATCCTGGGTGGTTTTACCCATCCATAATGGTACATTTTAACATCAATAAAGACACCGGTCAATTTCTTTGCATTTTTCCACCTGAATCCCTGGGCATCGTTCCATGACCTGATCCCCTTGTTGTTTCTAACGATCCTGATTTCGCTGCGGTACCAGCGGCGTGAATCGGCATAATAATCGTAAGTGCCATAAAAATGGAGGTATCTCATGATCAACCCATCTACTTCTTCAATAGGCTGATATTTTTCCATCGCACGAACAATCTCAGGCAGGTACTTCTCATGAACAACTTCGTCGCCCTGGATGTAAAAACACCAATCGTATTCTTTGGGTATGGCATCAAAAGCCTTGTTCGTCTCAGAGGCTAAGACACGCCCTCGCACGCGCAGCGAAGGATCCCATATGGTATCGATGATTTCAATTTTTTCGGAGCCGATTGATTCGATCAACTCCCTGGTTCCATCGTTGCAATCACCAACTGCGACAATAAATTTGTCACAGATTGGCAATATAGAGGTAATTGCCTCAACGACAGGATAATCGAATTTTACTCCGTTCTTTACAAAAGAAAAACCGCAAACTTTCATCGATAATATGTAATTCTTTAATTTAAAGGTTTTTAAACTTCAAAGCCAGAAACTCCGTTGAAATCAAGCGTCGCAAAATAATCTGCCAAAGTTTCTGCCCTACGGATCTGTACCACTTCGCCATCTTCACGAAGGAGCAACTCGGCCGACCGCAGCTTGCCATTGTAGTTAAAACCCATCGAATGTCCGTGTGCGCCGGTGTCGTGGATCACAACGAGGTCGCCTGGGGCTACTTTTGGCAACACCCTGTTAATGGCGAACTTATCATTGTTTTCGCATAGAGATCCTGTCACATCGTACATGATCTTTGTAGTGGTATTCTCTTTTCCTGGAATGGTGATGTGATGGTATGAGCCATAAAGTGCCGGTCTCATCAGATTTGCCATACATGCATCAAGACCGGCATACTTTTTATACGTATTCTTGATGTGCAGAACAGTGCTTACTAGGTAACCATAAGGCCCTGTGATCGCACGGCCCGACTCAAAGTAGATCCTTAAGGGGTCAAGTCCATTGTTGGTGATGTATTTTTCGTAATTTTTACGGATACCTTCGCTCATTCGCTCCAGGTTGACCTCAACCTGATCGGGCTTGTAAGGAATTCCAATCCCTCCGCCAAGATTGGCAAATTCAAATTTGATCCCCAATGTTTTCGACAAATCAGCGATCAATTCAAAAAGGATCTGGGCTGTACCTGCAAAGTAGTCGGGATCGAGTTCATTTGAAGCCACCATGGTATGGATCCCAAATCGTTTGACTCCCTTGTCAAGCAACATTTGGTAACCTTCGAAAAGCTGGCTTCTCGTAAACCCATATTTCGCCTCCTCCGGATGACCGATGATCGCATTTCCCTCCTTCAGGGAACCGGGATTGTAGCGGAAACAAACCAATTCCGGTAGCCCTACGTTTTCGTCAAGGTATTGAATGTGTCCGATATCGTCGAGATTGATAATGGCACCCAGTTCAATCGCCTTCTTGTATTCATAGGCAGGGGTATCGTTGGATGTGAACATGATCTCTTCTCCGCGCATCCCAATTTTCTGAGCCAGTTCAAGTTCTGCGACCGAGCTGCAATCGATGCCGAAACCCTCGTTGCGAAGGATTTTCATCAGAAAAGGGTTCGGGGCAGCTTTAATCGCATAATATTCCTTAAACCCAGGGTTCCAGGAGAATGCCTTCACAAATCTTCTGGCATAGTTTTTTATCCCCTTTTCGTCGTAAATATGAAAAGGTGTCGGATATTTCTCAATTATTTTCTCAAGTTCTTCTTTCGAAAAAGGGAGTTTCTTCTCAGTCATAATGTTAAAATTAAAGCGCCGCAAAATTAGGAAAATTTACACTTACAATTTATCCTGACCGATAATTTCAGTAGAATTGAGGTATTGTGTGGCCAGGCTTTGTCAAAAAAATAAAAGCTGGAATTTTAGTTCCAGCTTTTATTGCTATATAATTTTGGATATATCTGATATACAGTAATATAATGAATTATCCTATTTTACGGCCAATTGTCCCAGTATTTATTTGGGAAAGGTTTTAAAAATCATTTGAACCACAGGGTTAAGGTTTTCCTCCCTTGTTTCTGTACGAGGGTTGACCAGACCTTCGGCAACACCCTCCCAAACCATTTTCTTTTCCTGAACATCGATCAGATCGATAAACAGCGTCCCATCAATTGATTTATCTACATCGACATAGGTATTGGTCGGTCCCCATCCACGGTAATACATAAACGGGCCACCGAAGCCAAACGAAGTTGCAGTTGCTGTATAATGGGTCTTCCCCTTCACAAAAGCATTCACAAGCAGGTCAGGTGATTCAGATAGCTGATAACCCTTGGCTTGCATTTCCCTGGTAATCGCATCTTTTAACCTTCTGCGGTTAAGGTCGTTCAAGCTCACCTTATCCACCTCTTTGCTGAAATTAAAGGTCTTGTACTTCAGGAAATCTGCTTTTCGGTCGTAATCGGTACTTACCCTGATCGAACTGCAACCGGCCATCATGATCATCAGCATGACCGGAAAAATAATCGTTAATAATTTTGTTTTCATGACTTTAATAATTTGAATTGAACGTTTTATTTGATTTTTAACCTGTTACCTTCTACCTGATTTGCTTTTGTCCTTTTTTTCTGTCGTGGTTGACGATTTACTGTTCTGTACTGGTGCAGATTTCTCGGCACGGGCTTTTTCCCTGGCTGCAGCACGTGTGGGAGCCTGAGCCGCTCGCGATGGCCTTTCAGAACCAGATGGCGACGAAACTGATGGTTGCCTTTGCATTGACCTGTTTTGCCGTTGTTCGGTTGAATTTGATCTTTGGTTGGTTGAAGGATCCGAATTTGTTCTCGAACGGTTTGAATTTGCCCTGTTATCCCCGCCATTGTTTATTGTTCCCGCACTCTTTTGCTGATAGTTCCTGGTCGTATTTGTTTCATATCCCTGACGGTTCTGCGTTCCCCGCCATACAGATACCGGACGGGAATAGTTGTTCCCACTTTGCCTGATCGTAAAAGGAATTCCCCTCCTGCTTGAATTCGACATGGATGTATTGGGTTGACGGATGATGTTGTTGCCCCTTTGCTGGTCAATCCGCTGCATGGACGAATTGTTGACCCTTGGGTTGTTCATCACATTGGCCTCTATTGATTTGTAGAATCCATGGTTTGCAATGCGATGGCCCATCCCCTGCAGACTGTTTGAATAGTATCTGTTGTAATAGTTATAATAATTATAAGATAAATGGGGGAACAAGTTCGGATGATAATGGGTATGCCACTGAATGAACGCCAACGATGGAAGTCCAGTGAAAATAACATTCCCAAACCTATTTCTAAAAAAACCTGTATGATAATAAGTTGGATAAGGACGCCAGATCGGTGAAGAATACCAGTAAGGATATCCGAACCAAAAAGGATAACTATTGATCATTCTTACCTCTACAATAGGTTCTGATAAACCATCATATTGTCTATGGTCATTGGTCTCACGGGCATACCTGTCCGAAGCTTCAAGCAATTCATTGTATGCCTCAGGGTCGTTCTGGATCTGTGTTTTATAGTTATCCAGATCCTCCCTGTTTTGTTGGGCAAGTTCACTTGAAATCCTGTTAAGGCGATTGACCACCCATTCGGGATCTTCGCCATAGACTTCCCCTAGTAAAGATGTAAACGTCATGTCCTCAACGAGTGCGGTAACGATTTCGGGGTGAGACAACAAGACATTCACACTTTCGCGTGTTTTTGGATTGTACGGTTCAAGATACTGCTGGAAAGACTGGTCAATCGCATCGTTCAACCTGTCGATTCGGACAAGCACATCAAAATAGGTCCGTGAGCATTTTACTGCGGTTTCGTGGATATCATCCGGAAAATTCGAGGCAATGCGCCTTGCTTCTTCAGTCGATGGCCTTCCGTTACGGACCAACTCAGTGATCAGGTTTGGATAGCGTGCCAGGTCGTAGAAGGCTTCCTGATCTGTGCGGTCATAATCCTGAATGATGTTTCTGAACTGTTGCTGTGACCTTTTTTGCAGTTCGGCCATTTTTTCGAAGACTTCTGGTGTACGGGCAATCTGGAGGGTATGACGGATCACTTTATCATCTGTACCTGAAATTGCTTCAATTGTAGCTGGGTTATCCTGGATCATTTGCAATAACCGGTCTTTGTTGTCGGTCTGGGCGTTACATTTTAAAGATGTTGCCGAAATAGCAACCGCCATTGTGCCGGCGAAAAGTAGCTGCCCGAAAATATTGTGTGAAATATGTGTTTTCATGACGAATCAGTTTTTTAAGGTCAATCTGATAAACCAAATTCAATGACCGCCTCCGGATGATGGTCTTGGATTGTTGTTTATTGAATCGAAACCTTTTGTTTTACTTCGATACGCAAGCAAAAAGTTTGCCAAAGTTTATACAATGGATCGTTGATGTTTGTCATTTGTAACAACAATTGTGGTAAATTGCATCGGAAGTTTATTTTTGGGAAACTTTCCAACTTTTAGCCCATACTGCTGATGGCAACGGAATAAATTCCATTGTTACAACATGGCTCGTGCCTAATGGCACTTTGTGGTGCATTCCGAAATTATTATTGCATTGGTCACTTGTCTACTGTATCCATTCTCCCTTCTTCGTTTTGCATATTTTACCATACCACTCAGGTGGAGTTGTTGATAGTCCTTTATTTTTGTATTTTTGCCTTATCGTTTGAAAAACAAATAAGTTGGAACTTAAGGATCTGCTCAAATATTACAATTCACACCCATCGGTAGTCAAACTGTGTGAAAAGTTTACCGAAAATACACCGTCAAAAAGTTCACTGAAAGGGTTGTCGGGTTCGTCTTCCGCAGTGGTTTTGGCATCTTGCTACAACATTTCCCCATTTTCATTGATCGCCATCCTAAACGACCGCGAAGGGGCTGCCTATTTTTTCGACGACCTCAACGCCCTAGGCCTCGACGAAAATGTCTTGTTCTTCCCATCCTCCTATCGTCGCAATATTGTTGACGAAAGAATTGATAACGAGAATATTATATTTCGAACAGAGGTGTTGAACAAGCTTGCCCTGAATGAAACGGGCTATATCGTCGTCACTTATCCCGAAGCGGTCATGGAAAAAGTGATTTCGGGAAAGGGACTTGAAAAGCATACGCTGCACATCCGAAAAGGTGAGAAACTCTCAATTTCCTTTATCAATGAAGTTTTGTATGAGTATGGTTTTGAGCGTGTTGAATTTGTTTATGAACCTGGTCAATATTCGGTGAGGGGTTCGATCATCGACATTTTCTCGTTCTCGAACGAAGATCCTTACCGTATTGACTTTTTTGGCGATGAAGTGGACTCAATCCGGACCTTTGATATTGAAGACCAGATTTCGAAGGAGCCACTCACGAGGATTTCGATCATCCCAAATATTCAGGAAGGCCTAAAAGAGGAGAAGCGGGTTTCAATCTTTGAATTTCTAGATCCCAAAATGTTGATTGCTGCCCAGAGTTTTTCGTATGTAACTAACCAGATCAAAGATTTGCACCTGAAAGCTGCTGAAAAGCTTGCCGATCATTCAATTGACGATCTGGTTATCGATGGGAAAGAATTCAAGACCAACATCACGGCGTTCAAGTGCATCGAATTTGGAAAATCCACCTATTTCAAGGATGCTGAAGAGATTGCATTCAATACAACCAATCAGCCTGTCTTTCATAAGAACTTCGATTTATTGGGACAGGACCTGAAAAAGAACCGGCAAAAAGGATACCGGAATATCGTGCTCACTTCGAGTCCAAAGCAGATCGAAAGGCTCCATGCCATTTTCGATGACAAAGGCGACCCACAAAAGATCGACAGTTTGTTGTTCGCATTGAATGAGGGCTTTATCGATCACGACCTATTGATCTGCTGCTACACCGACCACCAGATTTTCGAGCGGTATCACCGGTTTAAGCTGCGTTCAAAAAAATCGTCACGACAGGCCATTACCTTAAAGGAGATCAGCAAACTCCATCCAGGCGATTTTGTGGTCCACATCGATCATGGCGTAGGAAAATTTGCCGGATTGATAAAAACCGAGGTCAATGGGAATATTCAGGAAGCTATCCGTTTGATATATAGGGACAACGACTCCTTGTTGGTAAGCATCCATTCGTTGCACCGGATCGCAAAATACAAGGGTAAAGAGGGGCAGGAGCCAGCAATCAATAAATTGGGAACTGCTGCCTGGCAAAACCTAAAAACAAAAACAAAAAATAAGGTAAAGGATATTGCCCGTGAACTGATCGCCCTTTATGCGAAACGGAAACTGGAGAATGGATTTGCCTTTTCACCCGATTCATACCTTCAGGAGGAGCTTGAAGCGAGTTTTATCTATGAAGATACGCCCGATCAGTTGAAGGCCACCTATTCCATCAAAGAAGATATGGAAAAAGCAATGCCAATGGACCGGCTGGTTTGTGGCGATGTGGGATTTGGCAAAACCGAAGTGGCCATCCGTGCAGCTTTTAAAGCTGTAGCCGACAGCAAGCAGGTCGCAGTGCTCGTTCCAACAACGATCCTTGCCCTTCAGCATTTCAAGACCTTTTCGGAGAGGTTAAAGGACTTCCCATGCAATGTGCAATACATTAGCCGGTTGCGAAATCCTGCGGTTGTAAAGGATGTTTTAAAAGACCTTAGTGATGGAAAGGTTGACATCATTATTGGTACCCATAAATTGATCGGCAAGGATGTTAAATTTAAGGATCTAGGATTACTGATTGTGGATGAAGAACAACACTTTGGGGTATCCGTAAAGGAAAAGCTGAAACAGATGAAAGTGAATGTCGATACCTTGACTTTGACAGCCACCCCAATTCCAAGAACTTTACAATTCTCCTTGATGGGCGCGCGTGACCTTTCAATTATCAACACTCCACCACCAAACCGCTATCCTATTAATACAGAGGTACATCCATTTAATGAGGAGATTATCCGCGATGCCATTGATTATGAGGTGGCCCGTGGGGGACAGGTCTTCTTTATCAACAATAGGGTGCAGAACATCAACGAGATCGAAACATTGGTCAAACGGTTATGTCCCGGAGTAAGGACAGTTGTCGGTCATGGGCAGATGGATGGGGAAAAACTTGAAAAGGTGATGTTCGACTTTGTAAACGGCGATTTTGATGTTCTTGTTGCAACTACAATAATTGAGTCGGGTCTTGATATCCCGAATACCAACACGATCATCATCAACAATGCCCAAAATTTTGGGTTAAGCGAACTCCACCAGTTGCGGGGCCGGGTTGGCCGATCGAACAAAAAAGCCTTTTGCTATTTGCTTGCACCACCCTTAAATGCGATGTCAACCGAAGCCAGGAGGCGTTTGCAGGCCATTGAGGAGTTCTCCGAGATTGGGAGCGGTTTCAACATTGCGATGCAGGACCTTGATATCCGTGGAGCAGGTAACCTTTTGGGAGGAGAACAGAGCGGTTTTATTGCCGATATCGG
>CAIYPA010000323.1 GCA_903927965.1 uncultured Bacteroidia bacterium | reverse complement strand
CTGTCCACCATAAAAATCGAAGGTGGTAGTGATGACCAGAAACGGATTTTCTATTCGGCCCTTTATCGTTCGCTCCAGATGCCGACCCTGTTTAACGATTCAAATGGCGATTATATGGGTTTTGACAAGAAAGTCCATCAGACGACCGATTTCAGGTATTTTACCGACCTGTCGCTTTGGGACACGTTCAGGACGATCCACCCTCTTTTTACTTTGATCACTCCTAAAGATCAGCGTGATATGATGGTTTCGCTTGTGAAGATGTGCGAACAGGGTGGCGTCCTTCCGCGTTGGCCTTCCGGATACGGATATACCGGTTCGATGCTTGGGGCATCCGCTGATATCGTGATTTCTGAGGCTTACCAAAAAGGGATCCGTGAATTTGATGTGGACGTTGCTTATCAGGCGATGCGAAAAGCCGCTCTGGGAATTGATCCGCCCAAAGAGGGTTTTAAGCCAAGGGGAGGGATGAATGTTTGCCTCAAATTTGGTTATTGTCCCGATGATTTCATGGACAAGGCCGTAAGTAAAACTTTGGAGTATGCCTATGCCGACGATGCCGTTTCAAAACTGGCTAAAGCTCTTGGCTATGAGGAGGATGCAAAACTATTTGCGGAACATTCCCAATTTTACAGGAATACCTGGAATCCTGAGACCCAATATTTTCATCCGCGAAACAGTTTGGGTGCGTTTTCAAAAGATTTCAAACCTTTAAAATTGACCTACCTTGATTTCGACCACAAATATACAAATGCCTATGTTGAGGGAAGTGCCCTGCAATGGCGATGGGCCGTATTCTTCGATCCCGATGGATTGATTTCACTGTTTAAGAGCAAGGACTATTTTGTGAACGAGCTCAACGATTTCTTTGCAAAGTCCGATTCAGCTCGTGGAACCTGGAGTCCTGGGTCGTTTTACTGGCATGGTAACGAACCCGATCTACATGCTGCTTACCTTTTCAATTCGGCAGGATGCCCCGACCTGACGCAGAAATGGGTACGTTGGATCCTTGACAACAAGTATGGTGCCGGTTATGATGGGATTGATGGCGATGACGATGCAGGAACTTTATCTTCATGGTATGTTTTTAGTTCACTGGGAATTTATCCGGTTGCAGGGTCTGATATTTACCAGATTGGCGCTCCACTCTTCAAAAAAGCGGAGATTAAAATCGGCGACAAACTCCTTACAATCGAAACGACAAACTATTCCCAGAAGAATAAATACGTAAAGAAAGTCTGGTTGAATGGTGTCCTGCTCGACCGTTTCTGGTTTAAACATTCCGAGATTGTTCAAGGTGGTGTTTTACGATTTGAGATGAGTGAGCAACCTGCTTCTAAATAGGATGTTATATAAAGATTCACGCAAAGCCCGCAAAGATCGCAAAGCATCAAATGAACTTTGCGACACTTAGCGTTCTTCGCGAGACATTTATTATTTTATATCTGTTAAAATTTAACGCTATTTCCCTAAAATAAAGGAAGTCTGAGTAGTTCATGAAATTTACTTTAGCAGGGATGAATTGACCTTGAAGTGAAATTTTAAAACTAACGAATTTTGAATACCAGGATATTAGCCGCAATTATTTTGATTTTGGGTGCGTGTACTGCACCGGAACCTTATTTAAAGGAGATCCAACTGACTCACGATCAGACCAAAAACCATGATCTCGACAACAACGACAACTTCTCGCCCGATGGGAAATGGTTGGTTTACGATACCCGGACCGGTATTGGCGGCATCGGTGGAAGCCCTTCGGTTGAAAGGGTCAATATTGAAACAGGTAAAACAGAGGTGCTATTTGAAGTGCCTGACAATAAGGATTATGGCCCTGGAGCAGGGGCGGTCAGTTACCATCCCATCGAAAACAAGGTGATCTTTATCCACGGATTGCCTGTTTGCACCGAAAAGAATCCCTACCAGCAATGGCGACGCACAGGCGTTATAGTCAATGTTGACCACCCCGGTGTTGCGATCAACATGGATTCGCGCGACATTACCTATCCTTTCACAACGGGTGCATTGCGCGGGGGGACACACCGTCATGAGTGGAGCCGTGATGGGAAATGGGTCGGTTATACCTACAACGATGCCATTATGAAGAAGCTCGAAGATTCAACCTCGGTAAAATGGAACCTACGTACAATCGCCGTCTCAAACCAAAAACACAAGGTGCTGCTCAAAAACGACAGCCCTGATGAGACAGTAATTGGCAATTGGTTCAGTGCTGTCGTTGTTCGCGTTGTTCCAAATCCCCAACCTGGCAGCGACGACATCAGCAATGCCGCTTCGGATAGCTGGATCGGAACCTGTGGCTACAAAAAGGCGGATAGTACACTTCAGGTTGCACGTGCTTTTACGGGAAAAGTGATGAGCAAAGACGGAAAACCTGTGGATGAACTTTTTGTGGTTGATATTCCCGATTCCATCAACGTTCCCGGAGAATGGGGACCACTCGAAGGGACGCCGTTTTCTTTCCCAATGCCCCCCAAAGGTACTGTCCAACGAAGACTGACCCATACTTCAGAAACTCAGTTTCCGGGTTGTGGTGGTGTAACCCGCTCGTCTCCGGATGGAACCAAAATTGCCTATCTTGCCAGTGATCAAAACGGGGTTCAGCAAATATTTACAATCTCTCCTTTGGGAGGCGAACCGGTTCAGGTAACTTTTCATCCTTTCGGAGTTCAAAGTTGTGCAAGATGGAGCAATTCAAATACTTCGATTGTTTATATCTGGGACAATAGCATCGTGATTTGTGATCTTTCGGACCAACCTTTTGAAAAGAGGTTCAAACGGTTGACCGCCAAATCTAAAGATGAGGTGTCAAATGTTGTCTGGTCGAACGATGGCAAAACAATTGGTTTTAACCGGTCTGTTCCAGTTGAGGGAGGTAAAGAGTCTAAAAAACAGGTGTTTATTGTGAGATTGTAGTTTCCGGTTTTCGTATCTCGGTCTTCCTCCTCCGGTTGAAACCGAAGGTTATTGTTGGGGAACTCCTACGGAGTTACAAATTGAAACGATCTGATATTCAGCAATATGACTATTTCTAAATATTTCTATCTTATTTCTAAATATTTCAACGTCATTTCCATCCATATTCTCAAATCTAAAAAGTCACGAGTCTCAAAATGAAAAGATTATTTCTATTTATTTCCATTTTATTTCTAATTTCCCCCTCATTTTCCCAACGTCCGGCACAAGGACCAATGTCGAAGAGGCATTACACGCCGAAGAAACTTGGTTATTACCTTGTATGGGAGGACAATTTCAACGGGAAACAGCTTGATACAACGAAGTGGAAAGTTCGTGGTGTTGGCCCAAGGGCTTTGGCATATGTTACGGAAGAGGCTGTCAAAGTTGAAGATGGATACCTGAAGTTGTATGCGTTGAAAAAAGGCGACAAGATGCTGGGAAGTGCTGTTAGTACTCAGGACCGGTTTATGGCGAAATATGGTTACTTTGAATGTCGGGCACAACTTCAGAAATCACCTGGAGTCTGGGCCGCTTTTTGGATACAATCGACAAAAATCTCACAAGGCGAAGATCCGAAAATCTATGGTGCGGAGATTGACATCATGGAATTCTTTAAAAAGTTGGGAACCGACATTGTCTCGCACAATATCCATTGGGCTTACGGGCCACATCAGCAGTCCACCCATGGTTATCAGAGTTACCTGAAAGGGGTCAGCGAAGGATTTCATACATTTGCCCTTGAATGGTTGCCCGACAAGTACATTTTTTACATTGATGGCTACAAATTTTATGAAATCACCCAGGGTATCTCCAACATTGAGGAGTACATGATCCTCAGCATGGAATACCCCAATAACTCGGAGGAGATCGCCAAAACCATCTTCCCCGATGTTTTCATTGTTGACTATGTAAAAGTTTATCAAAAGTGAAGTTAAAGTGCTAATTAACAGATAAATGTATATTTTTGCTTTTTATCCTTCAATCTACATCAGAGGAATAATATTATCTATCTGACAATTCAGAATCAGTAGGTTAGCCCCCTATAGGGGGTTGGGGGTGGAAGACATTGAAAAATGTTGTACAAATTTTAAAACCCAATATGCAAAACAAAAATTTTTACCCATGGCTCGTAGTCGGCCTGCTTTGGTTTGTGGCCTTGCTCAATTATCTCGACAGGCAGATGCTCTCGACCATGAAACCGTCGATGATGGTGGACATTGCCGAATTGGCCAAAGCAGAGAATTTTGGCAGGTTGATGGCCATTTTCCTGTGGATCTATGCCTTTATGAGCCCGATTTCGGGGATGATCGCCGATCGGCTCAACCGCAAATGGATGATTGTTGGCAGTTTGTTTGTTTGGTCTGGCGTTACTTTGGCCATGGGTTATGCAAAAACTTTCGATCAATTGTATGTTCTGAGGGCAGTCATGGGTGTTAGCGAGGCGTTTTATATGCCTGCAGGATTGGCATTGATTGCAGATTATCACCAGGGTAAAACCCGTTCATTGGCCATTGGGGTCCATCTTTCAGGCGTTTATCTGGGCCAGGCTTTTGGCGGTTTTGGTGCGACTATTGCCAGCAATTTTTCATGGCATGGGACTTTTCATTTCTTCGGATTGGTAGGTATCGTTTACAGTCTGGTTTTACTGGTCCTGGTCAAAGAGAAGAAGACCTATATTGTTGACAAACTTCAAAAGTTGACCTTTGGGGAAGAATTTTCAATAGCAATGCGAAGTCTGGCGATGTTGTTTGGGAACATCACTTTCTGGATACTCCTGTTTTATTTTGCAGCCCCAAGCTTTCCAGGATGGGCAGTTAAAAACTGGTTGCCAACTCTTTACTCTGATACCATGCATATGGATATGGCAATGGCAGGTCCATTGGCTACGATTACAACGGCTTTGTCATCCTTATTAGGAGTCCTTTCGGGTGGTTATATTTCGGACAGATGGGTTCAAAAGAACCTTAAAGGGCGTATTTACACGGGTGTTATTGGGTTGATGTTTACAATTCCCGCCCTGTTTTTATTGGGATATGGGTCAAGTTTCTTGCTGATCCTTTTGGGTGGCGCCTTTTTTGGTTTGGGCTTTGGAATGTTCGATGTCAACAATATGCCAATCCTTTGCCAGTTTGTTTCCCCGAGGTACCGAGCAACCGGTTATGGCATCATGAACCTGACCGGGATTTCTGCAGGTGCATTGATTACAACTTTTCTGGGAAAATCGGCCGATGCCGGTAATATGCGCCACGATTTTGCAATGCTCTCGGTGATCGTAGTCGTTGCTATCGTATTGCAATTGGTAGTTGTAAAACCAAAAACGATCAATATGACAGAGTAGTGGTACTGGCGGCTGGCTACTGGAGCAACTTCCCTGACAAAGATTGACCGCTTTTCAGTCACCCGGACACTAAGTCAAAATTCGAAATTATTTATGTAAATGAAAATAAAGTTAAAGAATGGAAAATAAGGTAATTAACGTTTGTTTTTTGGAAAGTAGTAAGGATTATACCACCTTCGTTGATCCGATGATCAGGACGGCTAGGCATATGCCATCCGGGAGCGGCAGTTCTATTTGGTAAGGTGCAAATCAGTCCCAAATGAAATTTCACAATAGACAATCGAAAAAGCAATGACTATTTTGGTTACATTTACTCAGTTTTTTTGCCACGAAGGCGCTAAGTCAGAAAGATTTCAAAAGAAATGAAAAGTATAATTTCTTTATGGTCAACTTTAATTTGATACCATGACATACAAATTATTAATGATTACCCTTGCAATGTCTTGTATTGCAATAAATTCCATAGCCCAGGTTACAGGCAGCTTTAAAGATCCGAGGGATGGGAAAACTTACAAAACAGTAAAAATAGGGACACAAACCTGGATGGGAGAGAATCTTGCATTTAAAGCCGAAGAAGGCTGCTGGGCTTACAAAAACCTTGCAGCCAATGTGCAGGTGTACGGTTATTTATACAATTGGAAAACAGCCAAAAATGTTTGTCCATCCGGTTGGCATTTGCCTTCGATTGAAGAGTGGGAGGCATTAAAGGCCCAACTTGGTGAACCCAGTGTGGCCGCAGGAAAATTGAAGGAAACGGGTACTGCTCATTGGAAGAAGCCAAATACAGAAGCGAGCAATGCGAGTGGCTTCACCGCCCTTCCCGGTGGAAATCGAACTGTCGATGAAACTTATGAAAGTATGGGACTAAAAGGTTTTTGGTGGAGTTCTACCCAATTTAGCAAGACCAATGGACAAGGTTACCGTTTGGACAACGATTACGAAGATGGTGAAACCGAACTTGGCGACACAAGCCTCAATTTCAAAACCGAAGGATTGTCGGTAAGGTGCATCAAAGATTGATGTCAATAAGCTATTAACCAATTATTTGAAAGGCATCGTATCACATTTGAAGAACTCCCCCTTTCAAAAAAGGGGGCGGGGGGATTTCGTTACAACTATCTATATTATAATGATTTACATATATTTTCAATTATCTTTTTGATATATGAAAGAATATAAATTTCTGTTGTTTCTGACCTTTCTATTTTTATGCTTAACTTCTCCTTTTCAGGGAAATCCAAAATCGAAGGAATCCCTCCTTTTATCATTTCAAATCCTTTGAATCTGTAAACTAACCGATTGACATTATTGCTAAGGTGGAGAATCTGGAATGAATTAAACCTTAACGGTTTTGATAAGGTGATAAAACGAAACTTTGAGGTTAATATTTAACGCGCATTATCTAAAAAACCCGAAGCAGGAGGAAATCTCAAAATTTACTTTTAACCAGAACAAATCTTGAAAATTGCGATACAGATGAAACCCTCATTTTTACCACTCCTCCTTGTCACGGTAACGTTTACCATGATATATCAAATCGAATTGTGCGGACAACCTCAATTTCATTACCTTCCTGATAAATTAGGCTGGCACACTGCAACCTACGATTTTTCAACAAAAGATCCCAGCCTGATCCCATGGACAACCTGGGACGATGCCATTGAGAAAGAAATGAATTGGTATTTAAATGCTCCTGTTAACGAAAAGGGTTATCCCTCATACGTTTACATCACATTTATGAACGAAAAATACCAGTCGTACCGCAACGATTTTATCCCAGCAACACAGGATGGGATGGGAATCATCTCCTATCTTAAATACTGGGAATACAAGGGAAAGACAAACGACAAGGTCCTCAATGTTGCAAAAAAAATGGGCGATTATCTTGTTAACGAGGCAAATACAGCAAACGAAGGTGTTTATCCTGATTTCACCCGTTCAACTGGATTGATCACCGATTTCCCATTAAAGCAAAGTTCACAGAATGATGCCGATTATGGCAAAAACGTGATCGAACCCGATAAAGGTGGAATTGCGGGATTTGCATTGCTCGAATTGTTCAAAACCACGAACGACAAACGCTATTTCGATCAGGCTATCCACAACGCCCGCATTCTGGCAAAAAATATGCGGCCCGGAAATGCAGCCCGTTCGCCATGGCCATTCAGGGTCGATGCCAAAACGGGTCAGTATTGGGGCGAACGGAGCGGGAATATGGTCTATATCCTCAGGTTGTTTGACGGGCTAATTGAAATGGGAAACAATGAATTTCAATCCTCCAGGAGGAGCTTGTGGAACTGGATCCTTGAATATCAGTTGAATGCCCCTGAAGACAGGGAACATTCACTTTGGGTTCAATTCTTTGAAGATCAGCCAAAAGAGGACAACCGGAATGCCTGGTCACCCTTGAACCTAGCCCGATATCTGATTGAAAAGAAGGAGAAACTGGATCCGCTTTGGAAAGAACATGCCGAACAATGCATCCAGTTTGCAATCAGAAATTTTGGGATGGAACGTCCCGGAGGCGTTACCTGTGTGGGTGAGCAGGATACCGACCGCCGTGCGTGGGGCGGCATCAATTCGACATTTGGGGCTGTGACTGCCATGTTTTATGCGGCAGGTGGCGGTGAGAAATACAGGGACATCGCGTTTCGCAACCTTTCGTGGATCACCTATTTTATCCGTGAAGATGGTGTGGTTTGTGACCAGACAGGCGAATATGGGTGGTTGCGCGAAGGTGGCTGGCAGGAAGACTGTCATACCGATGTGATCCACAATTACATGGATGCTTTGAAAGCTGTCCCCGAATGGGGTTCAGCCAAAACTCCGGATGGAAAACAGAAGATGGAAGTTAAAGATTATTTCCCGAAACCACGCACTGGGAATACATATGTGATTGCCCATCGTGGGGCGCATATCGGAATTCCGGAGAATTCTTTGCAAGCAATTCAAAAAGCCATCGATCTTGGATGTGACTTTGTCGAGATCGATACACGTGCGACCAAGGATGGGAGGATTGTCAGCGTCCACAATGCCACGATTGATCAGTATGTTGTTGGGAAAACCGGAAAGGTCAAAGATTTTACTCTAGCTGAACTAAAGCAGATGGACATTGGTGAGAAGACAGGCCAAGATTGGAAAAACACCAGGATTCCCACGATCGAAGAGATCCTGCAGTTGTGCCGTGGCCAGATTGGTGTTTACCTCGACCTCAAGGAAGATCTGGTTACCGAACTGCTTCCCATCATTAAAAAATATGACATGGAACGCGATATCATCTGGTATATCCCGGCTTCCCGAATGGAAGTGATCAAAAAACTTAAAGACCTGTCGTACAAATGTTTGCCCATGCCTGATCCTGGACCAGAAAAGAATATACAAGACGTTGTCAATCAGGTTTATCCACGTGTAATTGCAAGCGATATGGGACAGTTGACAGAAAGTTTTGTGAAATCTGCTCATGCCAATCACGCAAAAGTATTTGTTGACGAAAAGAAACGGACCCCTGAAGAGTGGGAACAAATCATCGGCTGGGGAACGGACGGGATTCAAACCGATAATCCGCAGGCACTTTTGGAGTACCTGAAAAGCAGGAAAGCCAATTAGTGATAGTCTCACTCAAAGTGAGGCTATCACTAAAATACGATATGCAACTACTTAATAATAAAGCATGAACCAACATTTCAAATTATTTCTCCTATTTCTACTTATATCATTTACAATCAGCACCACCTATTCCCAAGATTCGAAAATCGCCTGGTGGCAGGAGGCCCGTTTTGGAATGTTTATCCATTGGGGTGTCTATTCCATTCCGGGACGGGGCGAGTGGCTGATGTACCAGGAACATGTCCCATTTTCTGAATACAAACTTCTGGCCGACCAGTTCAACCCTCAGAATTATGACCCAAAAATATGGGTAGCGAAAGCCAAAGCTGCCGGTATGAAATATGTTGTCCTGACCACGCGCCATCACGATGGTTTCTGCCTGTTCGACAGCAAGGTTTCCGATTTTACCGCACCAAAAACCGGGGCAAAGCGCGACCTGATCAGGGAATTTGTGGAAGCTTGTCATGCTGCCAGAATGAGGATGGGGTTTTATTACTCGTTGCAGGACTGGCATTTTCCAGGAGTTTTACCACAAGGTTCGCCTTTAAAACCTGAAACTATGAAATTGCTTGCTGATCAGGCATATAGTCAGGTTCGTGAATTGTTGACGAATTATGGGAAAGTCGATATTTTGTGGTTTGATGGATTGACTGTTGATGGACCGGAAGGGTGGCGTTCGAAAGAGTTGCTGGAAATGGCAAGAAAACTCCAACCTGAACTTTTGATCAATGACCGTGCAGGGCTGCCTGGTGATTTTGGGACTCCCGAAAATACGGTGACTGCCCAGTCAAGGCCGTGGGAATCCTGTTTCTGTATGAACCGGACTTGGGGTTATGCGCCATACGATCGCAATTACAAACCTGTTGCCGAGATTTTGCGTTTGCTCGCTTCTTGCTCCTCACAAGGCGGGAATTTTCTATTGAATGTAAGTCCTAATGGTAATGGTCAACTACCCGATGAACAGGTTGACATCCTGGATCACATTGGCAAATGGATGAGCGTTAATGGCAAAGCATTTTATGGGGCAGGTCCGTCTCCAATAGTGGCACCCAATCTGGGCATGGTTTCCATGGTCAACGACAAAGTTTACCTGTTGATCCAACGCTGGCCTGGTTCCACTGTCCCTTTGGCGTGGTGCGGGAGCAAAGTGAAATCGGCCTGTTATCTTGCCAACGGCCAATACGCCAGGATCGAACAAAAAAGTGACCGCGTTTGGTTGCACGACCTTCCTCAGGAACCTGTCGATTCCTATCTGAACGTAATCGAACTGACTTTTGAAGGAAAACCAAAGGCTTCGGATCCCGCTTATAAATAGTTGTTAATTAATTGCAAATATCAGTAGATCAATTAAATAATAAAATATTTGCGATTAGATCGACCAATAAATAGTTTACGAAACTTCTTTTGTTTCAATAAATATGTCCATAAAATGAAGAATTCATATAAATTAATGAATATCAATTATATACTTTTATTTTTTCTTTTATTGCCTATAGACGTTTTCTCGCAACCGATTGAACGAAGGGCAAAATACGACATTTCAAAAGAGCGTGTCCTCTATACAATTGGTTACACCCATCTCGATTCGGAGTATGAATGGGACTACAAAACGACTGTCAGCGAGTACCTTAAGAATACAATGGAGGAGAATTACCGTTTGTTTGAAAAGTATCCTGATTACATTTTCAACTTTACAGGAGCCAGACGTTATCACCTGATGAAGGAGTATCATCCTGAGCTGTTTAAGAAGTTAAAAGGATACATTGATAAAGGGAGATGGTGCATTGCAGGTTCTTCAATGGAGGAGGGAGAAGTGAATGTTTCCTCGCCAGAATCTGTACTCAGGCAAATCCTTTATGGCAATAATTATTTCAGGAAGGAGTTTGGGAAGGAAAGTGTTGACTATATGTTGCCCGACTGTTTCGGGTTTATTGCCAGCCTTCCGTCTGTCCTCCACCACTCGGGATTGATCGGTTTTTCGACACAAAAGCTGACCATCCCCAATCTTGCCACTGCGGTTCCCCTCCCTTTCAATGTTGGGGTTTGGAATGGCCCCGATGGGAAAGGGGTGGTTGCCGTCCTTGATGCGACCGATTATGATGGCGATTTGTTGCCCCGTCTTGATATTGATAAGTATTGGGACAACCGTCTCACTGAAGATTTTAAAAAGTATGGGATCACCTTCGATTACCGCTATTATGGGTGTGGAGACATGGGCGGCGGCTTGCGTGACCGCGATGTGATCAATGCCGAGGGAAGCTTGCACAATGCAGACAGCAAGCTAAAGGTTGTGCTGACCTCTTCCGATCAGATGTACAAAGATATTACCCCAGAGATCAAAAAAAAATTGCCTGTCTATTCGGGTGATTTATTGTTGGTTGAACATTCTGCCGGATCGATGACTTCCCAATCTTTCATGAAACGGATGAACCGCAAAAATGAAAATCTGGCACAGTCAGCAGAGTTGGTGGCTTCAATGGCCAATTACCTTACAAATACGCCATATCCTATTGAAAAACTCAATCGGTCATGGGAACTTGTTTTGGGTAGCCAGATGCACGACGTATTGCCGGGAACCGCCATTCCAAGTGCATTTCAGTTGGCCTGGAATGATGAGTTGGTCGCCCAAAACGGGTTTAACGAAGTTTTGAAAAGTTCGCTTGGGAATGTTTCATCCCAACTGAATACTCAGGTTAAAGGGAGGGCAATTGTAGTGTATAATCCTGTAGCTACAGAGCGTGAAGATGTTTGTACTGCAGAATTAAGTTTCGAGACCCTTCCTGGATACCTAAAGGTCTTTGATTCAAATGGGAAGGAAGTTCCATCCCAAATTGTTTCCCGAAAGCGGAATAAAATAAAATTCCTTTTCCTTGCCAGAACTCCCTCTCTTGGAATGTCTGTCTATGATGTTAGGGAATCGGCGGCCCCAAACCACTTCATACCCAATTCCCTTCATATTGAGCCAAATACATTGGAGAACGACTATTACAAAGTAACAATCAATGAGGATGGTGATTTGTCTTCAATCTTCGATAAAAAACAAAATCGCGAATTGCTCATAAGTCCGGCCAGGCTGGAATTTCTGCACGAAAATCCCGAGAAGGAACCTTCATGGAATATGTTCTGGTACGACCGTAAGAATCCGCCGTTTGATTTTATGGACCATGAAGTGACGATCAGGATGGTCGAAAATGGACCGGTCCGTGTAGCATTCGAGGTGATGCGCAAAGGACAAAATTCCGAAATCAGGCAGATTGTTTCCCTTGCAGCGGGTGAAGCAGGTAAACGTGTGGAGGTCTCCAATTCAATAGATTGGCAATCGACCGGTGTGAGCCTGAAAGCATCCTTCCCATTTGTTGCCGAAAATGAAAATGCGACCTATAACCTTGGAGTCGGGGCTGTTCAGCGAAATACCAACCATGACCACAAATTCGAGGTCCCATCAAAAATGTGGTTCGACCTTACGGATCGATCCGGAAAATTTGGGGTGACGGTCCTTGAAGATTGTAAATTCGGATCCGATAAACCCGACAACAATACATTGCGGTTGACATTACTTTATACCCCATCTGCAAAGCTTTGTCCCACATGGCTTTACCAGTCAACCCAAGATTGGGGCATTCAAAATATGAAATATGGGTTATACAGCCACAGTGGTGATTGGTCACAAAGCGAAGCCCCGTGGCAGGCAGAGTTTCTGAACAAACCATTGGTGGCTTTTGAGGCTCCAAAACATTCAGGGAAAGAGGGGACGTCTTATTCGTTTATGAAAATAAATAATCCGAATGTTGGACTGATGGCCTTGAAAAAAGCAGAGGCAAACGACTATTTTATTGTCAGGGTCAATGAATTGACCGGAAAGGATCAAACTGGAGTCGGCCTTGTTTTTCCGGGAAAAATTGCCGATGCCTATGAGGTCAACGGACAGGAACAAAGAATTGGGGAAGTTAAAATTGCAGGAAATTCGGTCAACTTCGACTTATCGCATTATACAATCCGCAGCTTTGCGGTTAAACTTGCAGGAAATGTGAAAAATGCAATGAATCAATCTGTTGTGGATTTGTCTTATGATCAGGATGTAATGAGTTTTGACGATAACCGGACTGATGGTGACATTGTGGATAAGTACGACCCTACTTCTCATGGGAATGTCAAAAATTACCCTGCCGAAATGATCCCCGCTGAAATAGTAAGTGAAGGTATTCGGTTTAAAATGGGAAGTACTGCCGATTTGCAGAAGAATGTTGTCACCTGTAAAGGACAATCCATCAAATTACCGGATGGTGATTTCAACAAGGTTTTCATTTTGGCTTCGGCAACCGAAGAAACACAAGGTGTTTTTAAAGTCAATGGAAAGCCTCTTAACCTGACAATTGCGAAGTGGACAGGATTTATCGGGCAGCATTACGACAGGCAGTTTGACCTTGACGGATTTACTGTCCTCAATATAAAGCCGCCCTTTTTAAAACGGGACAACATTGCCTGGTTTGCATCGCATTATCATTTTGGCTATCCGACACAAAATATACCCTATGCCTATTGCTACCTTTTCAAATACGAAATCAATCTAAGTGGGAAAACGGACCAACTTACTTTGCCCGATAATGACAAAATAAAGATATTTGCGATAACTGTTGCCAGGAACGAGGGGGACGACATTGTGGTGCTTCACCCGCAAGATGAAGATTTTAAGAGTAATGGCTCTTATTTATTGAGAAAGCAACCTTAAAATGATGTTTAGAGATTCCTGCTGTGCCTTTACGTTATCCCTATGCACCCTGCGTTTAAAGATTTAACAAATAGGTACATAGGATTTTCATACAGGCACATAGGTTGGTTTTATAACCATTTTCAAATTTCCAAATCGGCAAATTTTCAAATTATTCCCTTAGTAGCATTTCCAAAATATCTGCAAGCCTATCCACAGTTACAATGTCCACTTCAGATGAAAAAGGATGCATTTTTTCGTGTTGCCAGGTCACCTCAAAAGGTACATGGATAGCCTTTGCTCCAATCGCTTGGACAGGAAGGATGTCCGATTTGATGGAATTGCCAACCATCAGGAATTCATTGGGTTGAATGTCCAAACGTGCCAAAAGCTTCCTATAGTTGATTTCTTGTTTGTCGCTCATAATCTCGATGTGGTGGAAGTACTTTGCTAGTCCCGATTTTTCCAGTTTCCTTTCCTGATCCAAAAGGTCGCCCTTTGTGGCAAGGATCAACCGATATGCTGGTTGCAACGATTGAAGTACGGATTCCACACCGTCCAGCAAAACAACAGGCTTGTCCAACAACGATTTACCGATTACGATGATGCGGCCAATTTCTTCGGAGGTAATGATCCTATTGGTAACCCGGATTGCGGTTTCAATCATTGATAGCAGAAACCCTTTGGCACCAAACCCATAGATTTCAAGGTTCTGCATTTCGGTCCTAAACAATTCTTTGGAGGTTTCTTCTCCCTCCAAATATGGTTCAAGTACCCGGCACAACTCTTTTTCGGCCTCCTGGTAGTTGGGTTCGTTGACCCATAGCGTGTCGTCGGCATCGAAACCGATCACTTTGATTGTATTTTTCATGGAAGATTGAACTTTTGAGACAAATACGAAGATATTAAGTTTTTTGAGAATTATCATTTCTGGAAAACAAAATCAAAAGAAACTTCGATGCCAGAAAATTGTTTACAAGAATCACTTGTTGATTTTAGATTAACTTTGCTATTTGATAAAAGATTTATTGTACCTTCGAATATTGTTTTACATTTACAGTAATAGCTTATGATTATGCAATTTGAGTGGGACGAAAATAAAAATATTTCGAATCTTATCAAGCATAGTGTTGACTTCCATCAGGCAGTGGAAGTTTTTAGCGATGAAAACAAGATAGAGACATTAGATAACCGGTCAGACTATGGAGAACAACGTGTTAAAGTGGTAGGTAAATCAATGGACCTGATTTTATCCGTTATTTACACAGTCCGTGATGCAACTTATCGGATCATTTCAGCACGATCTGCAAGTAGAAAGGAAAGAATAGATTACAACAATAATTTATAGGCAATGGAAATTTTAAATAAAATGTATTGGAGAGACTTAGTCTTTATGCTCCTCCAAAATGAGATTCCACAAAATATTGAGGTTGATTTTAATGATGAGAAAATTGGTTTTAGTCAAGCAGCTTTACTAAATCAACATAATTTTCGGGTTCCGGAAAAATTGATCGAATATGCTGACGATGATATTGATTTTAGCGATGACCCTGATATCACAGATGAAGATTTTAGGAGCGGAAAATTATCATGGTCGGTTCGTGCAAACTTCAATCTTGAACCTGAAATAGCCCTTTGGATTAAAAAAGAAAAAATTGAATTAAATACTTTAATCCCTCAATTGATGAAAAATTTTTATGAAACTTTAAAGCAACTCAAAAAGAATGCGGCTTTATAAGCGGTAATTAAATTGATTGTCAAGGATATAAACTTTTGGCTACGTGCCTTTAAAATTCATTTTTTCCCTAACCTTTTGATCGTACTTTCCATAATGATCGGCCTTTTTGATATGTTCGTCTTTTTCAATTTTAGGAGATGCAATCCCGCGGTTTTCACGTTCGATCCCTTCAGGATCGGGAGGATGGGTCTGATTGTCATCCTTATCCACAGATTTCATCTGTGGCTATTCACGTTCGATCACTTCGTGATCACATGGTTTTGTATCGCTTACCGTTCCTTTCCCATGGATTTCATTCATAGCTATTAGCCATTGATCACTTCGTGATCAATGGGTTGGAAGGTTTTGCCAATTTGGAATGGGTTCAAAATCCTTACACGGACAATACCACGCAGTGGGTTAATCTGAATAACCCCCGGTGGAGCTTGCGGAACCGGGGGACTGAAAACCAAATATATGGCAACCCTGCAAGGGTTGAACATTAATAGCCTTGGGTAAGCGGTCCCCGAAAAAAAACTTGGTCATTGCTCAAAAGACGGTGGGGCTGCGAAACCCGGGGGAAAAGACGCCACCTCCCAAAACCGTCCGCCCCCCGAATGTTCGGAAAAGAGGTAATGCCCTTTCGGACAGAGAAGGGATGGTGGGAAGGGGAGAAAAGGAGAATTTGAAAATGTCGTAGGGGCGGACCTATGTGTCCGCCCTTATTCTTTTGGAACGTCTTTCCAATCCCAATAAATGGGTTGATGGACATACATGGTGGGCGGACACGCAGGTCCGCCCCCACAGAAATTCTATCCTACGGTTTGAACTGATTATCTTGTTTATTTATTACTTTTAAACCCGTAAAATTTTGAACAGCCAAATCAACAAGAACATACATATCCCTTATCAGTCAATTATAATATGAGTACTTTGGAACAATTGGAGAAATATTTCACGAAGGACGAAATTACCGGAAACCTTACTTTTAAAGACCCGGAAGGTATGATCCCCAGCTTTAAACTTATTTTTGTGGAAGGTGGCGAATTCATTAATTGCAACGGGAAACCAATTGAACTTTCACACTTCTATATCGCTGAAATTCAGGTTACACAGGAAATTTATACTGCAGTAACCGGAAAGAAGAACCCAAGTGAATTTCAAGGTATAAACCATCCAGTCGAAAGAGTTTCGTGGTTTGATGCTGTTGACTTTTGCAATGTTCTGAATCACCGGATCTGTTTGGAACCTGTCTGCGATAAAGGTTATAAATTCATTGACAGTATAGGAAAAAAAACCGAAATTGGCAATGTTCAAGGTTTCAGGTTACCAACCGATGCCGAATGGGAATATGCTGCCCGCGGTGGCATTAAACGCAGGGACACACCAAAGGGTGAACCCACATGTATCTATGCCGGCAGCAATAACCTTGAACATGTTGGATGGTACGATGAAAACACATCTAATGAGACCAAACCTGTAGGTTTAAAATTCCCGAATGAGCTCGGAATCTATGATATGAGCGGCAATGTGTTTGAGTGGTGTTGGGATTTTTACGATCATGGTTTCTTTAAAAAATCGGTAAAGATGAATCCGGTCAACTTAAGAAATAGCCCTAACCGTGTTTTGCGTGGCGGTTCTTGGCACGACGACTCCGAAGGCTGCCGTGTTGCTAGTCGCAGAATCATTACTCCCGACTTCGCCTGGGACATTAATGGTTTCCGGTTTTTATTTACGGTGTAGTTCCCCTATGAGCTTGGAAGTTTGGGGCTGGTTCGGGCTTAAAAGGTGCTATGCACCAGATTTTACTAAAATTAATATTGATATGGAAAAATTTACCATGTTTAAATTCAAGGACTTGACAACTCTTGAAAGTACAAAACCGCCAAAAATTGAAAACGGGGTTCTAACCTTCAAAAAAGACGAAAATCTTGAATTTATATCTCTTTTAAACAATCTTGAATTAAAAGAGATTAGGTTTGAAAACGTACAAAGTAAACTTCGATATTTGGAACTTAGTTATTCAGCAATCGAAAAAATCAGTTTCAACTGCGAATGTCCCAATTTGCAAAGCATTACGATTCGCGGATCATCTGAAAAAAGCGGTGTTTTAAACAAATTTGAAATCCTTGTCAGTTTGCCCAAGTTAAAGCTCCTGGATTTAAGCAATAACCAAAACCTGATAGAAATCAACATAAATTCAGATTTGCCGGAATTGAAATTTTTGTATTTAAGCTGGTGTGGGCTGAGAAACCTGCAAAACCTTACAAAATACTTTGTCCGCGATCATTTTGATTTTAACATCGACGGCAACCTAAAATTACAAAGTCCTCCCATTGAAATTGTCCAACAGGGGAAAAAAGCGGTAATCAATTATTTCAAAAGTATTTACAAAGGTGAAAAAGTTGAATTCGACTATTTGTTTGAGGCGAAGTTGATCCTTGTGGGCGAAGAACGCGCCGGCAAAAGCACCATTGCAAAAGCTTTGAGCCAGGAGGATTTCAAAATAGATTTGAATGAGAAATCTACCGAGGGGATAGATGTGTTGAAATGGATGGTCCCAAAGGAGGATGTCAAGACCGCCAAGGATTTTAGGTTCAATATCTGGGACTTTGGCGGACAGGAGGTTTATCATGCCACGCACCAGTTTTTCCTTACCAAACGCTCTTTGTATTTGTTCGTTACCGAAGCCCGCAAAGATTTGCGTTTCGACGATTTCTTTTATTGGTTGAACATCATCAACACACTTGCAGGTAAAAGTCCTGTAATTTTGGTCCAGAACAAGGCGGACCAGTCGCATAACGAACTTAGTATCGAATCTTATAAGAATGCCTATCCTCAAATTTATGACGGTTTGCAAAAAGTTAGTTGCAATACCCAACATGTGCAATGGAACGAAAAACATTGCCATACGATAGGGTCCCTGAAATCGACAATTTACGATATCCTGCGCAAGAGGATACTTGAAGGGATTGGCGACAAATTGCCCGTATCGTGGGTCGAAATCCGAAAGGAAATAGCTGATTTACAAGCTAAAAAGTTGAATTACATAAGCATTGAAGACTACTATAAAATTTGCGAAACCAAGGGATTGGACAAGGAAAGGGCTTTGTTTTTAAGCGATTATTTTCACGATCTGGGCGTATTCCTCCATTTCAGGAACGATCTCAATTTGCGGAACACCATTTTTCTCAATTACGAATGGGTCACAAAGGGGATTTACAATGTGTTCGACAATGCCAAAATCAAAAACGAAACCTTCGGGCAATTTACCGACGAAGATTTGATTTCGATTTGGGACGAGCCACAGTTTAAAGGGAAGGAACCCGAATTGCTCAACCTGATGAAAAACGAAGAGTTCAAGATTTGCTACCAGCACAGAAAAGGTTATTATCTTGCACCACAGCTTTTCAGCGACAAATTGGTTGCTTACGAATGGCGAACAAATGATTCGAATTTGGTATTCAGGTACAATTACAAATTTATGCCAAAAGGGATCCTGTCGCAGTTGATTGTCATGCTGCACAAGCACATTTACAAAGATACTTTTTGGAAATATGGTGTCTTGTTCGAGTACAAAAATACCCGTGCCATCGTGACCGAAAACCGGTTTGAAAACAAGAACATCATCGAAATAAAGGTTGAAGGTGGCGGGAAACGTGATTTGTTGAGATTGATCGGCGAAAAAATTGAGGAGATCAACGAAAGTTATACAAATCTGGTTTGTGATGAAGAGTTTGGATGCAATTGTGTCGGATGTGAAAAATCGGAGGTTAAGCATTATTTCAACCTGAAAACGATCAACAATTTTATCAATAAAAAGAGGAAATATCTGGTATGTTCAAATAGTACTGAAGAAGTAGAAATCAACAGCTTGTTGGGGAATTATATACCGCAAGTGCAATTAACGGCTTACGAAAAAGGAGGCACGACCAATATAACCAATATTTATGGCAACAAAAACACCGTGGCTCAAGGCATTAACGAAAGCGAATTACTTTTAAACGACACGCCAATTCCTAAAGGTAGGCAAGGGAAAGATTGGTTCAAATATCTGATATATAAAGTGTTGAATATTCGAGTTAATTCCAAAAAATAGTAAACTTGAATAAAAGAGTTAGTCAGTAAATTTAAAAACCTTGCTCACTAAACTTCCCCAAACCTCTTGATCGCATCTTCCAGAATAACAGTTGTGGCAGTCGCCCCGCAACGGCTGCACCCGGCATCCTGGACTGCAATTAGCTGATCGAGTGTACGGACACCGCCGGCAGCTTTTACCTTCACGTTTGGGCCGGAATGTTGCCTCATCAATAGCAGATTGGGGATGGTTGCCCCCACATAATCATATTTTCCATCTTTCCCTTTTACAAAACCAAAACCGGAAGAGGTTTTGACATAGTCGGCCCCAACCTTGGTACAGATTTCACAAAGTTTGATGATGTCGGCATTGTTTGTGACGTAGTCCGTTTCGAAAATTACCTTGACAATTGCCTCATTCCTATGGCACGTATTGGTAACCGCGCCAATCTCCTCCTCAATATAATCCCAATCGCCCTGAAGTGCCTTTCCAATGTTGATCACCATATCAATCTCAACAGCACCATCGTTACAAGCAGTTTCAGTTTCATAAACTTTGGCTGCAATCGTGGAGTTGCCTGCCGGAAAACCGATCACACATCCAACAAAAACATCAGTTCCTGCCAACAATACCTTGGCTTGTTTCACCATATATGGTTTTACG